>NZ_JACBAZ010000001.1:300000-600000 GCF_013391475.1 Oceaniferula marina | reverse complement strand
GGAACAGATATTGGTCATGCCTGACAGTCCGGCTCCAAGGTAGGTGGGGATGTGGAAGCGGATGTACTCCCACTTGCCTCCCGTTTGGTCACCGGTCCAGACACCGCCGTAACGTTGGGTTCCGGCCCAGCCGTCGAGTGTGATGATGAATGGTCGGGCGTCGTCGCCGTGTTTGGCGATGATGTTTGCGGCGTCTGCGATGCCATTGAGGCCGAATGAATAGCCGGGGCCGACCCATGCGACGTCGGTCTTGAGGACACGCACGCCAGCGTCGCGCACTTCCTTGACGATATCGCGCTGGAGAAGTGGCTTGATGCCTTCTTTCGGGTGAAGGTCGGATTGTGTCCAGAGTCCGATTTCTACGCCACGTTCGCGGGCGTACTCACCGAATTGGCGGAGGTTTTCAATATTTCCGTCGAGGGAATCGGTTTGGCCGTATCCGGCGCCGTAGCCGTCGTTGGGCAGAAGCCAGCCGAGTGGCATGTCTGCGTTTTGGTAGCGGTCGATGACGGCACGAGCGGAGAACTGGTAGTTATTCTTTTCACCATTGAGGGTTTCTTGGATTCCGTCGTTGTCTTTTTGGCTTTCTTTGTAGCGTTTGCCGTCTTCGAAGAGGGTGCCTTTTTCGTCATCTTCTTTCCAGAAATCACGGTTGTAGGCATTGAGGTGGCCGAGGTAGAAGCCGAATTTGGGCAGCAGGAGCGGCTTGCCGGTGAGTTGGAAGTAATGGCCGAGGAGGTCAGCTGGAGTTTCGCCAGCCATGATGAACAGGTCGAGGTAGTCGGTTTTGTGGGAGAGGGTGATTTTGCCCTGGCCACTTGAGTTGAAATCGTAGGTTCCTTTTTTGAAGGTATACCACATGACGCCGTACCCCCGGGTGGACCAGAAATAAGGGTTGGGTGAGGCGACGCCGCCGTCGGTCCAGCTGTTTTGGTTTTCGATGGCGATGGACTTGCCTTTGTGGGAAAATCGTCCGTTCTGGGTGCCGCCGCCGAAGAAGTATTCATCATCGAGCTCTTCGAGGGTGAGACTGACTTCTTTTGTGCCGATGCTTGGGGCGGCGATTTGCTTGAAGATGGTTTTGCCGTCCTTGAGGCGGATGAGCTTGAGCAGTGATGTCGCTTTTTCGAACTCGAGGCGGACGGAGTCGGTGAGGATGACGATGTTGCCGTCGGCTTCTGAGATGTCGAGTTTGCTGAGAGCTTTGCGTGGTTGGTCGACGAGGATCTGAGCTTCTGGCTTAGCGCTTGGCTTGCGGAGGTCTCCTCCGTTGTCGTCGCGGAACAGGCGGAAGATGTCGTTGCTGTAGAAGTCGACCGTCATTTTGCGTTTGGCCGAGAGGGTGAGGTCGATGCGGGTGTCGTTGATTTTCTTCGCACTGAGGATGGAGAGTGACTGATCGGTCTCGGCCTTGGTGACCGTTTTCGTGACCGTCTTGGTAGTTTGTGCGCTTGCTGCGATTGGGACGAGCAAGAGTCCTACTGAGGCAGCGATCGGAATGGATGAACGAAATAAAATCATGTGACTGGATCAGAATGTTGTGGAGGAATATGCTGAGGTAGTTGGGTAAAGCAAGTAGCTTCTTGGGTCGAAATTACGTTAAAGGGGGACGAATTACGGAAGGAGAACGGGGAATAAGGAATGCTGGCAAAAACAGGTGTAGCCCGGGTTTCAATTTGATCGCTCAACTGCTCGGGTGAACATGTGTCATGCCGTCCATTTACTTCATTTTCCAACCCCTTTACCACCCCGCCTCCGTGTCCTCGCCCAGCATTTTCCACACGGCATCCGGATCCGGAGCTTGCAGCAGCGTTCCTTTTCCGGCCCGGTAGGTCCATGAGAAGATGGAGTCGACTCCTTCTTCTGCGTAGATATGACAAATGTCCTTGATGGTTTCCAGGTTTTCCGGAGAACGGAAGAACGACTGGATCCAGCGCTGCGACGGATTGAACTCACTACAGGAATTCGGGTTTGGCACGATGCCTGGGATCGCAAACCTCCCGTTACCTTACTCACAGACCACGGTTAATGTGAACGGCACGGACTGCCAAGCGATCACTTACCAGCGCAATCCCACTGCCATGCAGCACATGGATCAGGCAATACACCGTTCCTCCGACCTCGGTATCACTGATGCTTGGGACGAGATCGAAACGGTGGTAGTCAGCATCACTGATTTGCCCAATGGTATGCAGGAAGTCATCGGACGATCTACCGTTGCATTCGATGGCCAGAATAGTGAGTTCCTCCGTGTGGTGTTCACCAAGAAATAATCAGCGCATCGCAATCATAGAGTGAGGGACCTCCGGTCAAACTGGGGGCTTCAAATTGGAACTGCTCAAAGCGGCTTTGTCATTCTCCTGTTTCCTGGTTAATTTGCAGTTCGATCCTATGGCGCGATTATCCATTACACCCTGAGGAAGGGGATGAAGGATGTGAGTCTTAGCATCTTCGACTGCAAAGATATACTGATCAAAACCTATCAAGGTGGCTTTTTAACAGATCACCCATTCGGTTATAGCCTTCGGTGTTGGGGTGGAGTTGGTCTGGACTCATGCCGCTGATGAGTTTTTTGCCGTTGACTTCGGTGGTTGGGAAAGCTGGGGACAGGTCCAGGTATTCATAGCCTTGTTGTTGGGCTGATTCTTTGAGTCGACGATTCACAGCCAAGCGGTTTTTAGCGTGGGTTTTACGTGGTAAGATACCGGTGACGATCAATCTTGCATTCGGTTGCCTTTGTTTGATTTCGGTGACCAGTGTGATGATCGCGTTGCTGACTTGTTCAGGGGTTCTTCCGGTCGAGAGGTCGTTGGTTCCGATCGAGAGTAAAATGAGTTTGGGTGAGATCTGATCTAACTCACCTCGTTGAATGCGCCATAAGACGTTTTCAGTGCGGTCCCAGCCGTAGGCAAGGTTGGTCACCTGTGTTCCATTAAACAGTTTTTTCCATGCTTGGTCACCGCGAATGTAGGGGGCTTTGGGTTCACCTGAGAAAAAATGGATGATAGAGTCACCCAACCAAACGACATCCGGTTTGATTTTTTTGTGACGTTGGAGGATTTCCTGATGTCGGGAGAGAAAGTTGTAGCCCGGGATTTCACGTAACTGTGGTGAGGCGGGGACGCTTTCTACCACTTCTATATTCTCCATACCGAGGATCGGGCGCAGGGCATGTTCATAAGCGACAGCATAACGCATCATGCCGATGTCGTTAGGGTGAACGGCATCAACGGTAGACTCCCCATCGATGCCTAGGATGTCCTTGCCATTCATGTAATGAAGGTTGGGGTCTGTTTGTTTGCGTCGGTCGAATTCTCCTTTCAGTGCCTGCCATTCTTGATTCAATTGACTTTGTCTATTGGGGTGCCAGATGGCATTGGCACGTGGCGCTTCCTCGACGAGCAAGAGAGGTGTTTTTGGCCGGGTTTTGCGGATTCTATCGAGCAGTGGTTTGATTCTTTCCTGGACCTCTTTTGCGTTTAAGTTAGGTAGGCAATCGATGACATAGACGGCTGCATCTTGTTCTACCATCAGATCGGCCATTTCGGTTTCCATGCGACCATTGCCGGAAAATCCCAGGTTGATAAGTGGTCGGTCCAGCTTTCTTTCCAGAATGGCTGTCCAAGCCACCCCCGGACGGGAAGCGCAGGCACCTTGGGCAATACTTGTTCCGTAAACGACAATGGGTTTCAGGGCATCGGGTTTTGCCGGAGTGATCGTTGTTCCCTCCGCGACCCCGATTTTGAGAGATTTTACACCATTATAGAGAGGAAGATAGAGTGTGTAGAGTGACGGGACGCGTGGGTTTCCATGAAGCCCGCTTGCTAGTTTTACCTTGGCGGAGGTTTTTGTCGGTTTGGTAGCGGCAACCCAGAATTGTTTGCCCTCTGATGTGCGTCGATACAAGTCAAAGCCCGAGACTCCGGTCGCCGCCATGTGAGGCATGGAAAGTCCTCCTGCGAGTTGGTAATCAAGATGAATTTCAGGTGAATTACTCCAGAAACGTAATTTTAACCCCGCCGATTGCTTCCCCAAATTCCATACTGCGTTACGGACTTTACCTTTGGCTTTGGCCGGTAGTCTGCCATATCCAGGCTCATTCCAGATTCGGCCTTCAATGTTCCAATTTTCTCCGCCTGCTGGATCTACCCATTGAAGTTGTGCTGACGCTATGGAACATACAAGTAATGAGAGAGTGGTGGATAAATGAGCGATCTTCATGAAATGTAAGCAGTTTCTATTTTTTATGTTGTCTGGCTTCTTTGTTCTATACGTCGCTGCCGTTGGTGGTTGGTCAAATTACTTGGTCGATTTCTTTGGTGCTTCTGGTCGCATCATGGAAAAGTCTGTACCGCTACGTGTTTGAGGAGTGCTGGACTCATGGGTGGCGGGCAGAATGGTGCCAGGCTTGATGAGTTGTTGTATGGCTTGGCGGAAGTTGGATGGAATGCGGATACGGTCACGCATACAGGTGACGGCATCGGTTTGCGCGACGCCTCCGGTGAGAGATAAAACGGACCATGGGTGAATGATGGCTCCGGGAAGGTGGGGATCAGCAGGCTCTTGACCTTCGAGCATAAGGAAAACTCCTTCCGGTGGCGCTTCACCTGGGTCAAAGAAGAGACCGATAATTACACCATTACGGCTGACGTAGAAGGTTTTGTCGGTGTAGCTGATCAGGCAGTTGACTGGACCGCTGGGGCTTTTTTGAGGTTCCATACGATGGTTCCTGCTGGTTCTGGCTTTTTACCCGAGTTCGGGTTGGTGGCGAGTAGAATAGAGGCCGGCTGTTCGTTTATTCATCTCTGTTTTGTGAGTGTTCTTAGGGTTTCTATGGATAAACGGAGTGAGTTCGTCTGGTTTGGATTCAGCAGATATTGCTGTTTGATTGTGCTGTTTGGTTTGATGACGTCTGCCATGAGTGGGTCGGTAAAAGAGGAATCTGTTATGGTGGGGCGAGGCATTTTTGACAACATCATCGAGTGAGGTTTTAGGGGGCAGGTCTATTTTCGGTTAGTTACGTGATTGAATGTTATGCATTAGCTTCCAAGAACCTCCCCGTATGCCTCACCCAGCATTTTCCACACGGCATCGGGATCCGGAGCTTGCAGCAGCGTTCCTTTTCCGGCCCGATACGTCCATGAGAAGATGGAGTCGACTCCTTCTTCTGCGTAGATATGACAAATGTCCTTGATGGTTTCCAGGTTTTCCGGGGAACGGAAGAACGACTGGATCCAGCGCTGCGACGGCTTGTTGTTTTGGCGTGCCAGCTCGACAGTTTTCTTGGCCAGGTTGCGGTGGGCAACCATCGGATCGTTTCCGTCCACTAGAATGGATGTGGAAAATACATCGTAGTCCGGGTTGAATGCAATTTTTTCCCAGTTATCAAATCCACGCGCCTGACTGGAATAGAAGTGGTTGTCAGCAGGTAGTGAGCACTGGGTGACTGAAAGGTTCGGGTTGATGCTTTTAACGATGCGACTTCCTTCGGTTAGGATTTCGTTGGCTTGATCAAAACGGAATTTTTGGACTGTTTTGGTCAATGTTTTCGGCATCTCGTAGCCGTATTTCTCCTTGAAAATCGCCTGAGTAATCGGGCTGCGGCAGGTGAAGTCCGTGGTGCTTTGGTAGCTGATCGGATAGACCGGCATTGCATAGTGGGGTTCGTCCCAAAAGAATCCGTCCGCATCACAGGTGCGGGCGAGTTCTTCGAGGAGACCCCAGAAGTATTCACGGAAAGCGGGTGAACTCGGAGAAGCCGCCGCGAGTGGCTCTCCGGTGAGCGCCGACCATTGACGGTCTTCAATGTGACATTCTTGGAGGAAAAGAGACGGCGGTTCTCCTCCGAAGAATTTGCCGACACCCCAAGTGTTGAGATACACTTTGAATCCTAATTTTTTTGCCTCATCGACAATTTTCGGAATGTTGTGTTTCCAAAAGAATATATCGAACTCAGTCAAGGAAAGCAGCACAGCCGTACAGTTGTGGGCTTTCATTTCTTCGAAGTCCTTGCGGGCATGTTCCGGGTAGGAAATCCCGTAATAACTAACGCCTGTTTCTGTAACGGCCATGATGTTTCTGTGCTTAAATATTATTCATTTATGATCTAGAGAAACTTGACCCGAGGGTTGTATTTCGCGCGGAGATCTTCATTCTTTTTGTCTCCACCTGGAATGTTGGCGCTCGACCAAACTGGGGGTTCGATGCCGCGGGCAACACAGGCTTTGACACACTCGATTTCGAGGCGGTGAGCGATGTAGAAGTCAATCGTGCTGGAAATGCCGGAAATCGGTTGTTCAAAGCCTTCGACTTCGACGACGGTGTCGCCGAACGGAACGTAATCCTCAATACAGATGTCAGCCACATCGAAGAGGTTTTTACCGCTCTTGTGCCGGATCGGGAAGTCCTTGGGGATGGTGTTGTGCCAGTCGCTGGATGAAATACCGACGACTTTGGCCCCTTTTTCCTTGGCGCGTAGTGCGCAGTCGATGGTCGGAGCGTTAAAGCCGTAACTATGGAAGCACAGGACGACGTCGTCTTTTTCCACTCCATAATAATCGACCAAGGCATCACCCACACCATGGCGCCGCTCGTGAGCAAGATACATATAGGCTGGAGTGGCAGGGTGGATGGCGAAGTCGATCATCGGGCAGAGGTTGGCGAGGCCGCCTGCGCGCCAGAAGAGTTCTTGCATGACGAGACAGGTGTGCCCACCACCACCGAAGATGTAGATCAGGCGATCCTGTTCGATGGCGTCGGCCATGAGTTGGGCTGCAGCGAGGAGCTGTTCGCTCATTTCTCCTTCAAATCGCTCGGCGAGCTCGTTGAAGGTATCGAGAAAACGGCGGTCGGATTGGATGTTGTTGGTAGTAGACAAAATGATAAATGGTTAGTTGATTGAGATGCTCGTTTTAGCGAAAATGGTGTTGATTAAATGGCGAAATAAGGTTGGTTGGTTTTCCATTTTCCCTGGGTGAAATCGGGAACCTTGACCACTTGGTTGCCTCCTGCAATAGACGCTTCGGAAAGCGGCCCGATCGATGACATGAGGACACCGTCATAGAGACTGAGTGGGAGTGGCTTTTTCTCACGGATCGCTTTGATAAATTGGTTGATCATCAGTCCGTCAGCACCCCCGTGCCCACCTGAAGCTGAGGAGGCCCAACGGTGTTGGTTTTTTTTCTGATGGGGTGGGAAGGGTTCCCATTTTTGAGAACCTCTGGACTTGCCTTCCATGGAAATGGCATTGCGTTGCTCATTATAGATTCCGCGGGTCCCCTGAATTTCCCATCGGTTGTCGTAGGGGCGGGGGGATTGCATGTCGTAGTTGATAACGATGCTTTTCCCCATTTTGGTTTTCACCACGGTGGTGACGATGTCGCCTTGGGCATACTTGCGCTTGCCATTCGGGTGATTGGGGAAGTGACGCTGGAAGTATTCATTGATGCTGAAACAGCCTGTCGCCGTGGAGGTGATGCTTTCGTAATAGTCGCCACAGCCGATATTCATCCAGCTGAGCATCGGACCTTGCTGGTGGGTCGGATACTGCGCCCGGTTGTGTTCGAGAAGATACTTGGCGCCCCATCGGTCATTGCCGGTTTTTGAATCAAAATACCAGTGGTTGATGCAGTTGTGGGAGTAGGCGCAGTGACCATGGGTGATGGTGCCGAGAGCCCCTTGGCGGATCATTTTCAGAACGGCCAGATTGTCAGGGCGGAAGCTCCAATTCTCGAGCATCATACAAGGTGTGCCAGTTTCTTCATGGGTTTTGATCAGTTCCCAGCACTCCTCGAGTGTGTAAGCAATGGGGACTTCGCAGCCGACCGTTATTCCAGCCTTCATGGCATAGACCGACATCGGGGTGTGCAGATCCCAGGGGCTGCCGATGATGACGGCATCAAGATCATCTCGGTCCATAAGTTTTTTGTAGTCTTCGGGGCCGGTATAGGCATCGGGTTTGGCTTGTCCTTTTTTAGTGACGATGTCTTGAGCTGCTTTGATCGCGGCGGGGTTGATATCACAGACTGCGGGAATGAGAACGTTGGGGATGGAAAGCAAGGTTCGCATGAGCCCGCGCGCTCGGTTGCCTGAGCCTACGATGCCAACCCGAACGGGGGCCGTTGCGTTTTGTCCCGAGATAGAAGCAAAGGCGGGGATTGTAGAAGCTGCGACTGCGCCGATGCCTGCAGAAAGATTGGTTTTGAGGAATGATCTTCTTTTCATATTGAATGTGGTTCGTTGGTGGTTCGTGTTATAACTTCATGAGATACGTATATTTATCATAAGGGTTTTGTATGAGCGTTCGAATTATTACTTAGTAGAAATTTAAACATAGAGTGATGTTTTACTTTGACCTTGAATCTGCCAAATCATACCGTTCGATATGCCTGCTGATGATTGGCTAGATCTTAATTCAACACAATACCGTACGATTATTGATTTGCGGAACCACTTTGAAGGTGATTTGACGGCGCTTGGTCATTATCACTATGATCGTGCGATGCCTCCCATTCCGGAGCAGAGCAGCAGCAAGCGTTTGGTTTTTGGTTTTTTAATTTCCGGCTTGCAGCGTTACCGCATGGATGGGCAGGATTTGATATTGAGAGGGGGGCAAGGGATCCGGTTTATGCCAGGCTCGGTGTATAGCAGCGCAGGTCTTCCCGAGCAGCGAGGGGAGTTTTACTGGTTGGTGGTGGAGGCTCCGAAGCGAAGGCAAATCAAGTTGCCGGGATTTAAACCTGAGGCTGCAAATCGATGGTGGAGCCGTGCGACCGATACCGATTTGCCTGGCAGGTTTCCGATCTCGGAAGAACTACGTCGTCGTTTGATTCGGTTGTTTAATGCTGATCTTCAGGATCAGGGGGCGATGATGGAGACCCAGCTTTCTATGGATTGTGGCTTGTTGTTGCTGAGTTTGTATCAGGTTTTGGCTGAGAGTCTGGATCAGCACACTTCTGCTGAAGTGATGAAAACCCTTCAATACATGGAACATCATCTATCTGATATGGATCTGGATGCCCATGTTTTGGCATCCGTTGCCGGATTATCACCCAGTCGGTATCACACCCGTTTCAAAAATGAAACGGGGCTACCTCCTGCAGAATATTTGAGGCACCGCAGAGTGATTGAGGCTCAGCGACTGTTGGCGCAAGCGAACGCTCCTCAGGTTACGGACCTGGCAATGGCATTAGGGTTCAGCTCCTCACAATATTTTGCCACAGTATTTAAGCGATATACGCGCTTAAGTCCCAGTCAATGGCGAACAAAGTATACATCGACAACGTGACGATTAGTGGGGTGCTTATACACAAATAAAAGGCTGAGGATGTTAGATTCGAGCCTAAAAGAATGATGGATGCGAGGGGGCGAACCAAACACCATTGAAGAGATTTGGGTTTGCCTAAGCCTGCATGTTTTATGTGACGGCTCGACCGTCGAAGCGCTTGGCAATCACACCTATGGAGAAGCAAAGAACCTGCCGAAAAAGGCATCTAAATCTATCAAAATGGTCGTTGACGTAGACCAGATGACTCGTGTCTGGGTAAGATGGGCATGGATGCTGATGCTTGCCTTAAGGGGTGTCCCAGAAAGTCCCTTCGGTATTCAGGGAAGTTTCAAATTGATCCAGTAAGGTTTGCAAGGTGCTGACTTCCGCAGGGAGAGAGCTACTCTGGTCGATGTTTTCATGAGGGTCGGTGAGGACATTGAACAGGATTGGATTGGTTTTACTGGCGCTGAAGCCATAGCTGTTTCCCGTTTGGGAATAGAGCTTGATATGAAGTTTCCATGGGCCTTTGCGGGCTGCGTGGATGACGTTGTTGCCAACTCCGGTGTAGATGTATTCAAAATCGGGAACGGTCCCAGGATAGTTGTTGGGGCTGATCAGAGGGCGTAGGTCACGCCCGTCGAGAGTGCGGTCGTCAGGGATGGGTTCTCCGGCGAGAGCGAAGGCGGTGGGCAGAATGTCCATGTTGCAGGCGGGACTGCGTGAGACGGTTCCGGGCGGGATGGTGCCAGGCCAGTAAAAAACGCCAGGGACGCGCACGCCTCCTTCCCAGGTGGAACCTTTGCCGTCGCGGAATGGTTTGGCTGAGCCGACGAATAGCCGAGCCTCTCCGTATTTTCCGTGGTTGGCCGTGTTTTCATAAACAATCCACTGCCCGTTGTCCGATGTAAAAATAATGAGGGTGTTTTTGCTGATGCCTTCGGATTCGAGGGTGCTACGGACGGTTCCCAGCATGGCGTCGATTTCCTCGATACAGTCACCTAAGCGGCCTCCGAGTGAAGTGCCTTTAAAGTCGTCCGAAGAGTGAACCGGGAGATGGGGCATGTTGGGGGCAACGTAGAGCAGGAAGGGTTGGTCTTTGTTGTCTTGAATAAATTGGACAGCTCGGTCCCGGTAACGTTTGGTGAGGTTTTCGTGGATGTCGATTTTGTTGAGAATGTCTTCGGCTACGGTTTCGTATCCCGCGACGGGAACTGTGCCGTCGGGATTGGATTTGATTAGATCGACACCAGTGTTGTAGTCATTGGAGACGTTGGTGCCTTCCCAGGTGTCGAATCCATGGGCGAGCGGCAAGGCGTCAGCGGTGAAGCTGTTGTTGGCGTTCGGAGTTCCGAGGTGCCATTTGCCGAAGAACCCGGTGGCGTAGCCACGGTTTTTGAGACCTTCCGCTAGGGTAACTTCCTTGGTGTGAATGTGTTTGGCTGCGGTAGGCCCGATCACCCACGACCCGAGGCCGGATCGCTTCGGGTTGCGACCCGTGAGGAGCGCGTAGCGCGAAGCAGAGCAGGCGGGTGAGCCAGAGTAAAACTGAGGGAAGTTCATGCCCTCGCGGACCATTTTTGATAGGTTCGGGGTGTCGATCGTGGGGTTGCCAGTGTGTGAAAAGTGACCATAGCCGGCGTCATCGAGAAAAAAAACAATGATGTTCGGCTTGTCCGTTGCAGGCCGAGCCATGATCGGTAGAGCCAGTAAACCGGAGCAAAGAATGACAAGAAATTTCATGTGGTTGGTAGTTGGATTTTTCGGGGCACAGGGAGTCAAGGGCGGACGGCTTTCAGGCGTGCGAATATTTTGTTCTGGCCGTTGGCGAGCGCAGGGAGTGAGACCGTGAGGGTGAGGGTCTCGGTTTGATCGGGACCAGCAGTCACCTGAGTGTAGGGGTCAATGGCAATGTCGCTCCAATGTTTGAGTTCATTGCTGACTTGGAGGAGGTAGTGGTCATTGAGCGTGTCTGCGGGACGAGTAAAGATGAAGGTGGTGTGCCCGTCTGCTTCGATGGTGGTTTCGATGGGGCCGAGGACTTTGGGCCGGGCTGCAGGGAGTTGCGGCTGTCCTTCGGGGGGCAGTGAGTTTTGGTGTTCATTTTTCAGTTCTTCCATCGTACTGATGCGCGCACTGGCTTCGTTGCTTCGGTTGACATGTTCGGTTGGGTCGACCAGTAGATCGAACAGCAGTGGGGCCTCGCCCGAAAAATTATTGTTGGAGTCGAGGTTGCTTACCGAAAGGTGGTATTTCCATGGGCCCTGACGCATAGCTGTTAGTTCGAATGCACTGCCGTTGTGGCCATACATGTAGGCAACGGTTGCCTCGTCGGGGCGGGTGCGGACCCCGAAGATAACATCATTGCGGTCTGTGCCGTCGATTTGATGGTTGGCAGGCTGATAGGATTGGGTCAGCCTGACCAAGCTCTGGAAAAGGTCCGGGGTCCAGACGACGGCGTAGTTGTCATCCACCGGGATGGTGCCTGGCCAGCTGGCGATCATCGGGACATGCACGCCGCCTTCCCAAGTGGTGCCTTTGCCGTCGCGGAGTTGGCCATTCGAACCGATGGAGGGCCCTCTGGTGTTGGTGGCGGCTCCGCCATCGGAGAGGAAGATCACCAGGGTGTCTTGGCGGAGTCCGGAGGAATCAAGCTGCGTGATAAGACGTCCGACCGATGCGTCCAGAGCTTCGACGCGGTTCCCGTAGTCTCCTAGCAGACTATTTCCGATGGCGGGAAGCGAGGGGGGCTGGAAGACCAAGAAGAAAGGGGCATTGCCAGCTCCGGCAGCACTTGCGATGGCGGCCTCAGCGCGAGCCGTTAATTGTTCGAGCAGAGTGGCGGGTGCTGGCGAGGCTGTGATGGTTTGTTCATTTTCTTGGAGTGGTGGAGCTTGGTCTATGCTCCAAGGTAGACCATTGAACAGCGTGAACCCTTGCTCATTGGGATGAGAACCAGTGGCGCTTCCGAGATGCCAGGCCCCGATGAACGATGTCTGGTAGCCAGATTTACGCAGAGCTTCGGCAAGGGTCCATTCGCGGGTGTCGAGCGTATTGCTGGATGGGGCAGCCGTCGCAGGAAGGCCTCCACGGCGGGCGACCCGTCCCGTTAGCCAGGCGTATTGGTTATTCAGGTCGCCGGGGCCAGTGGTGGTATACTGGGTGAAGCGCTGGCCGCTGTAAGCCAGTTGGTCGAGGTTCGGCGTGACTACACTCACTGCTCCGTAACAGCCGAGGTCGTTGAAGCCGAGATCGTCGGCGATAATCATCAGGATGTTCGGTTGTGGGTTGCTGATAACGGCGAACGAGCGTGAGGAGATTGGTCCTAGGCGTGTGCCGTCCACGACGCGCGCCGTAAGCGTTGCAGACGTGTTGAGGATGATCGGTCCTGCATAGAGTGATGAGTTTTCGTCAGGTTCCGAGCCGTCCAAGGTGTAGTGGATGGGGGCACCGGCGTCGGTGGTGATGGTGATGCCAGTTCCGGGCGATACACTCCCCGCATCGGGCGATATCTTAACGCTGGTCAGGGGAAGTAGTCCGGGATAGAGGTCAAATAAAGGAGGTGCATCCGCGCCACCAATTGCTGCGATTTCTTCAGGGGCGAGTCGTCGGTTGAAAATGGCGATGTCGTCCAACTGAGCCTGACTTGGATTGGTTCCATTGAGCGTTCCGATATATAGGTCCTGGTCCGGGGTGATTGCACCGGTCAACGATGAGATGTCCACCCCGCCGAGTGGTGCTACTTCGCTGCCGTTGATATAGAATCTGGCGCGGGAGTTCGCTCGGTCGATGCTGACAATGATGTTTTGCCAGGTGTTCAGTCCGACGTGGCTGTTGGTGGTGTCTGCGTTGACGGTATTGCCGAGGTCATCATCGACCCTGAGGCGGAGTGTACCATTGCTTTGAAAAAAGAGCTGGTAGCCGGTGCCTGTCCAAGCAATGGCGTCGAGCAGGCCGGCGGCCGTGCCGTTGTCTGATGTTCGCTTTGCCCATAGGGAGAGAGTAAAGTCTCCCTCACCAGGGTCGGGTAGGTGCCCTCGGCTGGCAGATAAATATGGGTTGGTCGAACCATTGGCCAGCACATTGCCAAAGCCTGTTCTGGTGTCCCAGGAAGCACTTCCTCCTATTTCCTGAAGGTTGAGTGCGGTGTTTCCATAACTGGCAGTTAGACGTTCAGCAAGCGTACTGCCGTCAAGACTCCAGTGAGCATCCGCTTGGCGTGCAATGATGCTGATGTTATCGACCCAACCAGTGGTGCTGTAGCCGTCTGGGCTGGATGCTGTGATCCGAAGGGCAATTTCATCATCTTTCAGATGGGACCCACTGCTATCATAGCTTATCGTTGTAATGTTTCCGGTTTTGATGACCCTGTAAACGTTGGACTCCTCGCTTGGGGTGTTTGGTGGGAAGACGTAATTGGTTGATCCCAGCACGGTGCCTTCTGTGACGTTGATGATTTCGATCGTTAGAGTAAGGTCATCATGGTCGCCGGCATTGTTGCGCCAGCCAGAATCGAAGATGATGGAATAGGTTCCAAAGCTGTCGGCGGTGGCTTCTTCCGTGGAAAACGATTGCTGCACTTGGGCCCCATCACCCCAAAAAGCGAGCACGTTGCTGGTGGACCCGTAAATGTAGGCCGAAGAACCGGCTGGCTCAGTGGTCGTCCAGCCCGATGGATTGGTGTTGTTGCCACTTGCCTCGAAGCCAGGATTGATCAACGTCATCTGAGTGTCCGCAGTCGCGGTGGCTGCTATGCCTGCCGAGGTAAGTAAACCAAGGAAGAAGTGAGCTGTGATGCTCCGGGGAGGATATGTTGAAAATAAGGAATAGCGCATGCCTGGATTGCGTTTGTTGAGGTGTGGCGTTTGTCTGATCGCCGAGAGTGAGTTTTGCATAGTTGGGGAAGGCTGGAAGATCTTCCGCAAGCACGCCGGTGGTAGGAGTCGCTGAGAGAGCGATCCAAGAGGGATGGGGGCGTTAAGGTGTAAAAAAGGGCAGTGGCACAAACCTCTGCCCTCAGAACAAAGAGACGTTGCTGCTGATTTAGCGGCTACGACGCAAGATCAGTGCGAGACCTCCAAGACCCAGCAGGGCGGTGCAGGATGGTTCTGGAACGGCGGTGACGTAGTTTACGCCACCAACGGAGGTGTATTCGAGCTTTAGCCCTGCAGCCTCAGAGGCGCTGCTGAGCTGGAAGGGGATCGCTGTGCCGGGGGCTTGACCCGAGTAGGAGCCTCCGAGGCTGTCTGCATCCATTGTGAATGAGCGGGTTCCTGTCGTTGCGTTGACGTAGGAGAATGTGCTACCGACTCCGTCGAGTTCGATGAAACCTCCAGATTGGTGCATAAACTCGCCTGCGGTAGTCCCAGAGATGTGCAGTGTCGAACCTCCTTTGATGATAACTTGACCTGATTCAGAATCATTGTTTTGCCCGAGACGCAGGTTGTAGGTTCCGCTGCGGGTGATGTCGAGTGTGCCGCCGCCGGTGACCGTGAAAATGGCTGGGGTTGTGTCGGGATCTGCCGTTGATCCAATGAAGTAGCGGCCGCCAGTAACGGTGATGTTGGGATTAATTGTCCAAGTTGCACTGGAGCTTTCAAGGAAATACTGGGTGGCGTTTCCGACGTCTGTGTTATCAGTGTAAGTAGCCGTAGAGAGTGTGGCTGCGGATGCCGAGCACGCAAGTGCGATGGAAGTGCCGAGGACGCTGAGGATGGATTTACTTGTCATTTTCTGATGTTTTTGTTTCGAGTTGATGCTCGCCTCCACCGCAGTGGATTTTCCATATTTATGAGGGCGAACGAAAGCAAACACCAGATGTGTGGTAATCCTGACAAAAAAGATGAAATTATTTTTCGGTGGGGACTCGAACGGCGTTTCGATACGGCTGGTCGGTGAAGATCAGGGTGTTGTGATCTCGGAGGATGTGGTCCTCAAATTGTTTGAGATGGGGGATCCAGACGCGCAGGGAGCCGCTCTTGACTTCCCAGCGTGCTTTGGAGAAGTCGATGTGATTTTTTTTGTTTTTAGTTAGAGTGATGGTGCCGTCGGCATGGAGGATACGCTGCCATTCGGATCCGTTGTGGCTGTATTTCCAGGTGCCGATAAAGTCGGATTCAGTGGCGTCAAGCAACCGGCCGTCTTCGAAAAGAAGGATGCCTTCAGACCACGGCACGGTTTCGGCATCATTGGGGGGAACGTCGGAACGCGACTGCAGAGTGGCCTTGATTTGCCATTGGGCACGCTGGTAGTTTTGTTCGCTGACGTTGAGTGTATAAACATTGCCTTTGGTGATGTGGAGAAAGCCAGTGACACCTTCCTCCGTCTGGGAATCGACAGGGACGCCGTTTTTTAGCAGCGTAACATTGGAAATACGAGTGGCGCGTTGCCCACGCATCCATTTGAAAACACACTGGAAGTTACCAGGTTTCCAGATCAGGTGGCTGACGTCGAATGTGAGGGTTTTTGGCGCGGCGGAGTCCAAATGCCACGAGAATTCGCGGGACGGGGTTTCTCGGACGTAGGCAGCGCGGTCGAAGGGGATGGACTGGATTGCGTGCGGGTCGTCAGAGTGTTGCTCGACAGCGTGATTTTGATCGATTTTAATGAAGGACGAAGAACCTTCGGGATGGAGTTCGACTTCACCGTCAAAGACCGCGAGCTTGAGCTCGCCCTCGCGGCTGAGGTTGAATCCAAATTCGGTGCCGAGGTCGATCACTTTGCCGTTGGCGTAATCGACGGTGAATCCTTCTGCGCCCTTCGGCACGTTGGCTACGAAGCGTCCGTAGTCGATGGCTCCACTGTTTTTTCCGGTGACCTGATAGTTAGCCGGCCCTTCGACGATGACTTTGACGCCGGTGGGGTAGATGAGTTCGACGAGGCCTGAGGCGATGTCGATGGTGCTTGGTGAAGTGGCGGAGTCGGGGGGCTGGTTCCAGCGGACTCCGATCATGCTGGTGATATTGGCCTTGGAGGTGTCTTCTGTGGGTTTGTTTTGAACCACGGGTGACGGGGCGCTTGATTGCGAGGGCGTCTGTGTCTGGGAACCAACGAACCAACCAACAGCAAAGGTGATGGTAGCGGCGCAGGCGGCGATCGCTGCAATACGGCGTGTGGGAAAGGGGCGGGCCACCGCGTCCTGTTCGAGTTGGGTGATGATATCCGCGTGTTCGATACTGGCCGGTAGGTGGACGTCTGTTTCAACCATTTGGAGGTAGAAATCGCGCGCTGCCGGATCCGTGAGCAGGACGTTGAGTCGTTCGCTCTGTCGGGCGGTGAGAGGTTTTCCGTCCAGCAAGGTGTCAGTGATGGTGCGGAGTTCGGTTCGCTGTGATGAGTTCATGACGGTTTAGTGGCGGGTGATGTGTTGCTCAATACAGACGCGCAGGGCTTGGCGGATGCGGGAGATGGTTTTGTGCAAGGCGTTTGCTGAGCGTCCGAGGTTCTCGGCGATGTGGGTGAGTGATTTTTTGTCGATGTAGACCTGCCGGACCAAGCTGCGTTCTCCGGGGGCAAGCTTCTGGATACAATGGCGCAGGGTGTGGATGCGTTCGTCTTCGCCGGGGAGTCGGTCGATGGCGGAATTAGCGAGGAGTTCGATGGTTGCGTCCTCCATATAGCTGATGCGGCTGCGTGACCGGTCGCGCTGCTGGGCGAGGATGCAGTAGCGTGCGACGCTGAATGCCCAGGCTTTGAAATGTGAGCCTTGTTCAAATTGGTCGAGGTGTTCGACCAGGTAGTGGTTGGTTTCCTGCAGCAAGTCATCCACGTCCTGCATGTTTGCGGTTAGCGAGATCAGGTAGCCACGCAGACTAGCTTGGCATTGCTCAAGCAGGATAGCGGGATCATCTGCATCGATCAACTGGATGGTCGAGTGCTGACTCTCTGGGGGATGGCTCTGTTTCTTGGCAGTCATGGTGGCATGTCAGCAGGCGGAAGGAAATATCACTGATGCTTATCAGCATAATCCGCGAATGTGAGATTCCTGACAAGAAATTTACTCTGCCCCAAACTTTGATGTAGAACCGAATTTTGCGAGGGTTTGCTACAGATCTTTGCAAACAAAAGGCTCAGGGGTAATCCTGAGCCTTTAAAAATGGTGGAGGCGAGGGGAGTCGAACCCCTGTCCTAAATGCCTGCTACTTAAACGTCTACATGTTTAGTTGATGATATGGTTTTAAGAGGGCATTTGCTCACCAACGGCTGGCGCACTCCGATTGACCTGTTAAGTCTCACCATTGACCCGGTCACCCGGTCTCCGGCCAGTCCACTGGTGTGTCGCCTTCTCCCGTAGTGGACGTCGGGAAGATAGACGTTGCCGTCAATTAAGCAGCAAGTGCGAGCTCGTTAGAGTCTGCAATTAATTTGTTTGAACGGCTTTTTTAAGAGGCCAACCGATCAACCTCTACATGCAGTCTAGGCTTTCAACATCCAGTCGAAACCATGACGCCCCCTCAGTTTTCTCTCCGAGAAGATGCCAGAATCTGGCCCATATCCCCCGATTTGCAAGTGAAAAATAGCTTCTGTCGAGTGGGTGGTTTTGAGTCTTACTTCTTGAGTGATGAGTCTTTTATCTTCGATGGTGGTTTGTTTCTTGGTTATTTGCAGGATCTTCAAATCAAAGGGTGGGGCAATATTTTTAGTTTAGGCTAATTTTTTAGGGTTGACCACAGCTCTGCTGGGTATTAATTGCGATCTATGAACAAAGAACGGCAGGCGCAGTCGGATATTGAAATCGAGGATGCGTTAAAGCATTTGCTGGATTGTGAGCAATCTGGTGGGGCTGCAAGTGTCGACAGTGTTGCGGGGGCACTACGCCTTCGGGGCGGGCAGGCGACATTGGTTTTGGGGTTGATGCGTTCCCGTGGCCTTGCCCAAGTTCGGGGAGAGCTGTGGCAGTTAACGGAATCGGGTCGCAAGGAGGCGATGCTGGTGTTGCGTCGGCACCGGCTGTATGAAACGTGGTTGGCAAGGCAAGAGGGGGTGCCCGCTGAAGAGCTACACCGCCGGGCGCAGGTAGAAGAGCATCGCTTGAATTTGGCTGACATCGATGCGTTGGCTGACCAACTGGGGAATCCGCGCTTTGATCCTCATGGTGATCCTATTCCAACACGTGAAGGTGAGTTGCCTGAAGGACGTAGGATTTCACTGGCTGAGTGGGAGCACACAGGGGTGATGGTGATCGAGCACATTGAGGACGAGCCGGTGACCATGTATCGCAAGTTGGTGCAGCTTGGCTTGTATGCCGGGATGCATTTGAGCGAGATGAAGCTTCTTGATAACGGCGCTGTAGAAGTCACGGCAGATGGGCATGAGGTGCTGATCGCTCCGGAACTTTTGGGTATGGTGCATGTAGCGGAGCCAGAGGAAAAGGAGACGCAGGGCTTGAGGCGTTTGAGTTCACTTGCGATTGGGGAGGCCGGAGTGGTTTATGGGCTTACGGAGGCGTGTTACGGTCCTGAACGAAGGCGTTTGTTGGATTTGGGAGTGGTGCCCGGGACCGTGATCCGATGTGAGTTCACGAGTCCTTTTGGCTCTCCCCGCTCGTATTCGATCCGTGGGAGTTTATTTGGTTTTCGAGATGAGCAGGCGGATAAAGTTTTATTGGAACCTAGAAACGGAGGAGAGCAACAGGCGTGAAAAAACGGAATGATCTGGGTGAGGCGGGCGCTGATGGGCAGGAGGGGAATCATCGTGTCGGCGATGCTTGTTTGACTTGTCCATCTCGGCATGGCCAACTGAGAAAGCATGGTCTTGATGTGGATGAAAGTGACTTTGTCGTGGCCTTGGCTGGCAACCCGAACACGGGTAAAACTACGGTATTCAATGCTCTGACCGGCTTGAGGATGCATACCGGCAACTGGCCGGGGAAGACAATCAGTCGGGCTGAGGGCGCGTTTTCATACGATAGTCAGCGTTTCAAGGTGGTCGATTTGCCAGGGACCTATTCTTTATTATCTGCATCACCTGATGAGGAGGTCGCCCGTGGGTTTCTCTTGTTCGGGCAACCGGATGTGACTTTGATTGTGGTGGATGCCACGAGTTTGGAGCGCAACTTGAACCTGGCTCTTCAGGTGCTTCAGATCACACGCAGGGCGGTGATTTGTTTGAATTTGATGGATGAGGCGAAGGCTCATCATATTGATATTGATGTTCGCAATCTGGCTCGATCGCTGGGAGTGCCGGTTGTTCCATGCTCGGCTCGATCCGGTGAAGGGATTGCAGAGTTGTTGCGTGAGTTGTCCCAGATGGCGACTCGTTCCGAGGCCCGACCTCCCTTGAAGTTGAAATTGAATATTCCAGGCTTGGCCCCTTCATTGCGCGAGATTGAGGAGGCCTTATGTCAATTGTTTCCCGATTTCCAGCAATCCCGATGGACAGCTCTCCGACTGTTGGAGGGGGATCGTCAGGTTGTGGATGCGGTGCGCACTGGGGATTTAGCCCAATTGGCCTGTTTTGCGGCCGATGCAGATCGCAGCGAGCCGATGGATCCACCGGAAACGACGGTGCAAGAGCGGGAGGCGATATTGGATATGGCTCACCGGCTTGGGTGGAAGCTTCCTAAAAACTTACATGATCGGATAACGGAAACGATTTATGGAGAAGCTGCGCGGATTGCGTCTCAGTCGGTAGTTCACCACGGTGGATCAAGTCGGTTGTTATGGCAGCAGCGTGTTGACCGTTGGTTGACGCACCCGGTGACGGCTTTTCCGGTGATGGCTGCAGTGCTTGCTTTTGTTTTGTGGTTGACGATTGCCGGAGCCAATGTGCCGTCTCAGATGCTGGCAAGCTTATTGGTCGATAATGGGCATAGCTTGTTGAGCTCATGGTTTGACGCTTTGGGGGCACCATTCTGGATTAAGGGGCTACTGGTGGATGGTATGTACTTGGCAACGGCCTGGGTGATCTCGGTGATGCTGCCTCCGATGGCTATTTTTTTCCCCTGTTTTACGATATTGGAGGACCTTGGTTTTTTGCCACGAGTCGCTTTCAATCTGGACCGAATGTTTCAGAAGGTTGGAGCTCATGGCAAACAAGCGTTGACGATGGCCATGGGCTTGGGCTGCAATGCCGCGGGGGTTGTTGCCACCCGGGTCATTGACTCTCCCCGGGAGCGTTTGATCGCGATCATCACGAATAATTTTTCGTTGTGTAACGGTCGTTGGCCAACCCAGATTTTACTTGCGTCCATTTTTATAGGAGCGGCGGTTCCGAGTGCCTGGTCAAGTCCGGTGGTTGTGGGGTCCGTTTTGTTGGTGACGGTGTTGGGCTTTGGCTTGACGCTGTTGAGTTCCTGGATGTTAGCCCGGACGGTGTTACGGGGTGAGGCGACATCATTTTCCTTGGAGCTCCCTCCGTATCGGCCTCCCAACATTTTACGCACCTTGTATACATCGTTGATTGACCGCACTCTGATTGTTTTGTGGCGTGCTGTCGTCTTTGCCATGCCAGCAGGGGCTGCCATTTGGCTTGTGGCCAATCTTTCGATTGGTGGTCAGCCATTGGCTCATTGGCTCATTGGTTTTCTGGACGGTCCCGGAGAGTTGATGGGGCTGACAGGTGTGATTCTTTTAGCGTATATCGTAGCGATACCCGCGAATGAGATTGTGATACCGACGATTCTCATGCTGAGCGTGCTGGTGTCCGGTCAATCTGACTGGGGTTCCGGGGCGGGGGTGATGTTCGAAACCGGGGACGAGGGGATTCATAGCATTTTGGTGCATGCGGGCTGGACCATGATGACTGTGGTCTGTCTGATGCTGTTTTCGCTGTGTCACAATCCATGTAGTACCACAATCTACACGATTTACCGTGAAACCGGGTCGTGGAAATGGACTTCAGTCGCGACGTTTCTGCCTCTGATTTTTGGTGTGGTGATCTGTGTTGCCACCGCTTCGATCTGGCGATTGTTTTAAGGGCACCTCTAAGTATTTGAATATTTAAATTTCAAATTCGAGACACCGAGGAGCTGGAGGATTGGGCCAATCCTCTCTACCGGTTGTTCGTGATTAGAGGGTGTGCCCCATCCGGTCTTTTTTTGTTTGGAGGTATTTTTCGTTGTGTGGGTTGGCTGGTATGCTGACCGGAATTTGCTCGGTGATTTCGAGCTTGTATCCCTCCAATCCGACGATTTTTTTCGGGTTGTTGGTCATGAGCTTGATTTGTCTGACTCCTAGGTCGTGTAATATTTGAGCGCCCACGCCGTAATCGCGGAGGTCGGATCCATAACCGAGTTTTTCATTCGCCTCAATGGTGTCGAGGCCTTGTTCTTGAAGCTTGTAGGCATGGATTTTTGCGGGGAGGCCGATGCCTCGTCCCTCTTGCCGGAGGTAGAGTAGCACCCCTCCTTCTTCTGAGATTTTTTTCAATGCTGTGTCGAGCTGGGCCCCACAGTCGCATCGTTGTGAGTGAAAGACATCGCCAGTGAGGCATTCCGAATGCACACGGACCAAGGTGGGGTTGTCGGCTGAGATATCTCCACGGGTGAGTGCCAGGTGGTGGCCTTCTGCGTTTTCCACATAATAGAGGTGACAATCGAAGTCTCCATAATCGGTAGGCATGTTGATGGTTTCACCTCGACGGACAAGTTTTTCGGAATGGCGGCGGTGTTCGATCAGGTCGGCGATGGTACAGGCCTTAAGCTGGTGTTTTTGTTGGAATTCACCAAGGTTTCCGGCTCTCGCCATGGTGCCGTCGTCATTGAGTATTTCACAGATGACCCCAGCTTCGGGAAGTCCGGCAAGGCGGGTGAGGTCGATGGCGGCTTCGGTGTGTCCTGCTCTGCGGAGAACCCCACCTGGAACAGCCTGAAGAGGGAAGATGTGTCCAGGTTGAACGAGGGCGTTGGCATCCGCTTCCGGGTTCGCCAGTAGATGAATGGTTCTGGCCCGGTCTGCAGCGGAGATGCCGGTGGTGATGTCATGGGCGGCATCGACTGAAACGGTGAAAGCCGTCTGCATGGATTCGGTGTTACGCCGTGCCATTTGTGGCAGCTGGAGCTCTTCGGCTCGCTCCGGGGTGATGGGTGCACAAATCAGCCCACGGGCATGGGTGACCATAAAATTGATGATCTCAGGTGTGACCATGGAGGCTGCGGCGATGAGGTCGGCCTCATTCTCCCGGTTGGGGTCGTCGGTAACGATAACCATTTTACCTGCGGCAATGTCGCTGATAATTTCGTCAATGGTGTGGAAGGTAAGTGCGGACATATAAAATGAGTGTCAGTTAATGGTTATTGGGTATCTGGAGCTGTTGCCACGGGTGGCAGCGTTGCCTTTGGGTCGGCAGAGTATGGGAGTGTGCCGGACTTGATATGAAGATCTCGTTGAGGGAATGGAATTTCGATATGATTATCGCGGAAGGATTGCCAGATGGCAAGGAGGACTTGGGAGCGAACATTGCTGACTCCGTTAACGGCATCTTCAATGCAAAAGCGGATCTGGAGAATAATGGCAGAATCTCCGAATTCGCGTAAGAGGCAGACAGGGGCAGGGGATTTGATGACTCTGGAAACAGACTGGGCAGCATCCGTGCAGAGGCGGATGGCCAAATTGAGGTCGGTATCGTAAGAGACGCCGATATCGGCTTTGACCCGAATCACACGATCTGAGTATGACCAGTTGATGACTTTATTGGTAACGAAGTCTTCGTTCGGGATGAGGAATTCTTTGCGGTCGCGAGTGATGACGGATACGTAACGGCTATGGATGGAGTTGATGGAGCCAAAGGTGCCATCCATTTCGATGACATCTCCGGGTTTGATGGATTTATCAACGAGGATGATAAGGCCGGAAATCATATTGGCGATGATTTTTTGCAGACCGAATCCCAGACCGAGACCAAGGGCCCCACTGAAGACCGTAAGGCCGCCGAGGGGGACCCCGCCGATCGATAGGGCTGCAATGAGAGCAAAGCCGTAGAGAAAAAAGCGGGAGCTTTTACTGATGAGGACTTTGATGGTGGGGGGGATCTCTTTTTGAGCGAAGATGGCGGCATCGACGAAGCGGTTAGCCAAGGAAACAATCCAGAGCAAAATCACCAGAGATGCGAGTGATGAAAAGATGTTCCAGAGGTTGACGTTCAGATCACCTACAGGCAGTTCAATGTCTTGGAGGGCTTCATTCAAGGGGGTGAGCCAGCCAAGCAGGTGGAATATGAAGATCGCCAGCATGCAGCCGCTAAGTATGCGGGGGATGAGCTGTCCTTTGGAGACGGCGTGGGCCACTTGATAGACGACGTAGCCAGAAACGATCAAAGCGACCGTGTGAATATAGTTGGATTGGATGCCTTCCCCCCCCTTTTCGATCAACGTTTGAGACCAGTGGTTGCGGACGGCGAGGGTGATCCACAGGAGGGCAGAAAATACCAGAGGCGTGCCATTGATCTTTTCTCCGGTATTGAAGAAATGGGAGCAAAACTTGCGGAAAGAAGCTTTCTCATGAAAGAGAGCTTTGTAGATGATACGGGTCAGGATGAGCGCTGCAGCAAAGCAGAGGATCATGGTTCCCCACTGCCAGTAGTCAGAAACGTTGTTGGCAATACTGGACCGTATGGATTCCCACGGATTCATCGATAGAGAGTTCTAGCATTCAACCACATTGACGGCAAGCCCTCCACGCGATGTTTCTTTGTATTTTTCCTGCATGTCTTTGCCGGTTTCTTTCATTGTGCTGATGACTTTGTCCAGCGAGACAAAGTGGGTGCCATCACCTGAGCGAGCGATGCGGGAAGCGTTGATCGCCTTGACGGCTCCCATGGCATTGCGTTCGATGCAGGGGATTTGAACCAGTCCGGCGATCGGGTCACAGGTGAGTCCAAGGTTGTGCTCCATTGCGATCTCGGCGGCATTTTCGACCTGATGATGGTCTCCTCCGAGGTAATCGACAAGTGCGCCTGCCGCCATTGAGCACGCAACGCCTACTTCTCCCTGGCATCCGACGTCTGCCCCTGAGATCGAGGCATTGCGTTTGTAGAGTGTGGCGATGGCACCCGCGGTAAGCAGAAAGCGGTGTACGGCCTTACGGGGGCCGTGGGGGCTATGGCGGAAGCGGGTGGCGTAATGTAGGACAGCCGGGATGATGCCCGCCGCACCATTGGTCGGGGCTGTAACAACCCGCCCGCCTGCTGCATTTTCCTCATTGACGGCGAGAGCGTAGAGATTGACCCAATCGATGACCGACAGGGGGTCGGAAAGTGCGGCTTCCGGATGATTGGCTAGTTTTTGGTGAACTTTATAGGCCCTGCGCTCGACGTTTAGCCCTCCAGGGAGGACCCCACGGTTGGAGCATCCGTTTTGGACACATTCCTGCATGGTTTCCCAGATTCGGTCGAGGGCTGCCAGTGTTTCGGTTTCTGGACGGATTCGATTTTCATTGGCGAGCATGAGCTCGGGGATAGAGATCTGGTGGTCGTCGCAAAGGGAGGTCAATTCATCGGCCGATCGGAATGGATAGACTGGAGATGCCGGGGTTCCGAAGTGAGGGTTTTTCATTTCGGCATCAGTGGCGATAAAGCCTCCGCCCACGGAATAGTAAACCTCTTCCATGATGATGTCTCCGTCAGCCGAGCTTGCACACAGGTGCATACCATTGGGGTGGAGCGGCAGGGCATTGTCAGAGTGGTAGACAATATGTTGATGTTCCTCGAAAGCGATGCGGTGCTGCGGGTGCCATAGGAGTTTTTTTTCCTTGCGAATGGCGTCCAACATGGTGGGGACGGACTTGACGTCAATGGTTTCAGGGTCGTTACCCATCAGTCCGAGAATGATGGCGGTATCGGTTCCGTGTCCTTTGCCTGTAGCGGCCAAGGAACCATACAGGTCGCATTGGATGCGGACAGGGAGCTTGGGGAGTCGGGCGTTGACCAGTTGTTTTACAAATTGGCACGCAGCTCGCATCGGACCCACGGTGTGAGAACTGGATGGCCCAATACCGATGGAAAAAAGGTCTAGGATGGAAATCATGGCTTGATATGGGGGTGATGAGATAGGGACAGTGCGCGCGGTTGATCCTATGGCTTTGGGAAAACATCAAGCCGATAGTGTTCCGATTTCCTTCTAATGAGGCAGATTGTTTCTACCTGATGAAGGGCGTGGAGAGGTGGAGTTTTTTCTCCCTCTAGTCTTGGTCCAAGTCGATTTCTTTGAGGGACTCAAAGACTGGGGCCGGGACGTATCGGCGAACGCTGTCCTGCCAACCCTCGGGTCCGATCAAACCTTTCACCATGCTGGATGAAAGCTCGGAAATATCCCTTGGCGGCATCAAGAAAATGGTTGTGATTGAGGGGGCCATATCGTTATTGATGTGGCGCATGCCTCGTTCAAATTCGTAGTCGGTGTAGGATCGAATCCCCCTCAGGATAAATTGGGCTTGGACGGATCGCGCGTAGTTGACCAGATAATGGTTGTGGAATTCGGAAATGCTTAACCGTTCACAGGATGGGATGGAGGCATGAAGTTGTTCAAGCCGTTCTTCGACGGAAAAGGTGTATGATTTGAGAGGGTTGGTTCCAATGGCGACATAGAGTCGATCAAACATTTCAAGGCCGCGTTCGATCATCCATAAATGACCGTTGGTCAGTGGGTCAAAGGATCCGGCATAGACAGCAGTGCGCATGGTGGTGTGGAGGTGGTTTGAGGTTTATTCGTCAACGGGGATGGCTTTGTTGTCTTCAAGCCATATCATGTGAGTGGTCGCCAAATTGTGGGATCGTTTATAGGCTTCTTCGGCTCGGGGGCCATCGAAGGAAGCGATTCTTTTTGCCAGTTTGACGGCGGCTTCCCAGCGTTTATCAGCTTCGAGCATGGAGAGGGCCTTGAACCCGCAACGGTAGAACCAGAACCATTCGACGTCGTAGCCGACGGTACTCGGCGGATTTTGGCCTTTGATGACGACATTGTAATAGGTGTCCAATGCATCTGTGCGGCGGTCCATGCTTTCCAGCGTTTGTCCTTTGAGAAAATGCAGTCGGTTATTCCATGCTAATGAAAGGCCATCGCTGTCAAGGAGTTGATCGTAAATGGCAACCGCTTGCTCGTATTTTTCAGGAGTGTTGGCGGCCTGTCTGTGAAAGCAATCAGCCAGCAGGACTCCGGCATCCCTGCGGACTGAGAGAACCGCTTGTTTATCAGAAAGAATGGGCTCCAGAGCCTTTTGAGCTTCAGCATATCGACGAAGATCGATGAGGACCCGGCTTTGTTGAATTCTGGCTTCATCGGCAAGCTCATGTTTGCTGTCGATGATATTTTGGAACAGGCTGATACTTTCCTCCCTGGATTGAGTGGTTCCTCCCAGGCGGGCTGCCATGGCGGTGTAAAAGCGTGCGTAGGGGGCGAAGGGGCTTGAGGGAAACTGGTCATTGACCTGTTGGAAGACCCGGCGAGATTTGTTGAAGTCTTCATTATGGTAGTAGGCTTCGCCTTGCTTGAGCATTACTGCTGGCAGGTTGGGTGATTGGGGGAACTGTTGAATGAAGCCCTCGGCGAGGGCGGCTGCTGACGACCAGTTTTGAGACAGCTCTTCTGCCCTGATTTTGATTCGGGTGATGGCATACTGGCTGGCTTCATCCGGGAGCTTGGGGGTGATGATTTCCAGTTGTGCATTGGTTAGGAGGATGTCGGGCGGGCTGATGTCTACACCGGCGGCAGCGAGTGCTAATCGTGCTTCGTTTTCTCTGGGGTGGCCTGGGTGGGTTGCAATAAAGCGATCCAGATCCATTCGACCGGATGCGTTGTTGTTTCGGCATTTCCAAAGAGCCCGTTCAAGTGTCAGCGATGTCTCGATGTGAGCTGTTTGTTTACCGTCGAGGATTTTATTGAAAGCCGTCATATCGCTGGCCAAGAGGGCGCTGATGCCGGCGTTGATACTTGCAGCTTCGGCTATTTGTTCGGATGTTGATTCCCGAGCCATATTGAAGGCCGCGAGCGCTTCCTTATACTGTGATTGGTCGATTTGTAGAATCCCTAGCAACGAGTTGGCCTGATCTTTCATCGCTGGGGAAAATGCCACTTTCTCCAAGGCTTCCAGCGTGTATGTCGCTTGTTGGGTGCGTTTTTGTTTCAGCTGGAGTTGGGCGGTTTCGAGTAGTGACTTTGAATAAATCTGTAAGTAGAGCTCGCTGGGAGGCAGGCTATGCGCCGGGTGGAGGGTGCGGAGTCGGTTGAGCAAAGCCAGTGCTTGAGCGTGCTGTTTCGGATCGTTCGATTTGGCGAGGAGAGAGGCTCTGAGGTAGAGCGCGAGAGTGACCAAGTCGTCGTGTTCACTGACTGGTGGCTGGAACATGGGCAGAGCGTCAGATGTGTCACCGGTGATATAGAGAACATCGGGGGATTTTATGGGGGGGGCACTCCACTCGATCAGTTTTTGCATTGACGGGTGGTTGGCTGGTAGGTTCGGCGACAGGCGCTGGCCAAGTCTCAGGAATCCTTGCAGGAGGATGGATGAATTCGGATGTTGGCTGATGTGGTTTTCGAGCACTCCGATCGAGTCCTCGATTTGATTGTGTGCAGCCAGAGCATCTGAAAGTCCGAGGACGCAGGCGTGGTAGATGCGTTGACTGAGGTGGTCTGTTTCGGTGACGAGCGAGCGGAAACGGCTGATGGCATCGACCGATTTGCCCTCGGCCAGAGCGAGACGAGCAACTAAATAGTCTTTGAGTCTTTCGGTTGACGCTTGTGTGCTTTTGATTTGATCAAGCTGTTTTCGAGCATCGTCGAATGCACTTTTATTGATTTGGATTTCGGCTGTTAGCAGGTGGGCGAGGTTGCGAGTTTCCGAAACATTGGATTCGGTGAGAGATTTGAGCAGTTTGAGAGCTCCGTCGTTTTGGGCCAGAGCTATGAGAATGCGGGCACGAACCAGGGTGATGGTGGCATGTTTCGGATGTTTCGATGGGATTTGGGCCAAGGCTTCTTCCGCGGCTTGGTATTTACCGATTGCAGCCAAGGCCTCGGCTTTCCAAAGGGGGGCGGATGGGAGCAGCTTTAGTGTGGGGGTGTTGAGTAGTTCCAAGGCCTCCAGGGCGTGTTGGTCGCTGCCATGCTGGCTGAGTCCTGTCTGGATCAGGGCCTTGGCTAAAGCAAATTGGACGTAGGCCTTGGCATCAGGCCCAAGCTTGGGATCGCTCAGAATGGTGCGGAATTGTCGGATGGCCAGATCTGGCAATTGATCCTCCATTGCTTTGAGTCCATGCTGATAATGGCTACTTTTTGTGAGCTCTTGCAGGGCTTTGGCTTTGTCTGGTAGCGGCGGAGCAGGGGGCGCCGTTTTTTCAGGCGCAGCCTGAATGGTCAGGCAGAGCGAGGCAAAAAGGATGGTGAGTCTTAGGATCACAGCGATATTATGCGACAAAAACGCGAGATTGACAGAAATTGTTGACAGAAAATCATGTGATTTTCAGAAGAATTGTTTTGGGTTTTAGTCGGATATCACATGGAATACCTAGGCGATGAAACGACTGGCTGATATTGGAGAAGATGCGTTGATTGCATCCTTGGTAGAGGAATTGGGGGCGAGTGAGCCCTCAGAAGGGTTGGTTGTTGGTCCGGGCGATGATTGTGCGGTCATCGACGTCGGTGACGTGGAGCGGTGGCAGTTGCTCAAGACGGATGCCATTGTAGAAGGGGTTCATTATGCGGCTGCAACGTCCGGCGAGAGAGTTGGGTGGAAGGCCGTTGCGCGAGTTGTGAGTGATTTTGCGGCCATGGGGGGGACGCCTTCTCAATTGCTGGTGACTATCGCGATGCCTCCGAACCGTGAACTGGCTTACGTTCAATCGATTTACCGTGGATTACAGCGATGTGCACGCAGCTTTGGAGCTGGGATTTGTGGGGGGGAGACGACGTCGGTGCCTGACGGGGGCTGCGCGATGATTTCCATCGCAGGGACCGGATGGGTGCAAAAAGACCAACTGGTGTTGCGCTCCGGAGGGGAGGCGGGGGATGTGGTTTTTGTGACCGGAAGGTTGGGAGGTTCGATTCAGGGAAAACATCTGGATTTCACCCCTCGAGTTGAGGAATCGGCTTGGTTGGTGGAGCATTTTAAGCCTCGGGCCATGATGGATTTATCTGATGGCTTGGCTCAGGATCTCCCCCGGCTGGCATATGCCAGTGGCCTCAACTACCGGCTTGACCATGAGATGATCCCTCGAACCGCAGGCTGTTCTGTGGATGCCGCTCTTCAGGACGGGGAAGACTTTGAATTGCTCATCAGCATGCCTTCAAACAAGATCGCTGGCTTGGACTCTGCTTGGAGAGAGCGCTTCCCTGATCTTGACTTGACTGCAATTGGTTCATTGATTCCGGGGAAATGTTCTCCATTGGCTGGAGGCTGGGAGCACTTCCGGTCGGAATCTTCAGAGGAGCCCGGAGCATCGCCCCGTGGCTGATGCCGGCGTTGGGGGGTAATCGGATACGGGCGCTTGAAACCTGATCAATTCTTGGCTTCTGCCAGATGGTCTCCCATACGGGCATAGGTTTCGATTTGTTTGGATGAGTTTTCCAACAGGTCGTCGGCAATCTTGATCGTATCCGGTTCGAAGAGGGTAAGTGTGGAGGAACCCCCGAACGCAAAATAGCCTTTTTCTTCACCTTTTTGGACTGGCTGTTTCGGGGTGAATGTCTGCTGGATTGAGCCCACGCAGGTTGCCCCGATTTCCATCATGATGACCGTTCCCATGGTTTCTGTTTTGATGCTGGTGATGGTTCTTTTGTTTTGCCAGAGGTAGGAAAGCTGTTTTCTCAGCGCGATGGGAGAAACGGAAAAGAGCGGACCGTTGATCATTTGGGTCTCTGATGCGGTGCCACTGACCGGAAAATGGTAACGGTGGTAATCGACCGGACAGAGACGGGAAAGCACGAGACTTCCTCCCAGATAGCGATCCGCCAGCTTCTCGTCTCCGAGCAGTTTCAATACATCAAATTGCTGCCCTTTGATAAAAACGCCCTGAATGTCATTGGTGTTGGCGAATCCGAGATGGCGCCCATCCGCTGGGAATACCACGGAGCTGTTGGCTATTGGGCGCGCAGAAGGCTTGAGTTTACGATAGAAGAACTCGTTGAACGATTGATAGTTTTTCGGTTCATCCGCAAATTCTGAGACGTCGAGGTCATAGTCGTGGATAAAGGAATCGATTCGCTGTGCGCTGTTGGCCAGATCCATACGGCCTCCATACCAGCGAGAGAAAAAGGGACGTTTGACCAAGGTGTGAAGCGCCGCCTTACCTAGTGGGTTTCCATAGGCCCATTTCAAAAAGGCTTCGCCATAGACCTGCTCGGTTTCCATTTTTCCTGTATACCGATTGTAGAATTCAATGTCCTTCATGGAGGCGGAGCATAGTGATGATTGATTCAATTGCCATATTTTTTCGAATGAATCCGAGCCGAGGCATGTTGTGGTATGGCTGTGTTATCCAGCTTCACTGACGACAAGTGATGGGGATTTTATCCACGCGGGGAGGTGTCTGAAATCCTTTGTGTTATGATGTCGCATCCCAAGGAGCGAAGGTACAAAAAAACAGGCGGGGATTCGACTCCCGCCTGTTTTAGGTTTGATGTTTGAGTATGTGCTTCCGATGGATTTTTATACGTCCTTGAGAAGCTTCTTTGCTTTATTCGTAGTCGTCTTGCTGAGCTTGCCATTCACCTTGCGTGAATTTTCGACGAGTTCTTTAAGCTCTTTCAAGGCGGCCTCTGCTGCCTTCAGGGCTTTGCGTTCACTACCGTATTTTTTGTCGGAAAAATACTTGGTGAATGTGGTTCCCGAGCGGCTTAGGCTCAAGCGCCATCCCTGGAATGCAGTAGTTTCGTATGTGAAACGAGTTAGGTTCTTTCTGGATTTCATAACAATATATGTTGGATTCGCTAACACTTATAAATGATAGATCCACTTTTGTCCAACAACTCTTGCAAAAAAATGATTATTTTTTCGTTAAATTACATAAAAAATACGTAATTCCTTGCGGAATTACGTATTTGTTAAAGTGTTAGTGATGAGTTAGTTTAGTTAACTAACGTCAGACTATTCATCTTCGCTGGTTCCGGCAACTGCCATATCTTCGATGTCAGTCCACTCGATGTAAGCCATCGGGGCGGAGTCTGTCATGCGTGCGCCGAGTTTAGTGATGCGGCAGTAGCCACCTTGACGGTCTTCGCAAGCGGGTCCGATTTCGGTGAAGAGTTTCTTTACAGCACTCTTCTGACGAAGGAAGGCGATGGCCTGGCGGCGGGCATGGACGTCGCCACGCTTGGCGAGAGTAACCATTTTTTCTGCTACCGGGCGCAGGGCCTTGGCCTTAGCGACGGTTGTTTTGATGCGGCCGTGCTCGATTAGGCTGCAGGCGAGGTTAGCGAGCAGTGAACGACGGTGTGCGGCGTCACGTTGCAGTTTGACAGTTTTTTTTCTGTGTCTCATTGGATAAAGGGTAAGTTAAGGGTGTAATTAATCGTTAAGGTTTTGGGCAATGAGGTCGGCGAGGCCAACCGGTGCTTCATCTTCAGCTCCGAGGCGTGGTGCCGCGACTGATGGCAGCGAACCTGTAAGAAGGGAAGGATCGATGTTCATGCCGAGTCCAAGACCCAGTTCAACAAGCTTCTCCTTGATCTCGTTAAGAGACTTCTTACCGAAGTTACGGTATTTGAGCATCTCGGCTTCTGTTTTGGTTGCGAGTTGTCCGACCGTTGTGATATTGGCGTTGTTCAGGCAGTTTGCGGCACGAACCGAGAGTTCGATCTCGTTGACGCTCATGTTGAGCAACTTCTTCAGTGCGGCATTTTCTTCGCTCTGTTCAGCTGGTGCCTCTTCGAAGTCAACAGCGTTTTCGTCGTAGTTGACGAAGACATCAAGGTGGTGACGAAGAATGGCGGATGCTTGGAGGAGTGCGTCATTTGGAGCAACGCGACCGTCGGTGAAGATGTCGAGGATCAACTTATCGTAGTCGGTCATTTGACCCACACGGGTGTTCTCAACGGCATATTTCACGCGGACGACAGGAGAGAAAATGGAGTCAATGGCGATGACACCAATAGGCATGTCCGGGCGCTTGTTTTCGTCGCCGGTGTTGAATCCACGGCCTACTTTGACTTCGAATTCGCAGTCGAATTTCACTTTGCGGTCGAGGGTGCAGATGATTTGGTCGGGGTTGACCACTTCATACATGGTGTCCTCGTTGATATCTGCGGCTGTGACGACGCCTTCTTTCTCAATCTTGATGGTCAGAACGCGAGGCTCTTTGCCGTGGTGCTTGAACTTCACCTTTTTCAGGTTGAGGATGATGTCGGTGACATCTTCGTGGCAGCCAGGAAGGCTTGAGAACTCATGTTGCACTCCTGCGATGCGCACAGAAGTGATGGCGGCACCTTCCAATGAGGAAAGCAGGACGCGGCGAAGCGAGTTGCCGATGGTGTGGCCGTATCCGCCTTCAAATGGCTCAGCGACGAACTGAGCGTAGGTTTCGGATTCGGTTTCCTCAGTTTTGGTGAGGCGGTTTGGGAGTTCGAAGCGATCCAGCTTAAATGCGGTATCTTCGACGGATTCGTTGGTTTCGGTCGTTGTGGTGTCTTCTGACATAGTATGTTGTGGGTGGCCGGGTTACCCTCTGGCGAGCGGGGATCCGCGGGTCGTCCAGAGTGGACAGTTGGCAGATTTGCAGAGGACCTACGGCAAGTTTCTAGCTCGCGGGGCGGTGAATTAAGGAGAAGAAGGTGGATATTGCAACCGTTTTTTTCGGGTTTTATGCCCTGCAAGCGCCTTCTGCGGCGTTTTTCAACTGGACTTGACTGGGAAAGCTTCGATCTTGTCCTTTGTGATGCCCTTGGTTTTAAAATATCTCATTACATCCGGCTTGGTGGTTCTCATTTCTGAGATTGCCCGGAGGAGTGACCGATTGGGGGCATTGATCGCGGCTTTACCCATGGTGACGGTGTTGGTCATGACCTGGATGTTTTTCGAAATGAAGGGAGATGTTCGGACGGAAAAAATAGCCAGGCATGCGTATTACACTTTTTGGTATGCCTTGCCGACATTGCCGATGTTTTTGCTGATTCCCTGGATGCTGCGCAGGGGGTGGCATTATGGCGTAAGCCTTTTGGCAGGCTGTGTCCTGACGGTCGTTCTTTTTCTTTTTACCGCCTGGATTGTGAAGCGGTTTGGGGTGAACCTGATGTGACCCTGAATTAAACCAGAGGAAGAGCCGGCTGAAGCTGGCTTATTGAACAATACTGACAGGCGTTCCTTTTTGCACTTTGCTGTAGACGGTTTCCACGACTTTATAGTAGGTGCGAATGCAGCCGTGTGATGCGGGATAGCGTGGCACTTTTCCTTTGTGCATTCCGACGCCGTCCCAAGTCAGGCGCATCCAGTATGGCATGGCCGCTCCTACAAATTTGCCCCCCTCCGGGACCGGATCTGTTCGAATATCGGCATTGCTGTTTACGACTTTATCTTCGGCATCATATATTTTCCCGTACGTATTGGACCGTTTTTCGGACGGTTTTTTTTCAAGGATTTGGTAGCTGCCGGTTGGTGTGGGGAAGCTGGAGGTTCCGGTGGAAATAGGATAGTCCATTGCCAAATCCCGGCCGTTCATCAGATAAGCCCGTTGGGCAGACAGGTCGATTCGGATACTTGAATTCGAGGGGGTGGTTCGGGCCAAAACCTCTTCATTTTTCCAGATGGCATAGTTTCTGGGGTATCCTTTTTGTGCTCGAAAGTGGGCGTAGGTACCTTTGGCGAAGGGATTGACGTGCGCTGCTTTAAGCGGTGCGGTTTGTCTGGGGTTGGGAGTGTTGGGGTCTCCACAGGAACATAATAAAAAGCATGTCACAAAGAGCGGAGGCAGGGAGTGGATGAAAGATTTCATACGTTCGTATGCGAGGTGGTGTTTCGAGCAGGACATCCTACAGGGTTCAGATCATTAGGCAAGGCTCATTTTTTTTGAGGGATGTGCGCGTGTTGATTACAAACAAAGCAACGGCCCCGGACTCCTGAGAGGAGCCGGGGCCGTTGGTAAGGGTGTTTGGGGCGGGAGAGTTTGTTTATTCAGATGAGATGATGTTGCCTTTGATCTCAACCGTCCGGTCTACAGTGAATGTGTTATGGACTAATCTGAGGCCTCCGGTGCTGGGGAGTTCCGTAGCATCGAGCATGACCTTGCCCGTTGTAGGGTAGACAAGACCTTCGAATGGGGTATGGGTAATCACTTCGATGGTGTAGATTCCGTCTGTGGGGACCAGATCCTTCCAGTTGGCTGCAGGAATGGTGATTTGTAGATTTTGCGGCACGGTTGTCGTGCTAGGGAAAGATCGACGATAGGCCTCGATGACTTGAGCGCTTTCCCTTCCTGCTGAGTCTTTGATGCCGGGGTAGATCTGCACGTAGGTGGAGCTGTAAGGGTAGGCATCTTTGACCGTCACCTCGATGTCGGGAAGCGAGCGCGTCAGGGTGGCATCGGGTTCGTAATCTTTCAGATAGATGGTGGCCTCTGCGATGGGCCAGATCTGGATTTTTCCTTCGGCAATTTGAAGCCCGCTGGCGGTTCCATCCGAAGCAAAGGCATAGGTTCGGAATATATCTTGGCCGCGTTGTTTGTAGGCGATGCCCTCGGGAGCCTCTTGTGAGACTCCTTCTTTGGGAAGTTGGGACCCTCCTTCAAGGTGGATGGTCCCATTTTCTGATATATAGGCATCCTGAATAAAGGATTCATCTGTCTGGCCGGCTGGAACTCCGTTGGTCGATGAATCGTATGTCATCGTTGTATGTTGGAAATACACGTTCAGGGCGTAGTCGGGGGCTCCAGTGTCTGGCTCCATCAAGTCTTTCACTCCGACATGTATCCAGAAGGGTTCATCGGCACGGGTGCGCGCCGAGGCATAGGGGTCGCCTGTACTGAAGGTGATTTTAGATTCAGGGGCGTAAGGGGCGACATAAGCGGTATCGAGTAGGTAGTCCGTTCCACTGTCCGATCCAATTCCGTCGGTCCAGAGCTCATAGTAGGAACCTGCGGATCCCACTGTGTGTTCGGATGTTTTGGTTCCTGTGGATGATTGTCCGTCCGCGGGCCCCGCAAAGTAGATGGTGCTAATGCAGATGCGTGTGCCATCTTCTGTTAATTGCCACTGTTTGATGAAGCTGTCGTTTGCCGTTGTGGGGGGGAGGCAGGCTAGGTTGATGGCTGCCGCGATGATCCCGATATGGGAAACGGGCAGAATACGTTGGAATGTTTTCATGGTGAGTATGATGTTTGAATGATTCAGAATCCTTTTTTGATGTGATGCTTGTCTGGGTGACCCGCGATTACGGTGGAAGAAGTTCTTTTACTGGCTGACCGTATTTTTGACCGGGGTGTTACTCATAGCGGATCCGCCACCACGTCCTTCATCGTCTTCATATTCGCCATCCCCATTGTAATCGGTGTCGAATTTTCCGTATGAGGCCCATTTTTCAGCACTTTTTCCGGGGTTGGAGACATCGATGCCGTCGAGGTTGTTTCCGTGACCGTTGTTGCTTTTCCCTTTGCCGACATTGGCTGCGTCTTCGGATGAGGACTCGTCTTCATTTCCTCCTCCGGTCGATGGAGGTGTCACCGCTTCATTATCGAGAAATTTGGAAATGCTCCAGTTTAGGAGGGGGAGTTCAAGACCGTCATTTTTGACAACAAGTGGAGCCTTCAGGGTGCCGACCGGTTCGACCGTGGCATCGGTGATGGTAGCTAGAATTTCAACACTTACACCTGATTTGGGATCTTCGCTCCCGTCATAGCTCAGAGAGATGATGGCATTGGCATCTTTGATGACAATGGGTGTGTCGAGGGTGACCACGGAAACGCCTCCCTTTTTTACCAACGAAATGCCACTGAAAATCCGGGTTCCGTTGACTGAGGCTGAGACGCTCAGGCCTTGATTGGTCTGACCTGCATCGACTGCATATCCGGTGATTTCATATTTTTTGTGGTTTCCTGCGTCCAATGTGAGACTTCCTGGAGTGCTGGTTCCTATTGCAGATGTCGCTCCAGGTGCTTTGAGTGTAATATCTGCCTGGCTGATGGCTGTGCTGATCAGTATGGCAGTGCCGATGGTGAGTATGGTTGTTGTCTTCATTATGGTATGGGTTTTCGTTTTGTGTATGTCTATCAATGTCTAGTTATGTTCAAGGTCGGGTTGGTTTGGCTACTTGACCCCTTTTGTTGAGCTCGTTGGGTGTACACGGAATCCCGTTGGAGGGACGGTCCGGAAACCAGCCTGAAGCGCGCGTTGATTGATGCCCTGGAGGGAAGACAAATGTGATGGTTCCTGAATGATCAGGAGAAGGGAGGGCGCTTGGGGGAGAGGTGATAGAAACAGGAAGATGAGGGGGTGTTTCTGATGGGGATGCTGATGGCCGTGTGGCCCTCAACTGCTATATTTATGCTGTATGATGGGCGAAGTGTCCAGATAAAAATAGCGTTAGTCGTTCATATTGAGCTGGTTATGTAAAAGTTTATTTATTGGGGCTGTTAGGGGCGAGATTGCAAAAATTATAACTTTAATAGCAAGGCTGACTGGGCTGCGGGGAGTAGAAATATAAAAAACGGCCCTAAAGCATGAAGCTTTAGGGCCGTGAAAACGAAAGAATGAGCAGGCGGAGATGATTTATTCTGAAGAAATGATGTTGCCGTTGACTTTGATCACGCGGCTAACTTCAAAAGAAAGGTCTTCAAAGACCAAGGTCTCGAACGGGCTTTTGTGAAGTAGTTGAATGCGGTAAACGCCATCTTTTTTTAGTACTAAATCCAAGTCTTTGAGTTCATATTTGACAGTCAAAGGGACGTCGCTGGTGTTTTTTCGGCCACCGTAGATCAGAGGAGCGTCCAAAGCGGGGCTCGTGATTTCGAGGTAGGTGTCACTTCCTGGGTAAAGGTCAACCAAGTCAAGGGTGACGGAAGGAATCTTGGAATAGGTTTTCCCGGCTATTAATCCGGACATACTACCGTTGGAGATGGGCCAAATAATTACTTTCGCGCTATCGATTTCTTTGTAGTCCGGATTTTCGTTGTCCGGCTTCATATAAACGGTGAATGTTTCTTCACCTCGAACCCGGGTGAGGTCGGCAGCTGAGAGGCTGGTTGAAAGGGAGTGCTCGAAAGTCCCATTTTGTGATAGGTGGCTTTGGTTTTTTTTATTTGGAAGAGCTCCTTGGGCCACCGAGCTTTGACCTTCGGCATAGTTATAAACGGCATGCTCGAACAAGAGACTGCTTGCGGCTTCAGGTGTATCAGCACCGGATGGAAGAAGGTCTGAGATGGTATAATTTAAGGTGAACCCTTGACCCACTTGAGTTCGGGGGGTGTTCGACGGTATCAGGTTGTAAGGATCGGCTTGCGGGCCCTGGATTTGGATGGAGGCATCAGCAAGATAACTTGAGACCGTTACTGTATCCAGAAGGGTTTCTTCACCACTTTCTCCGTTGGTTGTAATCAATTCAAAGACACTGCGTCCCATGACGCCCTCTGCCGCGGCCTTGCTACCTGCGTTATCGAGATGACTCAGGGATAATTCGGTTTGGATGATTTCTCCTTGATCGGTTTTGAATGTATTGATTTGCCTGATTTCATTCAGGTAGGAATCAGCCATGATACTGGCTGAGCTTAGGACGAGTGTTATGATACATGTTTTCATGCTGTGTTAGGGATTCAATGGTTGGTTATTGTTTTAAGGTTTCTGGCTCCAAAGCCTTGGGCATGACTGAAATCGGTGCTTTGTGGTAGGTAGCGACGACGACTTTCCCCATAGACTGGTATGCCTTAATGATATCAGCTTTGATCACTGTGAGTCCTCTGGCTTGGTTGATCGTGACCGGGTGCAGGTGTATCCAACCGGCATTTTTCCGGTAGAAATCATTCCAACTGAGGATTTTTCCAGTCGGTGTTGCCACGATATTTTTTTTCAAGTGATCTGGCGTATACATGATACTGCCTTGGGGGATTTTAGTCCACTTGTTCGCGTGAGACAAAATGGTGGAGCGGCTAAGTGGTTTATTTTTCTGTGGGGTATGTATTTTTTCGCTTTGGGCAGGTGCGGAATTTGTTGTTGGAACTGGTCGAGGGCTTTTCGCTTGTTTATCAAGGATATCCTCATGACTAGGTCTTTTCTTGGGTGTGTTAGCTGAGTGATTGTTTGTTTCTGCAGCAGCAAAGGTACAGGACAAGACGAATAAACTCAGGAGGTAGCACAATCCATACAGTGATGACTTGATCATTGCGGTGTGAAGGTCTGGGCTTATTCCACTTCGCTAAATCTAAGTAAGATAATCGTATCCTGCATATCAAATCCTGAAGCTCTTTGATCTGTATGCGTTAATTCTGCTGCATAAATAATATCCAGTTCTCCAAGGTTGAGTTTTCCGTCTTTAACGTATGGGCGGAGGTAGTCGTTAAGTGAAGATTGATCATAGCCTCCTGCTTTGCTGGGTGGTTGATCTCCATTGATGAGGGCTTTGACATTGTCTCCGTTGCTATAGTAATAGGGTTGCCAGCTGTTCCAGTAGTACCGGGCCGCGAATTTGATTTTTTCTCCTGGTTCGAGAATTCTGTCGATATTGATTTGTGATGTGTTCACTTGGCTGCCATAGCCTTCAAATACATGTTTCCACCCGGATGATGAAAAATGAAGCCACGATGTGGACTTGTATTCATTGCGTCCGTCTGTGATGCCGATGCCAATGACGGAGACTTGAACCCGTAGGCGCTTTTTTGCTGTGATTTCATCATTATCGTCAATGTCGACGACTTCTTCGATTTGTTTGATCGGGTGGAAGATGTTCCATGTTAGGGTTGGTATACCTCCTTTTCGGACCATGGACTTGTCTACGGTTAGTTGGCCAGTGGGAGATTGGTTGGCCAACGCTACGGTGCTGAGGCTGGCAATAGCCAATAATATAATGGATGAGTGTTTCATAACTATATGTGTTAGATTGATGGATGTTGTTTCTCTTGTTTGACTAAGTGTGCACCGGAAGATGCAGACAATAGGCTATAGATTGTATATTAGGCCTGTTTGTGGCAGGTCGAATGCACAAATGTTTAGCTTTGAGTAGCTCTGAGGGAGACTTTGGAGGTGGGCTCTGGGGAGGCCTTTACCTTGGGGGGATAGCAATCTATTGTGTTAGATTGGAGTGGGCTGCGATTGCATACGCATCTAATCAAGTAAATCTCGCTGCTTGTCTAGCAGAAATAGCAGAAAAAACAATAAGCCCTAAGCGGTTGAAGATAAGTTAGTTTCGATCTTCATTTGTTGCTTTTTTTTATAAAAACAGGGCGGTTTGATTTGTGTGTTAGGTGAGGTAGAGAGTTAAGGTCGAATCTCTCTGATGACGATCATCCAGTTCATCATGTTGATAGGTGGAAGTTGGTTTACTTCGGTGACGGAACTAAGCGTTGCTTTGATGTCATCCGCTCTGACAGTGGACTCACCGTTGACCATGAGGTCTCCAATATTAACGGCATTTGATTTATCCGTATTATCGGCGAGAGATCCCATTTGTCCTTCAATTTCAATTTTAAGCGTAGCGTTGCCATCTCCGTTACCAAAACGTTTTTCGGGGGCGTAGAGGGAGAGTGGGGGGTAGCGGTCCGCGCTGTCGAGTTTGGTGATGTTGATGTCACCATCCAGAATGAGCCGCTGATTAGCAACGAGGGAAAAGCCGTTTTCGAAGTCTGAAAGGTCATCAGCTTTGGCGAGGAGCACGTATCGGTCGGTATTGACGCAGAGTGAGGGGTTGAGTGCTAGGTTGTCGCCCAGGAAAGCAATCAGGTTTTCCATGTTGACTTTGATGCATTGATCACCAGCCGCGGAATCCTCATAGGTGAAGGCATTGAGTGTTTCTGTCATGTCAACGGCGGAGAGTGTGCTCTTGCCATCTTCGAGGTAGTATAGCGTTTCACCTGTAAAGGTCATGACACATTGGTTGGCACCCGCGCTATAGAACTCCCATGCGGTTGATTGGGAGGAAATGGCAGAAGACGATTGCATATTGGTGTCTGGTGTTTTTTCGACATCCAGGCTTCTGGCGTAGAAATCGTAGCCGCGGTTAATGGGGATAAATGCTACCCGGCCGCCTTCTGATGCGGAGGAGTAGACGGAGGACGCGCCTCCGTAGAGCTTTTTATTGTGATCTGCGTTATCGACAGCAAATGGGTTCGAATTATCGGCGACTTCGATACCTTTTCGGCTGGCGATGGCATCCGGTGAAAATCCTCCTTTTGTTTTTACACTGGACGCGAAAACTCCGCCGGATGTTGTTATGTTAGACCACTCCGTGCCATCTGCATGGGCACCGAAATTGGTGTAGGCGGCACTATTGATCGCCAACTGGGCTGGAACTTCATATAGGGAGATGAGATATTGTTTGCTTGTTCGTGATAGATTGGTTTTGCTGGCGTCTTGCTCTGCAAATGAAACTTTGAACGTCCACCAATTGTGTTTGGCAATGAACGTGCTGTTGTTTTGGTAATTGAACTGCAATGCTGGTGCTGGAATTTTGCTGTAAGCGTTGCCGGTCCCGTCAGATTTTAAATGTGAAATAATGGGGGCCGACTCGTCATCCGCTTTTAAACTGGAATCGCATCCTAGCAGTGGAGGGTAGTTGTAGGTCGAAGTTCCAACGGAGTTGGTCCCCGAGCTAATCAGGCCTCCATCTTCAAAAATCGAGTGGATGATCGAACTTGGATCCAGAGTGGTGTTGGCGGTGTTCGCCGAGCGCATGCTGCTCAAGCCGAGAGCAGTGGCTTCTGCCGAGTTGACTGCCTGATGGGCGTTGGCCTGGGTGAGGGCTTCATTAAAAATGCTTTCCCACTCAAGGTCAGATTCCGCGTCAGCACCTTCCATCATACCGCGCATGGCTTTGTTGGGGATGATATTGGTCAGAGCACTTAAAAAGGCACTTTCACGCTGTTCGTAGTCGTTTCTTAATAGGAGGTTTTTTTGATCGCTTTGGGTTTGCAAGGTATCCTTGTAGATCATGATGAGCACCGTAAGTAGGCCCATTCCTAGAGCTAGAACGGAAAGAACGGACGCAAATCCCGGTGCGTTTTTTTGATGGTGGCAGTTCGCGTTGGTGATCATTGCAGCGGAGTGGTTGAATAGGTGATAACTCCGTCATGGGGGCCTGTGAGTTGAATTCTTAGGACCCCGTTCTCAACGGAGAAGGTTGCATTTTTGAGCTGCGTGGAGACAGCCCAGGAGGGGGTGGAGGGATCGAGATCTGCCAAGGTCGTTAAATTGCCATAGTAATTCAGTACCTGTGTGGCGGTGTCGTAGGCAACGACGCCATAACTTTCGGATATCGCTGTGGTTCCAGACTCCACGCTGACGCCCTGAAATTTGAGTGCAAGCACAGTGGCATTGGTTGTTGCCGCATTGGTTCCTGAAATCGCATCGGCTGTTGTGGGATACATTTGAATGGCGTCGGCTCGTGAAACAATACTGTTGAGTAAGTTGTTGATTTGAGGAGCCTCGCGGATCATAAAATTTTGCTTTTTAAGAATATCAAAGGCTCGGGTTTGTTGTGTGAACAGCGACAAAGTGACCATGATGATCATCAAGCCGACGATCATGGCGATGGTTAATTCGATGAGCGTGAATCCAGGCTTCACCGTGTGTTGATATGAGTGCGTCTTCATCGGGTGCGGACCACGGTTCTTGATTTTACGTATGTTTTACCGTTTAAGGTGTAGCTAAGATGGCTTTTCAGTTTCCAAGTTTCCATTTTTGCTGGGTTGAGTGCTAGTTTGGTGGCGTAATCGCTATCACTTGAGTCGGGAATATTGTTTTCTCCTGCAACGCGCGTGCGGATGAGCGTCCCGTTAATGGCATCCCCCCCGGGGGCCTTGCCTACCTCGACCGTACTGCTGCTGGTGTCGGGATACACAGGCCAGTTCGATTCCGAGGCTGTCAATTCTTCAAAGCTGACCCGCTTGGCGTAGGCCTCCTCGTAGCTGAGGTAGGCGTCGGTGATGTTTTGTCTGATCACCCATTGACGGGGTTTCATGACGTCCAGGCTTCCTTTGAATAGAAAAAAACTGATGGCCGTCAGTAGCCCCAATGCTACGGTCATTTCGAGTAACATGCTGCCGGCGGCATGGTGTTGGACTCGGTGTTGTTTTTTCAGGATGCGCATGTTTGGTCTTCAATTGATGGTTTCAGCCTGTTGGGTAGAGCAACTTGCTTGTCATTTGTCGGGTATTTCGTTACTTCTCGCTGCGTATGTGCATTAGGTTAACACGTTTTATGAGAATTGTATCGATTGTTTTCACTCTTGTTCTCATCCATGGGGGTGGGGTGCGGGCTCAGGCGATTCTTTCTCCTCCTTTTGGATTAGAATGGGGAGGCACCCCGGATAAGGTGCTGGACTGGGCGCAAGCGAAGAGCTTGGATGTGAACATCAAGATGCCCGGGAATCATCCTGAAATCAGGGAAATCCGTGTTTCTTCGATCCGGGGCCCTCTTCCCGGTCATCAGGCATATGCTCTGGAAGCTCATTACCATTGGGGTAAGCTGTATGAAGTTTCTGTGCACTATGGTGCGCCAGGAATGAAACCTGCTTCGGTCAAGGCTGATTTTGAGAAGGTGAAAAAAGCCTTAACCTTGAAGCATGGTGAGTTTACGCCGAACAATAAGCAGCAAAAAAAGGAGGGACAGCTATTGCGCAAGTCGGTGTCGTATCATGTGGAGCCCGTTTCCGGGCTCCTGTTATTGATTGCGTTTACGGAGGTGGAGGATACGGCCAGCCAACGTCAATCGGCCCGCTTTTCCATACTCTACCGTAATCAAAACGTTATTCCGAAGAAATAACGTTGCCTTTGACCTGAACGGTCCGGTCAACGGTGAAGGTATTGTGGACGAGACGGAGTCCTCCGGATGTAGGGAGGTGGTCGGTATCCAGGATATTGTTTCCATCGGTGTCCGTTGACGTGCTTGGGTAAGCGAGGCCTTCGAACGGCGTATGGGTGACTACCTCAAGGGTGTAGGTTCCATCATCAGGAACATAGGCTGTCCAGTTCGTTGCTGGAATAGTGATGCTGAGGTTCTGAGGTACCGTTGTGGTGCTTGGGAAGCTGCGGCGGTAGGCCTCAATGACCTGAGCACTGTCACGGCCGCTTGAATCCTTTTGCCCTTTGTAGATCAAAACATAGGTGGTGCTGTAGGGATATGCGTCCGTCACTGAGACTTCGATGTCGGGAAGCGAGCGGGTGAGTGTGGCATCTGGCTCATAATCCTTGAGGTAGATGCTCGCCTCGGCAATGGGCCAAATCTGGATTTTACCTTCGGCGATCTGGAGGCCGCTGGAAGCGGTTCCATCACGGACAAAGGCATATGAACGGAAGATGTCCTCTCCACGTTGCTTGTAAGCGATGCCGTCGGGGTCATCTGCAGTCACTCCCTCGTTGGCGAGCTGAGAGGCTCCTTCCAAGTGAATGGTCCCGTTATCATTGATGTAGGCATCTTGAATGAATGCTTCTTCGGCGCCAGCTGCAGCCCCATTGGTAGATGAGTCATAGGCGAGGGCGGTGTGTTGGAAGTAGACATTCAGTGCGGAATCAGGGGCTCCGGTGTCTGGTGCCATGAGGTCTTTGACTCCAACATGGACCCAGAAGGATTCGTCGGCACGGGTTCGCGCTGTGGCATAGGGGTCGCCCGAGCTGAAGGTGATAGTCGATTCCGGGGCATAGGGTGCGACATAGGCCGTGTCGAGCAGGTAGTTGGTGCTGTTATCCGAGCCGATACCATCGGTCCAGAGTTCGTAATACGAACCCGCTGAGCCAACGGTTTGCTCGGAAGTTTTTGTGCCACTGGAGCTGCTGCCGTCATTTGGACCTGCAAAATAGATGGTGCTGACGCAGACGCGGCTGCCGTCATCTGATAATTGCCATTGTTTGATGAAGCTGTCATTGCTGGCTGATACCAGGCTCATACTGGCGAGCATGGCGGCGCAGGCAATGGCGGCGCTGTGATGACTTTGGAATGTTTTCATGGTTTTGTGATGTTGGGGTTTGTTGATGTATTTATTTGTTTTCGGCTTTGCCTTCCTTGCTTTTTTGCTTTTTGGAGAGGATTGCAACCGGGTTGCCATTGTTGGTGGCTACGACCATGCGGTTGAGTTTGGTAAACTCATCGAGCTTGGCCTGTGGGATTGGTGCAATGCCTTTGGCTTGATCGAGAGTAACTTCGAAAGTCCAAATCCAGTCTCTGTTGCGCTTGAGGAAATCCGGCCAGAGTTTAAATCGGCCTTCGGGTTTATCCGAAACTCTGGATTTGACGCGATCTGGCAAGAATACGATGCTTCCGATCGGAAGGATGGCGTGTTCTTTGTTGTTATTGACGATCTTGCACCCATCGTAGACGGATGGGCGTTTGATATCGACTTTGGGTTTGCCGCTTGACGGTTGGGTTTGAGCGCTTACCCAATGGCAAGAGGTCAAAGTGATGACTGCCAGAAGGGCGGTGATGCCAAATCGTGCTGGATAGATATTCTTCATAGAAGAGGACAAAGCAATGGAATCTTAGGAAGATGTGGTGTTCTTGACAGGAGTTTGGCTCATGGCTGATCCGCCGCCTTTTCCTTCGTCGTCCTCATATTCGCCATCCCCATTGTAATCGGTGTCGAGTTTTCCTTGTGAGGCCCATTTTTCGGCGCTTTTGCCAGGGTTGGAGACATCGATGCCATCGAGGTTGTTACCGTGACCATTGTTGCTTTTTGCTTTACCAATGTTGTCAGCATCTTCTGATTCACTCTGGTCTTCTCCGGATGAACCCGTGGCTGGGTTGGCTGTTTCAGCGTTGGCATCCATGAGTTTGGAGATAGTCCAATTGAGAAATGGGAGTTCCTGGCCGTCATCTGCAGCAAGCAGCGGGGCTTCTAAAGTTCCGGTTGGTTCGACTGATGCATCGGTGATGGTGGCAAGAATTTCGACAACGACGCCGGATTTGGGAGCTTCTTCGCCATTATAACTAAGCGTTATGGTCGTAATTGAGTTTTCGATGGTGATGGGGTTAGCCAAGGTTACGGTGGTTACACCACCTTTTTTAACGAGGCTTGCGTTGCTGAAGATACTGGTGCCGTTGGCCGAGGCTGAGACGGTCAGACCTTTATTTGTTTGACCGGCATCGAGTGTGTAGCCTGTGATCTGGTATTTATTGTGTTCTCCGGCATTGATGGCCAGGGTGCCTGATGTGCTGCTTCCGGTTGCGGAATCTCCGCCGGGCGCTGTGAATGTCAGGTCTGCCTGACTGGTTGCCACACTCATGGCCAGAAGGGCGAGTGTGTTGATGCTTGTCTTGGTTTTCATGGTATTATTTGTTTGTTGGTATTGGATTGTTTGTGTGAATTGGAGTGTTTATATGGAATGAAATTGGAAAAATGGAGTGATCTTTTGGAGAATACGTTGTGTGGGCTGTATAGAGTTTAGTGTCTTTGTGTCCAAGGGCCGTTGGGGACCTCGTGGTCTTCGATGAATTTCCAAGATACTCGGAAGCCGCTACGGATGCCGAGATAGTCGCGGATTGCCGGGCTGACCTCGATTCCCGCGTTGCCATTGGGGGTGGGTTTCGGTTGTTGCCCTCTGAACACGTATTGCCAATCGTCTGAGTTGAATGGGCCGCAGTCCTCCCATTGGGCATAGCAAACTTTCCCTCGGTAGTGGACGGCAATCCAGCGGCCTTTGCAAACGGAGGTCCATTCACCACGGTAGGTTTTCCAGAACCATGGGATGACCTCGGATGCTTCTGGGTAATGAACGCCATCAGGGGCGAGATCGTTATACGGAAGGGCGATATAAAAGGGGTTTAACTTGGGTGTGAACCCAGCTGGAAGGTAGCCATTCCGCTTTGCCGGGTGGTCTTCCCCTCCGAAGTTGGCCTGCCAGTTGGGGTCCCAAGCACTGGAGTCGTTGGGTGTAGGGTTGCGTTCGCTGGCTCGCTCTCCAACCCAAAAAACGGTTGCTGTGATACCCCGCCTCCATGGATGTGGGGTTGTGAGCCACGGTTCGGGTTCTTCTACGAGGACTTTAGCTTTGGGCGGTGCGTTGAATGGGCTCAATAGGCCTGGGATCGAGTCTCGACGGGCTGCGAGAAATGCGAGGTGTTGGTGTTCTGTATGCTGGTTTAAGCCAAACTCCTGGTCAATCTGTACATATTGCGCCTGAGACTCGGGTGTGCAAAAGATTGCACAGAGGCTCAGGCTGATCGATACGAATTGAAATGCTTGTAGCATTGTTTATGGATTTCTGGTCTTTTTACTAGATGTCAGTGGCAGGAAAGGTTTTGGGTTTCGGGAGGGAGGATGGGTGAGTGCTTTGGAGTCGGTCTTTCATTCATAATGAACGAGAAGCCTCAGTCGTTTAGGGGGTGGCTGAAGCAATGCCCAACTTTGAAAGCAACCCCAGTATCTCCACATAACAGATAGAGTCAATACTATTTTTGTATGCATCATCATGGATTTTTTGGGGTCGAGAGGGGCTGATTTCCAGTGGGGCGGACGGATCTATTTTTCTGCAGAGATCAAGATCCTGGTCTGATAGAAGATTGACAGATCCATTGTCCCTGCTTGGATAGGGGTATGATGACATTCACACATTGTATCAATCGTATGTTTTTGTCCCTTGGCGCTGCTTCTTTATGTTTGGTAGCACCTGTTGTTGCGGATGAGGAAGATCACACTCCCTTGGGTGAAGCCATGGAACAGAGTGCCAAGGCCCTGAAATCGTTGCGAACGATTGATAAGGCTGATTGGGCTGGGGGCGCCAAGGCTGCCCGTGTTGCCGCTGACGGGTGCCGCAAAGGCATGGCTTATGAACCTGCGATGCTGAAAGAGATGCCGGAGGGCAAGGAGAAGGCGAAGGCCTTGGCTGATTACAAGCGTTTGATGGGGGTGTGTTACGCCGCCTTGTGTGAGCTCGAACTTGCCTATTTGGACGAAGATCAGGCCAAGGTGGATGCTGCGATGAGCAAGATCAAATCGGTTAAAAAAGAAGGGCACAAGAAATACGAAGACGACTAGTCGGTTTGATGTTTCTGAGTTTCGATGAAATCGGCTGGATCATGGTTCTACGGACGTTGGAGCCGTTTATTGAATGCCCCGGTGTCATTGTATGATGCCACTGGGGAAAAGTTGAGCCGTATCGCGATTGGGGACCTGGGTGAGAGGATTGCCTGTTCCCGGATGCGATCCGAGGGGCGTAAGGTTTTGTACCGCAATTATCGTGGGCCAAAGGGAGGCGAGATCGATATTGTCACGCGTGACGGCGATACGCTCGGATTTGTCGAGGTGAAGACTCGCACGCACCGGGGGTATGGGCGTCCCTTGGAGGCTGTCGATCTGGCCAAGCAGGACTTGATCGAACGCGGTGCCAATGCCTGGTTGCATTTGCTGGGGACTCGTCAGTTACTCTGGCGCTTTGACGTTGTCGAAGTCATTCTCACGGATGGTGAAGTTCCGGAAATTGTGGTCATTCGGAACGCGTTTTGACGCACTCGATGATTGCAATTGAGCGGATCTTCGGAAACTCTCTGCGCACATTCATATGATCAAAAATCCTACTATTGAAATGCCCCTGTATGTGGTGGGGCACCGCAACCCCGACACGGATGCCATTTGCGCGGCGATTGGCTACGCTGACCTATTGCGTCGCAAGGGGGAAAGCAAGGCTGTGGCTGCACGCTGCGGACCCGTTCCCGCGCGGACGGCCTGGGTGCTTGAACAGGCAGGGATGGAAAAGCCTTTGTTGATCGACGATGTTAATGCGACGGCTGAAATGATTTGTCGCAAGGAGGTGGTTCAGGTGAATGAAAACGAGACCTTTTTAGCGACCTATCGTTTGATGCTGTCGACAGGGGTGCGCAGTATTCCTGTGGTTAACGACCAAGGAGAGCTGCGGGGCTTGCTTAAGTATCTCGATTTGTTGCAATTATTGATGCCCTCCGAACTCGGTGCTGAATCTGTGCGTAGAATGCAGGTGTCTCCGGAAAAAATTCAAACCACGCTCGAAGCAAAATCCGTAGGAGCTGAGTTGGAGAGTGAGGAGCGGGAGATTGTGATGCTGGTTGGAGCCTCCAGCCCTGAAACGGTCCAACGCAGGTTGGAGATGGCAAAGGAGAAGGGAGACGTCGGCTCTTATGTGGTGATGTGCGGAGACAGGCCGAATGTGCAGCGGATTTCGATTGAATACGGAGTTCGCATGCTGGTGGTGACTTCCGGATTTGAGCCTCCCGAGCATCTCATTCAGGCTGCCCGCGAGAATGGGGTGGGTATTTTGTCTTGTAACTTGGATACGGCATCGGCGGCGAAGTTAATCCGTTGCTCCCGCATGGTCAGCCATGCTTTGAATAAGGATGTTTACCGGGTGCTGGCTGATGAGTCGGTCCGGGGGATGCGCAAGCGCATCGCCAACCACAAACAGGACCTTTTTCCAGTAGTCAATCCAGGTGATAACAGCCTGATAGGGGTGATTTCCAAGTCCGATTTGATTGATCCACCGAGGATTCGCATGGTGATGGTGGATCACAATGAGTATTCACAGGCTGTCGAGGGGGTGGAGGATGCCGAAGTGCTGGAAGTGATTGACCACCACCGCTTGGCGGGCGACATCATTTCCCGCGAGCCGATTCGCTACTTGAACGAACCTGTCGGATCAACCTCCACCTTGGTGGCAAGGGAGTACCGCTATGCGGGCATCGAGGTGCCCAAGCCTGTGGCGAAGTGTTTGATCGCCGGGATGATTTCTGACACCTTGAACCTGACCTCACCGACAACCACGGATCTGGATCGGGAGATATTGCAATGGTTGTGCGGAATTGCCGAAGTGGATGCCGGGCAGTTCACCCGTGATTTTTTTGCTTCCGGTTCGTTGCTCGCACATGGAACCAGCTCGGATGCTGTGGGTGAAGACCGTAAGGTTTTTGAAGAAAATGGTGCCCGGGTAAGTATTTCCCATGTGGAAGAGGCCGGTCTGGACTTTTTTGATGACCGGCGTGAGGAGTTGATGACAACGCTTGACAGTTTGGTGGCTCATAAGGGATATGACCTCGCCCTGATGATTGTGACCGATATTAACAAGCTGCACAGTGTGCTTTTGGCGAGTGGGGACGAGAAAATCGTTCAAGCCTTACCTTTTGATCGGGACGGGCAGGGGGTGTTTCAGGCACCTGGTGTGGTGAGTCGTAAAAAGCAAGTATTCCCGGCTGTTTGTCAGGCACTGCGAGTGGCGGCTGCCAGCCAATAATCATGACCTTTTAGTAATTTGAGATAGAAAACCATGCCAATGTCCGAGGAAATTGTAGTGATTAAGATAGGAACCGGGGTCTTGACCCGGGAGGAGGATGGAACCCTTGACGAAGCATCTTTGGTTCGATTGGTGACTTCCGTTTCCGAACTTATGTTGAGGGGCGTGCCATGCGTGATGGTATCGAGTGGAGCGGTTGGCGCTGGCGTCTCAGCTTTGGCGCTCGATGGCTATCCTGATGATACCGCTTCCCGTCAGGCCTGTGCCGCTGTCGGTCAGAGCCGCTTGATGCATGCCTATGAAAACCTGTTTCAGAAGTTTCGTTTGAATGTGGCCCAGATCCTCCTGACGGCTGCGGATTTGGAAAGTGATAAACGGCGCGATCATGTGATGAACACGTTGCATCGATTGATTGGAGCCGGGAACATTATCCCGATCATCAATGAAAACGATACAGTGGCAGTGCGCGAACTTCGATTTGGTGACAATGACATGCTTTCAGCCAAGGTTTCCAAGTTGCTGGGTGCCCGTTTGTTGGTGATGCTCAGTACTGTGGATGGCCTACAGCGGCCTGATGGCTCTGTGGTCGAGCGGGTGGAGGATATCCATTCGGTTGCGGACCACGTTCGGGATGATCATGGAAAGTTTTCCATTGGAGGGATGGCATCGAAGTTGAAAGCGGTGGGAGTTGCTTTGGATGCCGGGATTGAAACGGTTATTGCCAGCGGACGCAAACCTCAGAAGTTGGAAACCATCGTTAACGGTGGAGCGTCGGGCACCCGCTTTACCCCCTGATACGGGTGGGATCAGCGAATGATGACGGAGATCGGGCGGTGGTCGCTTGCCTCAAGCCAGTTTCGAGGTGAGAGGATACATGATTGTTTTCTGTCGATCCACATCATTGCTGCTTCGTTGGCCATGATGTAATCGAAGCGTGAGTAGACGTCTTCCCGTTTCCAGTAATGGGTCCAGCGGTGGCCGTTGGCGTCGGCGAGATCGAGGAGTTGCATGTGGTCGGGGCTGTTGGGTCTGCCTCGAATGCTGTAGATGGATCGGCTTGCCTTGGTGTCGTTAAAATCTCCGTAGACGATCAAATTCGTTTTTGGCGATTGTTTGATGATATTTTCCAAATGCTGTCTGAGCAGCATGCTTTCGTTGCGTCGCATCGATTCCTGGTCGGCATCTTCCACCGGGCGTTTGGACTTCAGGTGTACTCCGACCATGCGGAATTGTTTCCCTGGCAATTGGATGGTGGTGTCGAGGATTCCCCGGCTGATTGAAAAGGTGCGGCCGTTCAGTTTGTAGTTGGTCTTTTCCGGCAACTTCCATGCCACGATGGGAAAGCGGGAGAGAATGGCCAGCGATCGTCTGCGGTCAGCTCCGTAGCCGCGTCGGCTGTGGGGGAGATCCACTCCAGCGCGGCGAAGTTTCGTTTGGAAGTCTGTCAGATCGTCATCCGTGCCGATTTCGCAGATGCCGAGGATATCCGGTTGCTGGTCGGCAAGAATGGATATCAGCGCTTGAATTTCCGATGCTGGCTTCTGCGTGGTGATTTGTTTGCCACTTACGTAGCGTGGCATGCTGAGGTAGTTTTTCAGGTTGTATGAGATAAACCGAACCTGGGGTGAAGCGTCCGCTTGCTTGTTTGTTCTCGGGTTTGTTCCCTGATGGCGGGGCGTTGTTTGTTCACGTTGAGTTTCGCGGCTCTCATTTTTGGATTGAGACTCACTCCACTCCGGGGTGCTTGGCTCCTCGCTGCAGGCGGAAGTGCAGAGGCAAAAAAATGCCCCGAAAAGAATCGAGGCAATGGATTTGTATTGGAATGGATGTCGGAGCATCGGGGGGAAGGTGCTTAGCTGGCCTCCTCCTTGCGAGGGCTGCTTTCTTTGCTTGGCTTGGTCGCTTCTTCCTCGGCCCGGGAAATTTCGTGTTCGAACTCCTCTTTGGCTTTTTTGAATTCGCCCATGCTTTTGCCGACTCCTCGGGCAAGTTGAGGGAGTTTTTTTGCTCCGAAAAGAAGGAGGACAATCAGGAAAATGATCACCATTTCCTGGGTTCCGAGCGTGCCAAGGAAGGCGATGGTACTAAGTTCTGTCATAGGATTGAAAGGTGGTTGAGTTGTTTATGGTTGGATTAAAAACAAGAGGTTTCTCAGAGCTTGTTGAGGATCTGGTTATGGGGGGCGCTGAATGCAGTGAAAGCTAGCTCCTTTGCTTGATTTGGCAAATAGAATCGATGGCGTAATCTGTCCACTTGTGGACGAGCTAAACAGACTACGCCTTTCACCGTGGCTTTTTTTCGCCGGTTTCCATCTCTTTTGCGAAGATGGTATGGAAAAATGAGCCTTGGCTCTTTGGTCACCCCTTACGATTCCCGTGCTATTTCCCGGGATCGCTCGGCGGCGGCATGAACGCCAGCCTTGATACTTGATTCGAATCCGTTGGCGCTGAGAGCTTCAAGTCCCGCCAAGGTGGTTCCTCCGGGGGAGGTGACTTGGTTTCTGAGCTCTGCCGGAGACATACCGGTAGCTTCCACCATTTTTCCAGCTCCGATGACGGTTTGGGTAGCCAGCCGTAGTGCGGCATCAGCGGATAAGCCTTCTTGTTGTGCCTGACCGGCAAGGGATTCGATCAGGGTGTAAATGTATGCCGGACCACTTCCGGAGAGAGAAGTTACGGCGTCCAGTTGATCTTCGTCGACGACTTCCACCAGCCCCACCGATTTCATGATTTTGCAGGCCTGTGCCAAGTCTTGTTCGGTGGCATGTGCGCCAGCGGCGATGCCACTTGCTCCCTGGGTGATCAAGGAAGGAGTGTTCGGCATGATCCGGATGATTTTGGTTTTATCCGGGCACTGGGATTGCATGGTTGGGATGGTGATGCCTGCAGCTATCGAAAGAATCAGTTTATCCTCGGTCAGCAGGTCTTTGATTTCCTGTAGGATTTCGACTACTTGATATGGTTTACAGGCGAGCAGGATGAGATCAGATTGTGCAGCCAGATCCCGGTTGTCTTGGGCCACCTGAATGCCAAGCCTCTCAGAAAGAGCTTCTGCCGCCCCAGGGAATGGGTCGTATCCCCAAACCTCGGAGGCTTGAACCATCTTGGCATTGAGGGCTCCTTCAAGGAGAGCACTTCCCATACGGCCACATCCAATAAATCCTATTGTCATGCCCAAGCGTAGTCCGGTCAAACGAACGAATGCAAGCCGCTAAAAAGCATGCAAAGCTGATTTCTCAGCTTGAGCTGGGGCTTGAAGCAATCGGGGTGTTTTGTTTCAGTGAAATTGGATGGGGCCGTGGATCAGGGCTCCTACATTAGGGAGATGATCTCGGTGATGCCTGCGGCGCTGACAGGATTTTCCGGATTTTTATTTTTTAAAGATCAAGGTGTGCCTCAAACCTATTGCTACCTTCTAAAAAAATCCTGTAAATCCTCTCCAATCATGTGAATTCTGTTAGCTTCCTGGTCTGTTAGCCCCTATTGTATTTGTCCTGGGCAGTGGATTGTTTCGAAGGGCTTGCCAGCCTTGGGGTTCCTGCCTAGGTTTTCGAAATGATGAGGATGGTTGATCAGTCAACGATGGAGGCGTGCCTGCAATTGGTTCGTGAAGTTGGGGTGTTCCAGATGAAGCACTTTCGTTCGATGCCTGACACCGGAGGGCCGGAATCGGGGGGGACGATGGGACGAATGAAGGCGGTTCGGGAGACTGTTTCTTTTGTTGATGAAGAATCCGAATCCATGTTGTTTCAGGGGCTGGGAAGGATTGTGCCCGAGGCTGGTTTTTTTGGTGAAGAAACCGGGAGGTCCGGGTCCCGGGAATGTTTCTGGGTGGTGGACCCGCTGGATGGGACCACCAATTACCTGAGTGGTTTGGACCACTTTTCTATTTCAGTCGCCTTGATTCGTGAAAACGAACCGGTGCTGGGACTGGTGTATAAGCCAAGCACCGACGAGGTGTTTTCGGCCATGGCAGGGCAGGGTGCTTATTGGAATGGAGAAGCCTCCACTCGCTTTGTTGATGTTTTTCCTGCTGAGGAAGCTTTGTTTATGACGGGCTTTCCCTATCGCTCCCCGGATGTCAGTTCTTGTTTCTTTGACGCTGCGGCCAAGGTGTTGACTACAGGTAGGGGGATCCGTCGCTCAGGTAGTGCCGCCCTGGACCTTGCCACTCTGAGTATGGGTTGGATTCAGGGGTTCTGGGAGACGGATTTACAACCATATGACTGCGCGGCGGCTATGGTTTTGATGAGGGAGAATGGTGTCATCGTGAGTAATCAGTCTGGATCTCCCTATGATCTGTGGAACGACCGTCTGATGGTGGCTGCTTTGCCGGGGGTGCACGAAAAGCTCCTCGGCATTGTGGCCGATAGCTACCAGCTGTGAGCCGAGATTGAAGAGAAAAAAGAGAAAAAAGAGAAAAAAGGCCGCATCGTCTTCGGCGACATCAACAGCCGGCGCCCAGTCGGTATCATCTTTGAGAGATAGCCTCTTTTCGCTGTCGCCTCCGAATATGTTCGATAGGCGTTTTTGTAGCCCTCCAAGATCATGGGAGGGGTCCCATGTTCCTAGTCGATAGCTCATCGCTTGCTCCTTTCTATTGGAGATTAGAGGGTGGCAGCCGTCGATACTCAACGGACCTTCCGCCGAAGAACCAACGGTTTTAGGATGTGGTCACATGCTGGTCACATGCCCCCAATGCATGGAGCCTGTATGAGCATCCCACGCCACCCTGTGAAAGGTAACACGTATTTTGCTTGTCACAAGTGGTAGCGAAGTCCGAACCCTTGCTTTTTGGGGTGTTTTTTTGCTTTGGGTCGATCGCCTCTGGTGAGAGCCCGGGACGATTCAGAAATCGACTACGGCTTCCACCCGGGTATCTCCGAGGAGGTCACGGCCGTTGAGGAAGTTGAGTTCGATTAAGAAGGAGGCCGCAATCAGGTTGGCTTCCAATTGATCGATGAGTTTGATGGCAGCCGCTGCGGTGCCGCCGGTAGCCAGAAGGTCATCGACGAGCAGAACATTTTCTCCCGGGAGGATCGCGTCTTTGTGGATTTCAACAACATTTTCGCCATACTCCAGTGAGTAAGCCATGCTGTGGGTTTGCCATGGGAGCTTGCCTTGTTTTCGAATCGGGACAAAGCCAGCATTCAGAGCCAGAGCGACAGGTGCCGCAAAGATGAATCCCCGGGCGTCAATACCTACCACTTTGTCGATGTTGACATCTCCTGCGGTGGCCGTCAGAAGGTTAATCGATTTTTTCAGCAGTTCGGGGTCCGAGAGAATCGGGGCGATATCTTTGAATACGATCCCTGGCTTTGGAAAGTCGGGAACATCGCGGATGCCTGCACGTATCTGGTCGGATGGACTGGTCATGCCTGAAGCTAATCACAGTGCGGTGTTGGCTAAAGGCAAAAGACAGAAAAATGATCCAAGGATGCATTTAAAAGCCTTGATTGTCATTGCCATGGGACATGGCCTATGTGATGACGGGGCCGTGAAAGTCGCATGCTTGTTGGTCAGTTGGATGCTTTACAGTTCCCTTGCTTGTATGGCAGGTGGATCCGTGATGGACGACCTTGGAATTGTCCCAGCAGCTACGGCGAAACAACAGTCGTTGTTTGGGGCTCCGGATATTCAGTTTGCTTCGAAAAAGGAGAGCGATTGGCCTCTCGGTTACGTGGTGGGATCAGCTTCCTACACCTACCGAGCCAGTGCGGATTTTGATTCGTTGCCTGGGGAAGTTTCATCTGAGGAAACTCGAGCCTTTCTTCCGTTTTTGGCATTGAATCAAGATGAGTATCATCTCTTTGCCTGGTTGTATTACGGCTCGAGTCGGTCCGATTTTCGTGGGGACTTCGGGTTACTGAGTCAGGAAACGCTTGAGGGGATTTATGTTCCGATTGTATTTGTGCATGATGTTTCCAGCGATTGGGTGTGGGGAGGGATGATCATGCCCGGTATGACAGGGGATGGTGGCAGCGATGGTATGATGCTCGGGGCCGCCTTGGCGCTTGGGTATGCGTGGAATGAAAATCTGGAGGTGTTTGCGGGAGTGTATGCCCAGTTTGGGTATGGAAACGATTTTGCGGTTCCGGGTGTTGGTTTTATTTGGCGTCCGGCACCGCGGTGGCAGGCGTATTTGTTGCCGCCGATTGGTGGCGTGAATTACAGCATCAACGACCAATGGTTGGTTGGGTTGTATGGGCGTTACACCTGGCCAACTTGGTATGTGGAAGGCAATGGAGTGGCCCCCGACCGTTATGTCAAACTCGGAGGCATGCAGTTTGGGGTGCGGGTAGAGGGCCAGCTTTACAAAGCCCTGTGGGGCTTTGCTGGAGCCGGGGTATCTGTCGGGCAGGGGTTTGAAGTTGAGGACCTTTCGAACAAATCGCTCTTTGAAGAGGATATTGAGCTCAGCCCTTACCTTCAGCTCGGTATCAATCTCCGATTTTAGTTGGGCATCATTTGACTCTGTATGGCTTACTGAGTTTGTCTTGGCCGTCAGTGAGGTCTTCCAGAGTAAAACGTGCAAAGCGGATGGCCTTGTATCCGGGTTCGTAGAGCACGGAGATGCTGCCGTCTTTGCAGATGCTCAGGCTTGAGTATGCGGATGGCCCTGCATCAATCACCTTGCCCTTGCTCCAGGTTTTTCCTTCGTCGTAGCTGATTTTGACGGTCAGGTTTTTACGTCCACGGTTGGAGTTGGCGTGGCAAAGCAGCAGTCGGTTTTTCTTATAGCCGTCTTTGATTGAGGTATATCGCAGGATACTACCGTTGCATCCGGGGTCGACCTGGCCGCGGTCGATTTCAAAATCCCAGGTTTTGCCGTTGTCACTGGAGCGGTGCACTCCTCGGAACCCCTTACCGTTGAGTCTGGAGTTGATCATCAGGCTTTCATCAACCAATTCGATGACTTTGGACTCATTGGCCGGTTTGATCGGGGTGTCGATAAAGCCCCAGGTCTTGCCGTGGTCCTTGCTGCCGAAAAGGTGCAGGCCGCGCTTGAGATTGACCAGAGTGTGCATCAGATCACCGTTGTTGCGCTGGATGCCACGACCGGAGGTGATGAATTTAAAATCCATTTTCCATTCCGGTTTGGCAATGTCGTCGGTGATGTCGCGTGGTTTGCTCCAGGTTTTGCCGTGGTCCTTGGAGCTCTGGACGTGGAGGCGAAACTCCTTTGGACTATTGATTTGATCCATGAAATTGTAGAAACAGAAGATCTCGCCGGTTGTTTTATCCAAAATGAATGAGGGGTCGGATGCGGGTTTGCCAACGCTTTCGTCGCCGTAGTCAATGACGGTTTCCATGGGACCCCAGGTTTTACCATTATCCGAGCTTCGTTTGACGACAATATCGATGTCCTTCACCCAGATCAGATCGCCTGCACCTTTGCGTCGGGCGTCGACACAGGCAATGAGATCGCCGTTGGCTGCCGTGATCAGCGCGGGGATACGGAAGGTGTGGGTGTTTTCCGTTCCGGAAATAAAGATATCTTTTTTCTCCAGCAGTTTATGAATGGGGTCCTTACAGACTTCCGGCGCTTTGGAGACATTTTCGGGTTCTCCCTTGAGGAGCTTGAGGTCATCGATGAGGACTCCGGCATTGTCCGGGGCGGTGCAGACCAAGCGAAGCCCTCCGATGATTTCATGCGGGAGCTTGACGACGATATCGGAGGTGAAACCACGGCCCACCATGATGAGGTCATCGAGTTTGGATACCTCTTTCCAATTGCCATTCACCTGAGCGAGGATACGGAACTCGAACGGGCTCTTACTGGTCCAGCGCTCGGCCTTGAAACTGAGTCCTCTGATTTGTTGGAGCTCGTTGTCGAGGGTCAGTTCGACGGTGTTGTTTGTTCCTCCAAAAATGTGCAGGCTTTGTTTGCCGGTCTTGGCAAATTTCGAGGTGACTTCGCTTTTGCCAAGTGACTTCCATTGCGTTTTGCCATCTCTCTGCGTGCTGAGATTGCCGCGCTTGAGTTTTTCGAAGGATGTTTTGTGCAGTATTTCTTGTTTGGCTGCGTTTGCGGAGCCCAGCAAGAAGGAGAGGAGAAGGACGGAGGTCAGTGTGCTTTTCAGTTTCATGGGATTAAATCAAATGGGTGGTTTTATGCTTGGTAACGTTCATACCCGCGCAGGATGTCGAGGCTGTCATTTTCGAAGTGGTATTTTCGCTCTACCAGTTCGGATGGTGTTGTCCCGAATGGTTGGCTAGTAATCTTTACCTTGGGCTGAATGTGAGCAGGAAGCGGTCCATTGTTTGAGTGTTTCCGCCATTTTTTGGACGAGTTCGGGGTGTTTTTGTGCGATGTCGTTTTGTTCCTCTTTGTCGTTGAGTAGATCGTAGAGTTGCCATGATGCTCCGCCATCGAAGCTGATTAGTTTGTATTGATCTCCTTGTAGACATAATTGCAGCGATCCCTTTTTAGCATGCACGTTTTTGTCATTCATCACCGGAGCTTGAAATGCGATAGGCGTTGAACGCTTTGGTTGTTGGCCTGTGAGAATGGGCAGGACATTTTCACCGTCGATGACAGGTTGTTTTTCGGGGGTGGGGACGCCGGCTGCTGAAAGCAAGGTAGGGTAGAAATCACTGGTGCTCATAGGGACATCAATTACTCGTTGCCCTTTGATTCGAGCAGGCCACTCCACGATCCCAGGGACGCGGATTCCACCTTCCCAGAGGGTTGCCTTTTTTCCGCGGAACGGTCTGGATGAGTTATGGTTGTGGATGTAGGAAGGACCGTTGTCACTGCAGAACCAGACGATGGTATTGTCTGCAATACCGAGTTTTTTGAGCAATTTGCGAAGTCGTCCTATTTCCACATCAATCGCTGATAGACAGCCGAACCAATGTTGGCGTTCGATACTTTCATCGGGATACAACGCCCGCATCTTGTCGCCTGCCACAATGGGTGTGTGGGGGGAATGGAACCAGATACTTGTGAAAAATGGCTTTTGTTCTTTGGCGTTGTTTTGGATGAATTGAAGAGCCCGGCTCATCAGGATCTCGGAATCTTCACCTGCGAGGTTTTCGTCGACAAATTGACCGGGGCCTGTCCAATAGTTTTCCCTGACGCGAACGCCGATGGTCGAACCGTGTGCGACCGGTTTATCCATGATGAATTTGTAGCCGGGTTGGCCTAGCTCAGGGCTGTCATGGAAGTATGGGTTGTATGTTGGGACGGAAGCCGCTGTGGCGAATGTAACGTCGTAACCATTTTCCCATGGTGGCGAGTAGTGCTCAGGATCCGCCTTGTCTCCCGGAAAATAAGTTTGTTTGACTGTTTTGCTCAATTGGCCGATATGCCATTTGCCAAAGTGTCCGGTGGCGTACCCCGCCTCGCGCAGTGTTTCGGCCAAGGTGATTTCTTCTGCCGGGAGACCTTTTTCTCCAGCCCACTGGATGTTGTAGCGGTAGGGGTGCCTTCCGGTCAGGCAGGACCCTCGAGTGGGTGAGCAGACCGGGGCCGCTGCGTAGAAACGATCCAACCTAACGCCTTCACGAGCCATGGTGTCGAGGTGGGGCGTTTTTACGGTTTTGTTGCCATTGTAGGCAACGTCACCCCAGCCTTGGTCATCACTCATAACAAGAATGATGTTAGGTTGTTGGGTGGGTGAAGATTTTTCGTCTGAAGAGTCAGCAAGCAGCGGGAGGGGAAGCAGGCTGGTAACGGCAGTAATTCCAGCAATAGTGGTTAATTTTTTCATTGTCATTCGTGATGGGGAAGGGTGCTGATTGCGATGATTCCTACCGCTGCTTTTTCTGTTTCGTGGGAGAGAAAATGAGCCCTTCCACTTCACGGATATCGCCATTTGGATGGACGTGAATTGGTAGGAAAGCAAAACACCATTTATAAGAATTGGCGGCTTTCACCAGCACGGGGTTCCACCCTTTTTTCAAGGTGATTTTGGATGGTGGGCGGGCACTGTAGATTTCATTGGTCAGGGCGTGCTCCATCCCCTGGTGCTTGCTTTGCCAAACTGGAGGATCGATGCGTTTGCCGTTGATCCACAGATTGCAGGCCGGGTTACCGTCCCAATTGCCCTGCTCGGGGATACGTTCACCCCGTTTGTAACCGGAGGCCGCGATGGTGTTGAAATCGATCCAGGCGTCGACTGTTTGATCTTTCGGACTGTAGATGAAGGTGTTCGCCCAAACGATGTTTTTCCCTTTGGGGAAGTTTTGGATGTGGCTGGGGAACTTGAAGAAATGGCGAAGATGAATGGCAGCCCCTTGCACGGAGGTCGACCATGCGTGATCGGGGTAATGGTCTTTGATAACACCCTTTTCAAGTTCTGCGACCTCATCCTCTGCCACAGGGCCTAGCAAGCGCCAGTTGACATCGTAGGTGCGCAGGGCAAGAAAAGGTTTACCCGCCATGAAGCGGTCGCGCTGTTGGAGAAGTCGGGTTTCAAAATCGGCGTACGTTTTAAATGCCTCACTGTTACGTGGAGGAATTTTGCACCAGTATTCCGGGTGGTCTTTTTTGACTCCTTTCCAGACGGCTTCAGAATAGGCGACCACCGTTGAGAGAACCGGGCTGTTGAGCAGGGCTTGTTTTTCATCATCGACTTTAGTGTCCGGCCAGTAACAGAGAATGCCTCCCAGGTTGGTTTCGTCACCATGAGGAACTCGGCACGGTTGTTGGAAGTGCATACGGGTGGCAAAGTTCAGTGCCTGAAGGTAGTTGAGATAGTTGGAGCGGGAGTCGATATGGCGCAATTCGGGCAGTGGTTTTGAGCTGGCCCAGGTTTGCTGGATTTGTTTTGTGTCTCCCTTGATGTGCATGCCGTGCACCCAGCCGATGACATCACGACCATTTTTGTGAATGACTTGGTGCAATGCGGGTAAGTAGTCGGCGTTCACGCGTTCGGCAGGTCTGGATGCTTCATCGGTGCCGACGTGGATGTAGGGCATTTTTTCTTTGGGGACGAGTGAGCAAAGCTCATCGAAGAGTTTCACCATGGCTTCTTTAGCCTTGGGGTCTTTCATGTTTTTAATGCCAAGGGCCTTACGGAAAGCGTCGCTGTGGCCCGGGGTATCGAACTCCGGGATCACGGTGATGCCGCGCGCCCAGCAGTAATCGACAAACTCAACAAATTCTTTTTGAGTATAATACTTGCCGGGTTTGCGAGTGAAGGTGTCGATCCGTTGAAGTTCCGGGAAGACCTTACTTTCAAGTCTCCAGCCGTGGTATTCGGTGATGTGAAAGTGGAAGGTGTTGATTTTATATCGGGACGCGACATCAATCTGCATCCGAAGTTGCTCAAGCGATTGAAAGTTACGCCCAACGTCATGCATGAACCCCCTGATTTTGAAAGCGGGGTAGTCGTGGATGTTGCATGCCGCAAGAGTGGTTTTACCATCTTGTCGGACCATCAGTTGACGTAGGGTTTGGAGTCCGCAGTAGAGCCCTTCCACCGCATTTGCCGTAATGACAGCACCTCGTTGCTCCGCAATCAGGGAGTAGGCTTCCTTCTCCTGGCCTACCCATTGGCGGGGGACGTCCACCTTGCCTAGTTTGAGGATGATGTTTTGTTTGGCATCAGCGCTGGGGGTGATGTGATTTTCTTGGAGCAGTTCCTGTAACTCTCGCTTGAGCCTGGCCGCTTTGATTGGCGTGTCTCTGAGCTTTGGGAGAGTCACGTTAACGGTGCTGAGTTGTATCGCCTGGTCGTGCCACTCAACAGACTGGGGTAAGGGGAGTAGCGCCGGTTTGGCTTCTGCCACCTTCCCCTTGGCCATGAGGGCACAGGGGAGTAAAGCGATTGGCAGCGCAAGCGTAAGCAGCTTGAAATGGAAGCGGTTGTGGGTCATCATGGGAGATATGGGTTAATCAAATGAGCATGATTGAATCTTATACAAACCAAGTTGTTTCTAACGTATTTCGTAGACTTTGTTCAGCTTGTCCTTGCCATCGGTTAAATCCTCGAGGGTGAAACTGGCAAATTTGGTGCGGGCATTCCCATTTTCGTAGAGAACTCCGATATTGCCATTTTCGAGGATTGTTAGTGATGAGTAGGCTGATGCTCCCGGGTTGACCACCTTGCCAGCTGACCAGGTCCGCCCTTCATCATAAGAAATGCGAATGGTCAGATTGTTCCGTCCAGTTTGCGAGCCCGCATTGCTGAACAACAAGCGATCCTTGGCGTAACCGTCCTTGGTGCTTGTATAGCGGATGATGGAGCCGTTGCACCTTGGGTCCGGTAACTGATATTCCTTGTTGGATTCCCAGGTTTTTCCCTGGTCTTTGGAGCGGTGCACCCAGCGGTAGTCGGCACCGACACGTGAGTTGACCATCAGGGTTCCGTCATTGAGTTCCACGACCTTGGATTCGTCTCCTGGTGTGACGGGGGTTTCGTTGACACTCCAGGTTTTGCCTCCATCCGTGCTCCCATAGAGGTAGACGGCACGCGTGGGTAAATGCACGACATTGTGGAGCAGGTTACCATTTCGTGTCTGGATGCCACGGCCGGAGGTGATGAATTTGAAATCGAGTTTACCCCAATTTTTCGGAGTGATTTGGTCGGTGAAATCGCTAGGTTCCGACCAAGTATGGCCGTTGTCTTTTGAGCTTTGCAGATAGAAGCGGAACTCTTTGGTTTTGCCCATCCAGTTATAAAAACAGAAAATCTCACCATTGTCCCGGTTGAGAATCAAGGAGGCATCACTCGCTCCCTCACCTTTGGGTAAATCGGCAATGGTTTTCATCGCCCCCCAGGATTTTCCGTTGTCGGTGGATCGTTTGTAGGTGATGTCGATCGAGCGTTGGTGGATCAGGTCAGCGGCGTTGTTGCGCCGGGCATCAATCACAGCGAGCAGATCTCCGTTTTTAGCGGTGATGATAGCGGGGATTCGATAGATCTTGGTATTGTCCTGCCCGGATACAAAGACATCGTTATGTTCAATTAATTTCAGAGGCTCCGTGGGCTTCACATAGGGTGGGGGAGCCATACTCGGGTATTCGGGTGCCTTGGACAGCAGTTTGAGATCGTCGATCAAGATTCCCTTGTCCTTCGGTGTGGTCGAAGTGAATTTGAGCGCGCTGATTGCTTCACCTTCAGGGAGTTTCAGTTCAACCTTGCTGGGGAATCCACGTCCCGTTTGGACAATCAAATCCAGCGGGGTGAGTTTGGTCCACTTGTCTCCTTGTTTGGCGGAGATTCTGAATTCGAATGGAGGGGAGGATGTCCAGCGCTCGGCTCTGAAACTCAGACCTTTGGCCTTGCTGGCGTTATCTCGCAGGTGCAGCACCACTTCCGATTCTCCACCTATGAGATGTAGAGATTGTTTTCCCGTCTTTGCGTGCTTCTTACTAATGTTGAATCCTTTTTTTGATACCCAGACGGCATCTTCCGCATCCTTGTAGTTTTTGTCGCTGGCGTTCCAGCTTTTTTCAAAGGAGGTTTCGTAGAGGATGTCAGCTGAAGCGATGCTGGAGCATGCTAACAGAAGAGTGATGGATAAGTGTGTGTTCATGGTTGAATTGTGTGTGTTTAGTAGCCGAGGTGCAGGCTAATGTAGGACAGGTTTGTGATCTGTCATCTGGTTTGGGGACTAGGCTTGCCTTTGCGCTTGCGATGCTTGTCGACAGATTGAAAAGCTGCTCTGCTCGTTGGGATTATTTTACCTTTGCGTGAGTGCTCATAACAGAGGCTCCGTTGGTATCGGTGGTGGTAGCCGGATTATAGAAGTGGACGTAGCTGATACCGTTCGGGGTGGCGTGCTGGCAGGGAATTTTGATGGTGGTTTTGCGGCCGTCGAGCGACAGTGTAGCGCTGCCTTTTTTATCGACTCCCTGCCAGGTGATTGCCAGTTCGTGGACTTTTCCAGGTGTCAGCAGGCGCTTACCTTCTGGCGTTTTTCCTTCGCCATCGATTTTGAGCACGTAGTTGGCAAGTTGATCAACGGAGTGGTCGACAGCGCTGAACCAGCGGTCAGTAAGCGCAATTTGGAGTCCGGCACCGCCGGGTTCGAGTCGGACCTTGGTGGTGAGGCGTCCTGTGTCACCGGCTGGAAAGTTCCAGACAGCTCCTTGATTGGGGTTGGTCAGGTTGCTTGCCTCAACTCGGCGGAGACGCAATGCGCCATCTTCGACTTGGGCACCGTGAGTCCGGTTGTAAGCACAGTGACCGACGTATTTGGCGATGAATTGGTGGGTGGTCCAGTCCTTGGTACCATCCTTGGCGAGATCCGAGCTACGTTCTTTTTCGTAGAGCCAGCGGACATCCATGATCATCAACCGGCGGTGCATGGCGTGTTGCCCGCAGGAATAGAGCACGCGGTTTTGATCAAGCTGGACCACTTCGGCTTGATGTTTACCCCGGTCTTGAGAGCCATTGAAGGTTCCGTAATCACCACGGTTTCGATGTTCGTCGAGGATCAGTTCGCGGAAACCAATCCAAGTTTTCCCCTCATCTTCTGAGATGGCGGCGTGGATGGTGTCGCGGTTAGTGAACGCGTCTTCCCCACGACCTGTTGCGGTTTCAATTTCAGGCAGGGCAGTGGTATTGGACCAGAGGAAAAGGATACGACCATCGTCGAGTCGATGGAACGTGGGCATGGTGATGGTTCCCCAGAAGCGTGAGGGTTCGGCTTTGCTCCAGGTCTTACCGAAGTCGGAGGAAAAACTTTGATAGTGCTGGTCCTGGGCTGTTCGTGCAACCATCCAGAGCTTTTTATTTTTTAACTCCACCAGAGTGGCTTCGACCATACCGTGGTTCCAGCGCGTTCCTTTGTGGATGCCTCCCAGTTGGTGTGGTGGCGATTGGATTTTATTGGAGCGCTGCCAGCTGAGCCCCTGGTCGTCAGAATACCATGTGTAGCACCCTCCGCCATGGCCGGGAATGACGATACGTTTGTTCTGGTTTACCCAAAGCGGGTTACGGAGGATTCCTCCTGGCCGCACGCTGTTACCGTCCTTATCTCTAACTAGATTCCATTTTCCGTCAATGCCCCCCTCCGTGATATAAACCCCGTCGTCATTGTTTTTTCCCCGATAAAGGGGTTCGAAGCGGATGAACTCTTTGCTCACCGGGTTTTGTGCGATGGCTGGAGACTCTTTGCTCAGGCACGTGGCTCCGGGGTAGCTAGCGGGAAGAGGAACGAGTTTCCATGTTTCGCCGTTGTCCAGCGATTGAAGCATTTGTTTTCCTCCTTTTCCTGGATAGTGCCGTATTTCCTTGTCCGAAACACGGATCAGTCCACGGCCGGCATCGGCGGGAGGAGTGGCGACAATATAAGGAGCTTCAGCTGCAAATGAGAGAGGCGTTAAAAGAGCGGAGACGATGAGATGTCGTTTCATTTTGACTGTGGTGGGTTTGGTGTGTGATCTTGTGTGGTTGCGTATTGAAGTTGATCAACTTCGCGGTAGTGGGTGCCGTCCCAGCTCACTGGAACGCAGTTGAAGAACCACTTGCGTTGACCTTTGTCCTCTTTCCACCATCCGAATGGAATGCGGACCAGAATTTTATTCCAACCTTGTTGGAGGGTGACAGGAACAGGTGGGCGAAAGAAATACCCTTCTTCTGTTAGTGGGGCGTGTTCGATCCTGCCTTTGCGCCAACCACTCCAGGGTAGGCTTTTGAATGGCCAGTGGGGTGGAGTGACCCGTTGATCGTTGAGCCAGAGATCGCCACCGGAGAAATCCCAAGACCCTTGAGAGGGCGCCCGGGCCGTTCGGTAGCCTCCGGAGTGGCCCCATTGCCCACCGATACCAAACATTAAGTGGATGGATTGCGATTGGGGGCTGTGAATATATTGGAGCGCATAGCAGGTTCCTCCGCCTTTGCCGACACGGTGGTTCATCGTGGCTGGCCAGTAGTCGGGAGCAACCTGATTCTGGTGGAGATTGAACACGGAGTAGTGGTGCCGCAAGTGAATGGCGCTTCCCCAGGCCGGTTGATGCTCCCAAGTGAGGGTTCGATTCCCGTCACGATAACTGTCCTGAATCGCCTGTTCCGGACCGAATGATCTGTCATTGACCCCATGGTGGTCAAAGGGGCCGATCAAGCGCCACGGAATGTGACTTTGTTTGACATAGGCAAATGGGAGGTCTTTGAAGAATTTGTCGCGGTGGTCTGTCAGACGCGTTTCAAACTCAGCGAAGGCGTTATAAGCCGGGGTTCCGGGTTGGGGGAGTTTGGCGTAGAGATCGGGACGCGCTTGATGAGCTCCTCTCCAGATGCGTTCGGCAAAGGTCAGTGAACATGGGTAAAACGGGTATTGGGTGAGGACCCGCTTTTCGTTGCTTAGCGCCCCGTCAGTCCACACACAGGTAACGGCGCCCATAGCATTTTGGTTGCCATACGGGACATCACAAGGCTGCTGGAAAAAATATTGATAGACCCCGGATTGCGAGTCGATCCAGTCCATATAAAAGCCGATGGTCGAAAGATGCTTCATTTCTGGGTCCACTTGGTGGCCGTTATGATCACCCCAATGCATGTTGATGACCTTTTTGGCGGGTTGGTTCCCGGGACTCCAAACGATGACCTGTTTTCCCAAGCTACGCACGTAATCGACCATGGTCGGCATAAATTCCGGCATACGTATTTTTACTTCATCGGAGCCAAGATGAATCGATTTGGCAGGAAAGAGGCTGACGACTTCGTCAATCACCTCTTTCAGAATGCGGATACCTTCCGGGCTTTGCATATCGACTCCCATGGCGTGGCGGAAGGCTTCGCTGTGACCGGGCATATCAATTTCAGGAATCACGGAGATGTGGCGCGCCTGACAATAGGCGACAAGATCTCTGATTTCCTCGTGTGTGTAGTGTTTTCCGGGTTGGCGTGTTGGCCAGTGGAATTTCGCTTGGGTGAGTTGGGGGTGTTGTTTGATTTGCAAGCGCCACGCAGCATCTTCGGTGAAGTGCAAGTGGAGCACGTTGATTTTATAACGGGCGAGTCGATCCACTTGTTGTTTGATGAAATCTGGAGACATGTAGTTGCGTCCGACATCGAGCATGACACCGCGGGTTTGGAAGGCGGGCCAGTCACGAATTTTACAGCCAGCCACCATCAGGGAGTCCCCATTGTGGTAGAGCAATTGCCTGAACGTTTGTAAACCATTGAAAAAACCATGCGGGTGTCGGGCCGTAATGGTGACTCCGTTAGGCTTTGTTTCCAGTGTGTAGGCTTCGTTAGAAATACGAGCTTCTGAGACGTTGCCTTCAATGAGTTGGATGTGATAGTGAGCAGCAGGGGTTTTCGCTGACGATGGCACTCGGCTCTCCTTGAATATTTGAGCGATGTGATTGGATAGATGACCGCTGCCCGCGTCGTCCGACTGATAAGGTGTGCTGATTTTGATGGGGCCGTGGACGGCCGTATCCTGATGCTGCCAGTTGACCTCGACAGGGTAGGGAATCAGGCTGACCTTTGATTGAGTGGAATCAGGTGTGGGAAGCGTCCACGTGGATGCCACGGCATGCATTGTCGATAATGCAAACAGGACTGCAATCAATGGACGGATCATCGTTGTGCGAGAGTTGAATCCTGAACAGATCGCTCCCCTATGATAGACTCGGGGAGTGATGTGAGTTGTTGTGGCTATTTGGGTGGGCTTGCCGAGTATTTGAGTCCCTCTACTTCCCGGTAGGCTTGGCCGTTTTTCTCAACCGGGCTGAATGAGAAGACCCATTTCCACGTAGGGGCGGATTTGACCAGGACGGTATTCCAACCCTTATTGAGTTTGATTTTGCTTGGTTCACGGCTGGTGTAGATTTCGTCGATTAGGGCAATTTCCTTGGCGGCTTTACCTTTGTTTTTCCATGTTGGAGGATCGATGCGTTTGCCGTTGAGCCAGATGTTACAAGCGGGGTTCGGGCCCCAATCCCCCTGTTGGGCAACACCGGCACGTGGGTCGGAGCTGGAGATAGTGTTGAAGTTGATCCAAGCATCCACTTCCTGATCTTTCGGACTGTAGATGTGGGTATTGGCCCACACGACGTTCTTTCCTTTGGGGAAGGATTTCAAATGACTCTGGAACCCGAAGAAATGTTTGACGTGGATGGCTCCACCGTAGACCGGTTTGGTCCAGTTCAGTGGTTTGCCCTGGAGTTCGTATTGCTCTTTGACGATGCCTTTTTCGAGATCTACGGCTTCATTGTCTGCAACCGGGCCGAGTAGTCTCCATTCGATGTCGTGGCTTTTGACCATGATGAACGGGGTGTCGCGATGAAAGCGGTCGCGCTGTTCGGCGATACGGTTTTCAAAATCGGCGTAGGCATCATACTCGGCAGTCCCTTTGGTTGGAACCTTGGCCCAAAATTCGGGACGATCCTTTTGAATCCCTTTCCATACGGCCTCGGAATAGGCAACCATGGCAGGGATAACCGGGTTGTTGGTCAGGCTGCGCTTTTCGTTGTCCGTCAGGGTGTCCGGCCAGTAGGCGAGGATCCCCCCGAGTTGGACCTCATCACCGTGAGGGACTCGGCAAGGTTGCTGGAAAAACATACGCTGGGCGAAATCCAGTGCCTCGAGGTGATTGACGTAGTTTGATCGGGAATCGATATGCTTGGTTCCTCCAAACGGTCTGGAGGTGGCCCAGGTCTGGGAGATCTGTTTGGCCCCTTTGAATGTCATGCCTTTGGCCCATCCGATGACTTCGCGGCCGTTGTCTTGAACCGTTTTGTGGAGGGCTGGAAGGTAATCGCTGTTGACTCGCTCGGCAGCATGACGGACTTCATCCGTGCCAACGTGGATGTAGGGCATCCGTTTTTTGTCAGCGAGGGTGCAAAGCTCATCAATCAATTCACAAATGGCTTTTTTTGCCCTGGGGTCTTTCATGTTGGGGATATCCAACCCCTTGCGGAAAGCATCCGAGTGTCCGGGGGTGTCAAATTCGGGGATGATGATAATACCTCGGGCCCAGCAGTAATCGACCATATCCACGAACTCTTTCTGGGTGTAGAACTTGCCATGCCAGCGGCCAAATGCCTTGTCGGACTGAAGTTCGGGGTGAATCTTGCTTTCCAACCGCCATCCGTAGTGTTCGGAAAGATGCCAGTGAAAGACGTTGAGTTTGTGTTTCGCCATGACATCGATTTGCATTTTGAGTTGCTCAATGGTCTGGAAATTGCGACCAACGTCGTGCATGAACCCACGGATTTTGAAGGCAGGGTAATCGGAGATCTGGCATGCCGCGACGGTGGTTTTGCCGTCTTTATGGACCATGAGTTGGCGCAGGGTCTGCACTCCGTAGTAGAGTCCCTCGATGGCATTGGCCGTGATGACGACACCTCGTTTCTCGGAAACCAGCGAGTAGGCCTCCTGATCCTGCCCGTCCCAGTACCCCGGAACGACAACCTTGCCGAGGCGAAGACGAATCTGGGTGGCTGCATCTTGGGATACCCGGATGTGGTTGCGATTCAGGATGTCCAGGAGCTCTTTTTTCAGCTGCTTGATTTTCAGTGAGTCTCCTTTGAGAGAAGGCAAATTGACCTGCACGCTGTCAATGGCAATGGCCTTGTCATTCCAGGTAACAGACTGGGGCATGGGTAGCAGTCCCGGCATTTGCGGGTTGACCTGGGCATCGGATGCCGAAACGGGGGATGCGAGGGCGAGACCGATGCTGAGTCCGGTCACGAATCGATTAAGAAGAGAGTGAATGCTCATGGGTGCTTTGTGTGTGTGATTAGACAATATATGGCACAAGCATACGCCTATCGATAGTGAATACTATCTGGTCTTATTTTTAGACCTTTGGAGCTTTGATGCTTGGCGACTGTGCTTATCTGATGAAAGCCCGTGCAGATTTTCTTCCTTCTTGCTTCATGTGGGGGGATCGTTAATGTCTGAAATAATTATCAGAAGGAGAAGAAATTATGAAAATTAATCGTCGTCGTTTTATTGAAACCACAGCGGCCACAGCGGCTGCTATTTCGTGGCATAACCCTTTGTTTGCAGCCCCTGAGGCTGATGGCGAAGGCCCCTGGGATTTGGTTGCGGTCCGCAATGCAGGCCCTGTTGAAATGTTTAACGCAGGTATTGCGGCTCTTGGAGGTATGCAAGCCTTTGTAAAAAAGGGGCAGAGTGTGGTTGTTAAGCCAAACATTGCCTGGGACCAACCACCTGAAATTCCGGCCAATACGAACCCGGATCTGGTGGGAGCGATTGTAAAGGAGTGCTTAAAGGCAGGCGCATCCAAAGTCACCGTCTTTGACCATACTTGCCACAACTGGAAACGGGCATACAAAACGAGTGGGATCGCCAAAGCCGTGGAAGATGCCGGAGGCACAATGGCTCCAGCGAATTTAGAGGACCATTACCGGGAGGTCAAACTGCCCAAGGCCAAGTCGTTGAAGAAAGCTCAGATCCATAAGGAAATGCTCGACTGCGATGTCCTGATCAACGTGCCGGTCTTAAAGCACCACGGAGGTGCAAAACTATCACTTTGCATGAAAAACCTGATGGGTGTCGTCTGGGATCGCCGCTTTTTCCACAAGAACGGGCTCGACCAGTGTATTGCCGATATGTGCTTCGCCCCGCGGGTTCCCGATCTCAACATCGTCGACGCCTATCGGATTTTACGTAAAAACGGCCCCCAAGGCAAAGCCGAAGAGGATGGGGAACTGGCGAAATACCTTATGATCGGTAAGGATATGGTGGCTCTCGACGCGGCATCGGCCAAGTTGTATGGAAAGAAACCCGAGGAACTCGGTTTTGTGAAGATCGCGGATAAAATGGGAGCTGGGCACGCAGATCTTTCGAAGGTGAAGATCAAACGCATCACGATCGACGCCTAAGCGGATGAGTGTAGCTATTTATCGGAAGATTCGCATTCTTATCGGCGCTCTGGTTCTTGCCAGTTGCACGCTGGTATTTGTCGATATCAGCCATTGGCTATCGGTGCCGATGGCCAGGGCTAGTTTGTTTTTGCAATTCACGCCTTCCTTATTGAGCCTTGTTCAAGGCTTGGCCTGGTTCGGAGCGGGGGCGGTCGTGGTGGTTCTTTTGACGCTTCTTTTTGGTCGTATCTATTGTGCGATGCTCTGTCCCATGGGGGTGCTCATGGATTTTTCCGCGTGGTTGGCACGGAGAACAGGTAAGAAGCGCAAACTTCCTCATACAAAAAACCGCAAATACCTCCGTCTGACCGTGGCCATTCTATGTTTTGGGGGATTGCTTGTCGGAACGGCGATACCTCTTGGGTTTCTAGACCCCTACAGCCTGTTTGGTAAGGTGGTCAGCGCCAGCGCCCGTCCTGTGCTAGCTTGGATGAACCACCAACTTTCCAGTACCGGCGTGGTTCAGCCGGTGGATATTTCTCCCGTATCTTGGCTGTCATTTGTTTTGGCACTGGTGATCCTCGCTGTGATTGTGCTGTTGGCAATTTACCGTGGGCGGTTGTGGTGCAATACCTTTTGTCCGGTTGGTGCCGTGCTCGGATTTTTCTCAAAACACTCTCTGTTCCGCTTACAAATTGCCAATTCAGCGTGTGTTGCCTGCTCGATGTGTGAGCGTGTCTGCCCGGCGCAATGTATCGATTTTCGAAATCATCGCATCGACCACTCACGCTGCGTGATGTGCCTTGATTGTGTGAGTTCATGTCGACGTAGTGGGATTACACTACGTCGTGGCTCTTCCAAGGGGGGGGATGAAACAGCCGTGGAGGGGAAGATAAAAATGAAGAAGACGAATCAGACCTGTCAAAAGGTCACAGCGAAGGCTACCTCTGAGCTTGCCCCGACTGAGATCCCATCCATGGGCCCTTCACTCAGTCGTCGGTTTTTTCTTTCGTCTACGCTTGCTCTTCCTGCTGCGTCCTTGATTACAGAGAAAGATCTACCGGATGCGTTGGATCAACACAATAAACGTGCGGTTTTGCCACCGGGAGCCAAGTCACTGGCGCATTTTCAAAACTTCTGTACCGGTTGCCAGTTGTGTGTGACTCATTGTCCGGATCAAGTGCTCAAACCATCCATCACCCAGCATGGGTTGGCTGGGTTTCTGCAGCCCTATCAGGATTTCTCCGTTTCGTTCTGTTCCTACAATTGTTCTAACTGCTCCCAGGTTTGTCCAACGGGTGCGATTCAACCGTTGACCATTGATGAACGGCGCGCTGTGCGTACTGGGATGGTTCGTTTTTTTAAAGGCCGTTGTGTTGTCAAAACCGAAGGAACCTCCTGCGGGGCTTGTAGCGAGCACTGTCCGACCCAAGCCGTGCATATGGTCCCGTGGAAGGATGGCCTGACGATCCCTGAGATCGAGCCTGATCTCTGCATTGGTTGTGGCGGATGTGAATTTATCTGCCCGGTTCGCCCGGAAAAAGCCATTATTGTGGAGGGCCTGGAAGTTCATGAGCGGGCCAAGGTGATCGAACTTGGCAAAGAAAATACAGTGCGGGAGCTGGAAGAAGAGTTTCCATTTTGAATGACAAAAATAACAAAGGGTGTAGGTTAGGCCGATGATTGAAGGTTTGATGGAATTTAAAATGAATCAGCAGCAACAACGGGCGAGGGTTGAATCGATTTTGAGGGATTGTGGTAGTGTTTTGGTTGCCTGCTCCGGGGGTGTTGACAGTGTGCTGTTAGCTGCCGTGGCTGCAAAGGTGCTCGGAGATAAGGCTGCCGCTGTGACCGCTGTTTCTCCCAGCTTGGCATCCGGTGAACTCGAAGATGTCAGAGTGGCGGCGGAGGCCGTGGGGATCCGTCATATTGAAGTGGCGACCAGCGAGCTTGAGAATCCGGATTATGCCGCGAATGCTACAGATCGCTGTTTTCACTGTAAAAACATCGCTTACAGCACTTTTACCGAGTTGGCATCACGGGAAGGGGTAGCCTGCATTGTTGACGGAACCAATGCCGACGATTGTGGCGACTTTCGCCCGGGGCGACGAGCTGCGCGTGAGCACGGTGTTCGCAGTCCTCTGGCCGAAGCCGGGATGGGCAAAGAGGCAATTCGTGCATGGGCGAATGAACTTGGGCTTCAGGTTTGGGATAAACCCGCGTCGGCCTGTTTATCGTCGAGGGTGCCATACGGGTCGCCTGTTACGCTCGAAAAGCTCAACCGCATCGACCGTGCAGAGTCTGAACTCAAAACCCTTGGGTTCCGTCAGTGTCGGGTCAGGGATCATGGGGAAGTGGCGCGTGTGGAAATTGAGCCATCCGGGATGATTCGCTTACTGGACATGCGTGAGGAGGTAGCGGCCGCTTTGAAAAAGGCAGGGTTTGCCTATGTTTCGATGGATCTCGACGGTTTCCGGTCAGGGAGTATGAATGAAGTGATTCAAACAAAATCAGAATAGACGAAGCATGTTTGAGAAAAACCATAGCACCTTGGATACCGAACGCCTGACCCGTCAGGGGTTTCCCGAGGTCGTTTACTGCGAAGGTAAATCGGCAGGTCAGATTATCGATAACTTGAGGGCCTTGGCTGATGCTCACGGTCGGGCGCTTGGCACTCGATTGCCAACTGATCGTGCAGAGGAGGTGTTGCAGGCGCTTCCAGAGGCTCGATATGATGCCTTGGGGCGCACGATTGTGCTCGGGGACAACGGCCCCACTGTGAATTCCTCTTCTTCGGTGGCTCTGGTCTCGGCCGGGACGTCGGATTTGCCCGTTGCCATGGAAGCCTCGGCCTCGCTTTCTTTCCTTGGCCACACGGTCACAGCGTATACGGATATTGGAGTGGCCGGCATTCATCGGACGCTTGATCGGATGGATGATATCCGTAAGGCTTCGGTCGTGATTGTCGTTGCCGGGATGGAGGGGGCACTTCCCACCGTGGTGGGGGGGCTGGTTTCAGCTCCAGTTATTGCGGTTCCCACCAGCGTGGGTTATGGGGCTTCTTTTCATGGCTTGGCTGCCATGTTAGGTATGCTTAATTCCTGTGCTTCCGGGTTGGTGGTCGTCAACATCGACAATGGATTTGGCGCAGCCATGGCGGCCCACCGTATACTCACTCACCAACACCAATCATTATCATGAAAACTGCCTATTTCGACTGTATTGCCGGGGCCAGTGGCGACATGCTGCTAGGAGCTCTGATTGACGCGGGTTTACCGGTCGCTGATCTGGAATCCGAACTATCCAAGCTGAATCTCGATGATTTTCATCTACACGTGGGTAAGGTAATGAAAAATGCCTTTGCCGCCACCAAAGTGGATGTGCATGCCCATGACCATGCGCCTGAGAGGCATTTGAAGGACCTTTGTGAAGTCGTTGAAAACTCGGGTGTTTCGGACAGGGTGAAAGAGCGCGCCGTTAGGGTCTTTACCCGTATTTGCCAAGAGGAGGCCAGAATTCACAATATGGCCGTGGACGAGGTTCACTTGCATGAGGTGGGAGGGGTGGATGCCATTGTCGACGTCGTAGGGGTTCTCGCTGCCGTAGAACTGATGGGCATTGAACGTGTGACGGTATCTCCCTTGCCGATGGGACGGGGCTTTATCCATGGTGCTCACGGTCAGATTCCGCTCCCTGCACCGGCGACCTTGGGTTTACTTAAGGGCGTGCCGATTTGCGGATCTCCGATTGATGTCGAGTTTGTTACACCCACGGGCGCTGCTTTGCTAACGGAGCTAGCCGATGCCTGGGGAGTATTACCCTCAATGACTTTGCAGGAGGTGGGGTACGGTGCCGGAACCCGCGATCTGGAAATTCCGAATGTGCTTCGCGTTCTGATAGGGGCGTCTTCCGAAAGTGGTGCGTGGCAGAGCGAATCGATCACGGTGTTGGAAACCCACCTCGACAATGACCGAGGTGAAACACTTGGTCACGCCTTTGAAAAAATAATGGAGGCTGGGGCCCTCGATGTGGTTTCCATCCCAGCTCAGATGAAGAAAAACCGCCCAGCGCATGTGGTTAAAGTGCTGGCAAAACCTGAAGACGCAGACCGACTGGAACGCCTCTTGTTTGAAGAAACCTCAACCTTGGGGGTTCGCAGGAGTGATACCCGGCGCGATGCCTTGCACCGTGATTTTGACACCGTGGACACCCGCTATGGTAAGATCCAAGTGAAAGTGGCGAAACTTCCCAGTGGTGCACTCAGAGCAACTCCAGAATATGAAGATTGCCGCAAGGCTGCGGAAGAACACGGGGTGTCACTGCATACCGTGACCCACGAGGCGGAACATGCCGCCGCGCATAAATTCGGCATTCCACATTGAGGAGAAATCCTTGCCAATGATTGCGACATTTTTGATGTAGCCTCGCAAAAAGGCGAAAGCCTCAATCCGTAATGGAATGAGGCTTTCAGATGGCTCCTGCACTTGGGATCGAACCAAGGACCTAGTGATTAACAGTCACCCGCTCTACCGCTGAGCTATGCAGGAATGATGTTGAAGTTTTGCAACTTCGATTTGTGGTTTTGTCGTTGCGTTTGTGGCGCTCGGACGGCGGGAAAATGTCAGGAAATCGGATTTTTGCAAGATGTTTTTTACACGAAATGCAGATTTTTTTTGCAGTCGCTTGCTTAGTGTTTGAGCGTGAATGGAATGGGTGAATAGGAGCTGTTTCTTGAGCGTAAAAAAATGCCTGCCGTGCAAAAACACGACAGGCATTTTGGGTGATCAGAATGTCAATTTGTCTCTGATGCGTTAGCCTTTGGCCGGATTGACTTCGGCTTCGAGGTTGGCGTCAAGCAGTTCGCGACGCAGGTTGGCTCCTCGCATCTTGGTCCAGATATAAACGATCGGAGAGGCGATAAAGATCGAGGAATAAGTTCCCACAATCACGCCGATCATGATGGTGAAGGAGAAGTCCTGCAGGGCGGTTCCACCAAAGATGAAGAGCACCAGAACGGCCACAAAGGTGGTGGCTGAGGTCAGCACCGTCCGGGAGAGGGTGGAGCTGATGGCTTGGTTCATGACATCCTTGACATCACCACGCTTGGTTTGCAAGTCCTCTCGGATCCGGTCGAAAATAACGATGGTGTCGTTGATTGAATAACCGGCAATGGTCAGGAAGGCACCGACGTGAATCAGTGACATTTCGTGACCGTAGATCACGACGATACCGAGACAGATCAGCAAGTCGTGGAAGAGGGCTGCAAAGGCACCCAGAGCAAAGGAGAACTCGAAGCGGATCGTGATGTAGATCAGGATCGCGGCGAGGCCGATGATCAGCGCCCATACGGCGGTGGTGAGGAATTCACTACCCAGACTTGCACTGATGGTTTCCTTGGCGGCCTGGTATTTCCATTCGGTGATGGTGTTACCAGCTTCGTCTTTTTTCTCAGCGCCGTTGTCATCGAGAACGGCAACGCGCTGTCCGAGTGTTTCAGGGAAGGCTTTACGGAGTGCCTCGACGATGATTTCGGGATCAGCCTCTTCACCGGCTTCCACTTCGTTGTTGGCACAACGAACCGTCAGCAGGTGGCCGATGTTGTTTTCCTCCTCTTGGGATGAGGCTGTTTTTGTCAGTTTCAGACCATCGATGACCTTCTGGGCATCGGGCTGACTGATGTGGGTGTCATCCTCAAACTGGAAGGCAATTCGGGCACCGCCTGTGAAGTCGATACCGAGGGCGTCCGTTCCTTTAATTCCCGTGACCGTAAGACCCGCAAGGATCAGGGCTGCAGAGATAGGGAATGAGATCTTGCGCTTGCCCAGGAAGTCGAACGAGCGTTGTGGGATCAGGTTGAGGAAGTTAAGTTTCTTCAGCATTCCAGCGTCGGAGAACCACCAGAAGAGCACACGGGTGCAGAGCAGGGCCGCGAGCATGGAGGCCAGGATACCGATGGTCAGGGTGATGGCGAAACCTTTGACGGTGCCGCTGGCACGCCAGAACAGAATCAAAGCGGTGATCAGGGTGGTGATGTTGGCGTCGAAAATAGCGGAGAAGGCTTTTTCGTAGGCCGTGTTGATGGCGGATTTGATGGATTTTCCTGCGGCGAGCTCTTCTCGGAGTCGCTCGTAAATGATCACATTGGCATCCACAGCCACACCGATGGTGAGGATGATACCTGCGATACCGGGGAGGGTGAAGGTAAAGCCAAACATGGCCATGGTTCCAAAGAGAACACAGATATTCAGTCCGAGTCCGATCAGGGCGATCATCCCGGCAAAACGGTAGTAGAGCAGGACAAATACAAGTGTGAGTCCGAGGCCAGCGATACCGGCGTAGATACCGGAATAGATGGTTTCCTTACCGAGGGTGGCGGACACGGTGCGTTCTTCCTCGACGATGAGTGGGTTTTTCAGAGGGTTGAGCAGGGCCGAGGCAAGCGCTTTCGCTTCTTTGGCATTGCCCATGCCGGTGATCTGGAATTTCTTACCCAGAATTGCCTGCACCGTGGGAGCACTGAGGACTTTGCCGTCGAGCACGATGGCGAGCCGATCCTCTTGGAGGGTCATTTTGCTGGTGAGATCAAACATTCTGGATGCCCCTTCATCGTTGAGGGTAACATCGAGCTGACCTTCGTAGGGGCCGTAGAGTTCCTGGGCGTGAACGATGTAGGTTCCGTCGAGGGCAGCGCGGCTTTTGACCAGCATGTTTTCCGAGGTCGCTTTACCATCTTCGTCCTTGTCCTTGAGCACTTTGAAGTCATAGCCGGGGATGATTTCGTTTTCGGGATCGGCTGCAACCTGATTGGCGAGAACCCGGTTTTCAGGGTGAACGGCTTTGAGTTCGAGTTTGGCGATTTTCTCGAGGGTTTCACGAGTGCGCTGGGCCTCTTCTGGAGCGATGCCGGGCATCTGCACCAGAATGCGGTCGTCTCCCTGGGCCACGATCAAGGTGTCGCTGGTTCCGAGGGCGTTGAGTCGACCTTCAACGGTTTGGATGGCTTGTTGCACCGCAGAAGGCGTGACCGGGATTTCTTCCCCGTTGTCACCCTTGCTGGGTTGGACCCTCAGGGTGAAGGATGATCCACCGATGAGGTCGATCCCTCCTTTGAGGTTGTGGGCCTTACTGATGGGAGTTTCACCTTTCAGCACATTGCCCCATTGTTCCTTGGGGATGATGGACATGAAACTGAAGAGGGCGATAAGTAGCACAATGGCCGATCCGATGTTGCGCTTACGGCGTTCGTAATCGGAGGCAAAGTACCAGAAAAACAGTCCAAGTAAGCCGAGGCCTGCGAGGAAGGTCAATAGACGGTCGTCACTAAATAATGAAGCGAGCATGGTTTTGTATTAATTGGGAATGAATAATGAAAAATTGAGAATAAATGAGAGGGCAATACTCCCCACGGGCGGGGTGTAGCGAAAGATGGCTTGCTTGGCAAGCGGGGGATTTACGAGAGCGTGGCAAACTCTAAGGAGCTGCCTGTTTCCCCGGATCTTGAAGAATGTGGGTCGGGGGGCGCTTTTCCTCGATGAGTATCAGGGGATACTTCAGCGGGTTTTTTAGCGCCAAGGCAAATTTTTGGGCCTCTTCAACCGAGCCCATGCCCGTAATTTGGAATTTCTCACCTAGAACGGCCTGAACAACGGGGGCACTCAGCACCTCGTCATCGAGCAGGATCGCGAGTCGGTCATGCCCAAGCTGCATGGCTTGGGTGACTTGTCGCATTTCTTGTGCACCATCCTCATTGAGGGTGACATCGAGTTGTCCTTCGTAGGGGCCGTAGAGCTCCTGGGCCTCTTTGATGTCGGAACCTGTGATGTCGGCCTTTTTTCGGACGAGCAGGTTTTCGGTCGTGGGGCGGCCATCTTGATCCAGATCGTGCAGCACCTTGAGCTCGTATCCGGCTGGCAGAGGGGCTTCTTTATCTGCAACTTTGTCAGCAAGTTGACGATTGTCAGGGTGGACACGCTTGAGCCCCAATTGTGCCGGGGTGGTCAGAGCGTGTTTAACCGACTCGGCTTCCTCCGGTGACAGCCCGGGGATGCTGACGTGGATCAGGTCTTCGTCTTGTGGTGTGACCTCCGACTTGCTGAGCCTGAGTGCCCGCAGGCGTTTTTGCAGGATAAATGCCGCCTGTTTATGTTCTCGGGCTGTGATGGGTGGCCGCTCGGTATTTTCATCCGCGGCATTTTCATCCGTATTCGCATGAGGCTGAACACGCAGCGTGTACTGCGTGTCGACCCGCTCCACTTGCGCGTAGGCAAAGGACAGGAAACAGGAGAGAAATGGAAGCAGGCGTTTCAAGCTGGAAAAGCTCGTTATTTACTTACTGTCTTTGCCTTTTTCCGGATTCACGGTGGCAATGGCGGTTTTGTCGTATTTGACAAAAATTCCTTCGGCGAGCCTGAGGGATATTGTGCGTTCGTTGACCGCATTGACGGATGCGTGCATGCCGCCGATGGTGATCACCTTGTCTCCTTTTTTGATGGCTGCCTGTTTGGCTGCGAGTTCTTTTCGCTGTTTTTGTTGCGGACGGATCAGGACAACCCAGAAGATCACAAACATCAGAACCATCATGATGATGGGCTGGTAATTACTGGTGGTTTCGGCGAGGAGTTGAATGGTTGAATTCATGTTCTTAATTAGTTTTTAGTGTAGCGTTTGATAAAGTGGTCCTTGAATGTCTCAAAAGTGCCAGCAGCGATGTGCTCCCGTGCTTGAGCCATAAGGCGCAGGTAGAAATGCAGATTATGCAGGGAAAGCAATCTTAAAGAGAGCATTTCGCGTGAACGGAACAGATGACGGATAAAGGAGCGTGAGTATTTTTGCAGGCTCGGATGGGTCGTTTCGTCTAGTGGGCGGGCATCAAACTCAAAGGCTTTGTTTTTAATGTGGATGGGGCCGTCTTCAGTGAATGCCAGTCCATGCCGGGCGACGCGGGTGGGCATCACGCAGTCGAACATGTCGACACCGCGGGCAATCATCTCTAGCATTTGCGGTGGGGTGCCAAGTCCCATGGCGTAGCGTGGTTTATCTGTAGGAAGGAAGGGGACAGCATTATCGATAGCGCGAATCATTTCGTGCTCGGGTTCTCCCACAGAGATTCCGCCGATGGCGTAGCCGTCGAAGCCGATGGAGACCAGTTCTTTGGCTGATTGCTCGCGCAGGTCAGCGAATGTGCTGCCTTGGACGATGCCGAAGATCAATTGTCGCTGGTGAGTTTCCAGTTTTGCATGTTCAGTTCCAAGCATCCAGGGGACGTGTTTGGCTGCATTTTCGACGTGCCAGTCTTTGCAACGTTGTGCCCAGCGGGAGGTCAGCCCCAGGGAGTTGGCGGCGTATTTTTCCTCGCAGGGGTAGGGTGGGCACTCATCGAAGAGCATGGCAATGTCAGATCCTAGAGTCGCCTGGATTTCCATACTCAGCTCGGGGGTGAGCATGGTTTTAGAGCCGTCGAGGTGGTTGGCGAACTGAACGCCTTGTTCGCTGATCTTTCTTAACTTGGCGAGTGACCAGACTTGGAACCCCCCGGAGTCGGTGAGAATGGGTTTGTCCCAGGTGGAAAACTTGTGCAGGCCTCCCATTTTTCGGATGACATCCAATCCTGGGCGGAGATAAAGGTGGTAGGTGTTGCCCAGGATAATCCGGGCGTCCACGACATCGGTGAGTTCGTCCGGTGACAGGGTTTTGACCATTCCCTGTGTCCCGACGGGCATGAAGATCGGAGTCGGAATCTCACCGTGGGCGGTGGTCAGGGTTCCTGTGCGCGCCGAGGTATTGGCACAGCTGCTGTGGATTTGAAATGACATGGTATAGGGAAGGGGGCGCTCCTATGGAGGGGCGCTGATCAGTGGCGGATGGGGGGCAAGCCGTCCTGTCAGTTATAATCCGGGGATGCCAAGCCCTCCGGTGAGCTTTTTCATTTCACCTGCGGCCATGTCTTTGCCTTTGGTGACGGCTTCCTGCACTCCGGAGAGGATCAATTGCTCAAGAAACTCAACGTCATCGGGGTCGACCACAGCAGGGTCGATGCTGATGGATTGAACGTCTCCGGCACCATTGGCGACGACGGTTACCTTGCCGCCTCCAACACTGGCTTCGACGGTTTTGGCGGCAAGTTCTTCCTGGGTTTTTTGCATGCCGGCTTGCATTTGCTGGGCTTGCTGCATGAGTTTGTTGAGGTCCATGGGATCGTTGATTGGTGAATGGGTTAGTTAGTTGATTAGGTTCTGAGTGTGCCTTCGAAAATTTCGAGTGCTTTCTTGATCAGGGGGTCGTTATGAAATTCATCTTCTTCAGGAGTTTCCGGTTCGGGGGGGGCTACAACTTCTGGTTCCGGCGCTGGAGTTTCTGGTGTGGGTGTGTCCTTGGGTGGGAGTTCTCCCACTGGGATGGTGGCGGTGGGCGGACCGTCAGGGGCACTGGCGATCAGAGCGTCCAGACCGACTTTTTCTACTGGTGGTTCGTTGACGGGCGGAGCTGTCGATTCAGTGGGTGGCGACGTGGCCTGGTTTGCGGGAGCTGATTCCGGAATGGTCGTTGGTTCTGCCACAAGTGATGGCTCCTCGGAGTTTGAGGGCTCGGTTTTCGGAGCCTCTTCCATGGCCTCTTCCATGGCCACTTCAGGGCTGGCGGGGGCGGAGGCTTGAGTTTCGGAGTGGGGATCAGGACTTGTTTCGGGGAGAGTAGGCGCCGGAGCTGTAGGTGGGGGCTCGACGTGGCCGGCGCCGGCGAGAGCTTTGATGACGTCTCCGATTCTGATGTCGTTGAGTGTCTGAATGGCTTTGATCAGTCCGATTTCAAAGTGGAGGCGTTTATTGGCGGCCCACTTCATGCGGCCTTCGGTGTCGGCCAGGGTGTCGATCAAGGCGAGAATGCGGTCGGTTTGAATGGGTTGGGCCGCTTCGACCAGAGGTTTCCAGAGTTCTTCGGGAAAACCTTCGTTTGATGCCTGGGAGTCGAGACGGGTAACGAGAAGGGCTCTCAAGCAGCCGATGAGTTCACCGAGCAACTGGGAGAGTTCCTTGCCGGATTCCGCTTGTTGGTGAATCAGTTCAAGTGCTGCAGGTGAGTCTTTTTTGATCAAGTGGGTAGTGAGAGATGCGACGGTTTCGCGAGAGGTGAACCCGAAGATTTCGAGCACATTTTGCTCGGTGATCTCTTCTCCGCAGAAGGCGACGAGTTGATCGAGCATCGACTGGGCGTCGCGCATGCCACCGTCTGCACCTTTGGCGATGGCCCACGCTGCCGGGTCATCGAGTTTAACGCCCTCCTCGGTGGCGATGTGTTGCAGGTGTTTTGCAATCGTGGGGGTCGGGATAGGTCGAAGATCGAAGCGTTGGCAACGGGAAATGATGGTGGGCAGGATTTTATTCGGTTCGGTGGTAGCAAAAATGAATTTGACGTGCTCCGGTGGTTCTTCGAGCGTTTTCAGCAGGGCGTTGAAGGCCGCGGTGGAAAGCATGTGAACCTCATCGATGTAATAGATTTTAAATTTCCCCTGGGCTGGAGTGAACTGGACATTTTCCCTGAGGTCGCGAACGTTGTCGACTCCATTGTTTGAAGCTCCGTCGATTTCCATGACGTCGAGGGATGTGCCTTCCGCAATTTCCCGGCAGAGTGGAGATTCCGGGTCGAAATCAGCGCTGGGGCCTTCCGGGCAGTTGAGGGCTTTGGCGAGAATCCGGGCGGTGGTCGTTTTGCCGGTTCCGCGCGGGCCGACAAAGAGCCATGCATGGGCGAGCCGATTTCGCTCAATGGCATTGCGCAAGGTTGAGATGACATGATCCTGTCCAAGTACATCATTGAATGTTTTTGGACGGTATTTTCTGGCAAAGACCTGGTAGCTCACGCGGGATAGGGTAATCGAGATGTGCGGTTTGAAAATACGAAACTGTGAAATATTTCTTCGGCTGGAGGGGCGGGGCAAAGGGAGGGGTTTCCGGAAGATTGCTTCATCCCACAGTGTGACCGCAGCCGTTACCTGATTATGGTTGTAATCCGCAGGGGGGCAGGTTATTGCCTGCTCCGCGATCCGCCCCGTCGTTTCATCAATTTTTGTCTTATGAGTGATTTTTCCCCATTTAGAGAGAAGATGGAAGCTGCCTCTGTGAGTGAAGCTGCCATCCGTGCCTTTGAACGCAACTATCAACTACTTTGCCTGAATGAAAGTGGCTTGATTTCCGAGGACAGCATTCGCCCTTGTGAAAGTTTGCCCTTGCTCGAGGATGTCTCGGTTGACGGTGAGGCTTTTGATCCCGAGCTGTTAAAGCAGACGGTGGTTATTAAGCTGAATGGTGGCCTTGGGACCAGCATGGGGCTTCAAAAAGCTAAAAGCCTACTTCCTGTGAAGGATGATACCACGTTTCTTGATATCATCGCGCAGCAGATCCTCCATTTACGGGAAACCACGGGAGGCAAAGTTCGCTTTTTGCTGATGAACAGCTTTAGTACGTCCGAGGATACCTTGGAGCACATGGAGGCATATCAGGAGAATGATCTCGCTGGCGCCGAAAGCGTCGAAATGATGCAGAATCAGATTCCCAAAATTGATGTAAATTCGATGTTGCCGGTCGATTGGGAAAAGAACCCTTCTTTGGAATGGTGTCCACCCGGACATGGTGATCTTTACGCTGCGTTGGCCGGAAGTGGATGGCTTGATGCCCTACTGGCCGGAGGGGTGAAATACGCATTTGTATCGAACTCAGACAATTTGGGGGCCATTCTGGATGCCAACTTGCTTCGTTACTTTGCGGAAAGTGGTAAACCGTTCTTGATGGAAGCTACCCGGCGCACGGAAGCGGATAAAAAAGGGGGACATCTTGCTGTTCGCTCAAGTGATGAGCAGCTTTTGCTGCGTGAAGTGGCCCAATGCCCAGAGGAAGATTTGGAGCAATTCCAGGATGTTTCGAAACATCAATACTTTAATACCAACAGCCTCTGGATTCGTTTGGATGTATTGAAAGAGTTGCTTGAAAAAGAAAATGGCGTGCTTCCATTGCCGATGATCAAAAACACCAAGACGGTGGATCCCCGTGACAAACAGTCGACACAGGTGTATCAACTCGAAACAGCCATGGGAGCAGCCATAGAATCGTTCCCCGGATCCGGTGCGATTTGCGTGCCCCGATCTCGATTTGCTCCAGTGAAAACCACATCCGATCTTTTTGCCCTGCGATCCGACGCCTATGAACGCACAGAAGATGGCCGTATTGCCCTGGTCGCCGAACGCGATGGTAAACCTCCCGTGATTGATCTGAGTGACGAATACAAGTTGGTCGATAGCTTGGAAGGTCTGGGGATGCCCTCGCTTGTTCAAGCTGGAAAATTGACGGTCCAAGGACCGGTTCGCTTTGCCGACGGTGTCACGATCGTTGGGAATGTAAGCTTTATCAATGAATCAGGCGAAACCAAGTGGGTTGCCGGCGGCAAATATACGGATGAAGAGGTGACTCTTTAATTTTGTTAGCCTACTTGCAATAGGGATTCACCTCAAAAAAGATAAGGTGTAAGTGGTTCATTCTTAGTCTCCGATTGCCGATCGGCAAAAATGAATCATTTATGCTGTTGCAAGATGGTGATGAAGGAGGCATATCGCAATCGCAATGACGCAATTCGCATCCCTTGACATTCCAGAGGACGGTTATGATGCCGTGATTTTCGATCTCGATGGCACGTTGGTTGACTCAATGCCGGTTCATTTTGCTGCATGGTGTGACGCCTTGGCAAAACATCATGCCGGAAATGTGTTTCCTGAAGATGTTTTCTATGCCATGGGCGGACGCCCTACCAAAGATATCGTTGAGGAAATCAATGGTGAGTGCGGGTTGCATCTTGATGCCGAGGCCGTTTGTGTCGACAAACGGGCCGCTTTTCTGAGTAATCTCGATCAAGTTGAGATCAACGAAGAAGTGGTGGACTTTGCCAAAAGCCTGCGAGGGAAACTCCCCATGGCCGTAGCCTCCGGAGGAACTCGAATGGTGGTGGAAAAAACGCTGCAAATCACCGGCCTGAGTGACCTTTTCGATGAGGTGGTGACGGCAAACGACGTGAAATGCGGCAAGCCGGCACCAGATGTTTTTCTGGAAACGGCCTCTCGACTCGAAATTGCGCCTGAGCGCTGTCTGGTGCTTGAGGATGCGGCCCCTGGAATTATGGCTGCCCAATCAGCCGGCATGCAGGTGGTTTGTGTTCCATCGCCCGTAAAAATGCATTAGACTCGGTCTATGCCCAATCACGAACTCCATTGGCTGGCTCCGGCCAAGGTCAACCTCTCCCTTAAAATTTTGGGTAAGCGGAGTGACGGATTTCATGACTTGGAAAGCCTCATGGTGCCTTTGGATCTGGCTGACCGTCTGATTTTCACTTCATCAGAGCATTACAGCTTATGCTGTGATACCTCAGGTGTCCCCGTCGATGAGACGAATCTGGTGACAAAAGCCGTCCGACTTTTTCAGGATCGCAGCGGTAAAGAGTGTCGGTGGAAAGTGAGCTTGGAAAAGGAAGTGCCTCACGGGGCTGGGCTAGGAGGTGGTAGTAGTGATGCTGCGACAGCCCTGCTTGCTCTAAATGAGCTTGAAGGTTCCGGCCTGGCGCCAGATGCCTTGGCTGAGATGGGGGCCGAGATTGGCTCCGATGTTCCTTTTTTTATTTATCAACAGGCGTGTTTGATTGGAGGTCGCGGTGAGATCGTGACTCCGGTGGATCGTCCGGAACTGAGCGGGCAGAAGATCTTGCTGTTGAAACCTGCCTTTGGGGTCGATACGCCGGACGCGTATAATCGCTGGAAGGGGGCGTCACCCTTGCCCGGTGTTGGGTATGCTCCCCAGCAATTGCCGTGGGGTGAGATTGTCAATGATCTGGAGCTACCGGTGTTTGAGAAGTTTCGTTTTCTTGCGGAGATGAAAGTCTGGCTGCTTGAGCAAGCGGAGGTAGACGCCGCGATGATGAGTGGCTCGGGGTCAACCATGATGGCTTTTCTGAGTTCGGGGCAGGCGGGGTCGCTGCTGGATCGTGCGAGAAAGTGCCTCGACCCGACTCTGTGGAGTGCTATGGTGACGATCCGATGAACGGAACCGAATGATTGTTCCATGCCTGCATTAGACACAAAGATTCTTAAAGACGTATCGAGGTCATTTTACCTGAGTATGCGTATTCTTCCCAAGCCAATGCGCGAACCAGTGAGCCTGGGGTATCTCTTGGCTCGGGCGAGTGACACATTGGCAGACACGGAGAGCTTGCCTGCAGAGCTTCGCCTGGACATGCTCAATCGAATGGCTGAGCTCGTTCAAGGAGGGACTGACGAGGACTGGTATCAACGTCTCTCCAAAGAGGTGATGCCATTGCAGCAGCACCGAGGAGAAAACGTGTTGCTGTCGCACATGCAAGCGGTGATGTCGTGGTTGCACGGAATGGAATCGGATTCTGTAAAGCAAGCGGTTCTCACTGTGATGGGGCACATTTTAAGAGGACAGCGGCTTGATATTGAGCGGTTTGAATTGCAAGCGGGCTTTCGCTTCTCAGGGGGAGAAGAGTTAGAGGAATATTGCTATATGGTGGCTGGATGTGTTGGTGAGTTCTGGACACAGATTGGCTGCCATACCCTGGATTCTTTTTCTACGGCTGATTCAGGTCAGCTCATGGAGTGGGGGAGGAATTACGGCAAAGGCCTGCAGTTGATCAATATTCTGAGAGACCTGCCGAACGATTTAAACGTTGGAAGGTGTTACCTGCCCAAGGTGAACCCAGAGGATACCGAAGATTTGTTGCATGCTTCTCAGCAATGGCGAGAACGGGCGAGAGCGTATTTGCAAGATGGACAAGCCTATGCCCAATCGTTAACGGGCCGTCGGACACGGATGGCCACGGCATTACCCGGCCTGATTGGTTTGCGAACACTCGATTTGATGGAGGTCGCCAATTGGGAGACTTTGAGCCATGGGGTCAAAGTGCAACGCAGCGAGGTGTATCGTTGTGCTTGGGATGCCTTTATTCTATAAGCATTCTTTGGGGGCTGTCTGATCTCGGTCGTCTTTGCAGGGATGGCTGAGGCATTATTTGTGATTATTAGCGTCACGTTTTTAGAATCTGGATATTAGTAGATAAGAAGGCCTCTGTAGACTGGTCTACAGAGGCTTATCTCATGGTTGCCTCGCCATATAAAATGAACTTACAACCACTACTAAAATAACATGAACAAAAGACCTCTCATCACTACGTTGGCTCTGCTGGCGTTGCCCTCTTTGAGTAATGCAGCTACTGTGCTGACTCCCACTGACGATAGCTACTCACACAATGTTGATACGGTTATCCACGGCGCTGAAACAATAATCACCAATAAATATGATATTGGAGGAGGCGTTCATGTGCGGATAGGTTATCTCAAATTTGACCTTTCGGCCTACGCGGGTCAAACGATCACAAGTGCTCAACTCACCCTTACTGCGGCCGGCACGAGCGGCGCTATCCCCGACAACACGGCCTTCACTCTTTATGGTCTCAAGGGCACGGCTGCAGGCAATGACTGGAGTGAGGATACCCTCACAGGTGCAGATCGCCCGGCTGGCAACGGCCATGGAAACCATTTGGACGAGAATGATCTCTACTCGGGATCCGCATCAGGGCTGCTTTCATTCAATGCATCACCCGCTGATGGCGGAGTGTTCAATATTGGTGCCGGCAATGCCGACCTCTTGAGTTTCTTGAACGCTACGAAGGAGTTAACCACTGGAAATGTTGTTACTTTCATGTTCAATCTATCTTCTGCTGACAATGATAATACGATGAACTGGTATACAAAGGAAGACGTAGGCATTGGGTCTGGAAGTCGCGGCTCGACGTTGAGCTTGGCTGTCCCAGAGCCTTCTTCCGTGGCCTTGCTTGGTCTTGGCGGCATCGCTCTGATTATGCGCCGCAGGAAATAAGTCAGATGGTAACTTCTGATTTTAGATCAGTGTGATAATTGCATGTTCAAAGCTCCCGCTTCAAAGTGGGAGCTTTTTGTTGCGCCTGAAAATTTAGAAAATGAGATGATGCCATCCATGTTTAAGATGGTTCAGCAGTGGCCTTTTATTTGTATTTGACGGTTGCTTGAGCCTTGAAGCTTTGGGGGGGGAGGATTGTCTAACATTAACTTTTGACGGATGCCGCGACGCTGTGTTAGTGGCAACTCACCGTGCGGAGGCTGGAGCGCTCCTGTACGCTAGGGGCTCAGTGAGCAGCATGATCAAGAGTGAGCATTTGGGCTTTTTTGTAAATTGTGGAATCCTGAAAATTTTCTCCCGATGAGTGATTTTTTGTCACGTTTTGAGAATCGGGATATTAGTAGTGAAGTCACTTCTCAGTAGATTGATCTGATGCGGATGACCTTATGGTTGAAACCACTCAACGAAATAATCGAATTCATAATTATTAAAATGAAAACACAGCTAATATCAACTGCCCTTGCGGTAACCGTGACCGTTTCTTCTCAAGCGGCCTTATATCTACAGCTCACAGCCGATGATCTCGGATTAACACAAGGAGCTGACGTAACCTCCTGGACTGATTCAGCTAGCGGTAACGTCTTTGGTTTAGAAAGTGGGGCTTCAGCAAGCACGGCACCAAGCTATGAAACGAATTACAACGGAAGTGGTCACGCTGCGGTGTTATTTGATGGCGTTGATGATTTCTTACAAGATACGTCGCTAGCCGGCACAACGCCGAATACGGCGGAGATGACTGTTTTTGTAGTGGGGCAGTTTGTCTCTTATTCCAATACGAGGTATTTACTTTCTGCTCAGAATAATACAGTCGACTCTGGCGACAACCGGTTACGTCTAGCGATCTCTGGCTCAGATTGGAGAACGCGTGTTGGTGATGGTTCGAACATCGACACTAGTGGAGACGCAGCTGACTCGGATCATCATGTTTTCAGTATTGTATCAGGGCAAAATGCAACCAATGCGGTGGTTATGCAATTGGATGGATCAGCGATTCTAACCGGAACCCACGGCACTACGGCTAATGCGGCTAATCTAGACCGCTTGAATTTGGGAGCATTCTCAAATGTCACTGATTCAACGAAAGACTGGGCTAATGGATATATTGCCGAGATCCGAATCTACGATACGTCGATGACTGATGCTGAAATTAATACCATTCATAACGAACTCTCAGCCAAATACGCGCCCGTCCCAGAGCCCTCTTCCGCAGCCTTGTTGGGACTTGGCGGCATCGCCCTGATTCTGCGCCGTAGTAAATAATCTAGATAACAACGCCGAGTTCCTCGAGTTGCAATGATGACGAGTTCAAAGGCCTCGTTGGGAACGAGGCGTTTTGTTTGCGGGGCATTTTGTATATGGTTTTAAGGCATGATGATTGGTCGTGGATGAAACGAGCGTGTAATGCTTTCCCCTCTATTCTAGGTGTAGTGATAATGAATTCAATACAATGATATGATAAGTAACACAGTTAAAAATGTAATGGTGGCCGCCGTATTTTGGAGTATTTCACTTCCGTTAGTGGCAGGTGATTCCAAACCACGAGATATTACGAAATATGATCAGCATGTTTTTGTCGTTTCTCATCGAGCGGTCTATAAAAGCAACCCAGAAAATTCAATTTCCTCCATTAAAGATTGCATCGCTGGTGGGGTAGATGCCGTTGAAGTTGATGTTAGACGAACCAAGGATGGTCAATTGGTGTTAATGCATGATTCTAATGTAAGAAGAACCACGGATGGAAAAGGAAATGTTTCGAGTTTAACTTTGGAAAAAATACAATCTCTGCGCCTTAAAAAACATACACGTGAATTGATGGATGAGCGGGTGCCCACTCTTGAGGAGGCTCTTCGCTGCTGCAAAGATAAAATCTATGTTGATCTGGACTTAAAGGGGGTATCGATTGAAGAGTGTATGCCGGTTATCAAGAAGGTTGGCTGTGAAAGTATTATTTTATACCGAGGGTCATACTCACTTGAAGAGGCTGAAAAAATAACGAAGAAATATCCTAAAATACATTACGTTCCCCGTTTCAATTTTCGGAAAGGTAGAAGCACACTTGCTTGGCCAAAAAATAGCAATGGGATCGAGTATTATCAAAGTCATATAGATACACTTTCATCATCTTCATTTGATATTGGTTTTAATAGCTTAGACCACCCTGCGGTTTCGAAGGAGATGATTGAGGCCCTCAATAAACTAAATATCAGAACCTGGGCACTCACATTAAGGGTAAGCAATTATGGTGGGTTTGTTGATAGAAATACAGCTGTCGCTCCTGAAAAAGTTTGGGGGGAATTATTAGACAGAGGCTTTTCAATTATCATGACCGATAAAGCAGAAGATCTTATCAAGTATCTTAAAGCAATTGACCGCCATTGATTTTAACCATCATCTCAATGGTGTGATTTCGAGTCAACGACGAAACCTTCAATGAAAACGAGAAGTTCTTTAATTCATGTGCTCAGTCTGTGTAGCATGGTTCATCTTTGTGCTGACGAAAATCTTCAATATGACAAAGTAGTGAATGATGACGTCCCTCAAGGATCAATTGAATATCACATTCAATCCAAAATAGGGGCAGGTGAAGAGTGGAATGCCGTATGTGAAGATGGTCTCTTCTACAACGGGTCTTACATGGCCGTTTTTGATGGAGCCACAGATAAGTCAGGCGAAAAATATAAGGGGAAAAAAGGTGGGCGAATAAGCCGGGATATTATCCATAGAGTTTTCACCTCTATACCGCCTAATAAAAACAAGGAATATATATTGGATAGAATCAACGCTGAATACAAAAAATTCTACAGCAAGTATCCTGACATTGATTTTAAAAATGACCCTGTATTCCGTCCTTCTGCTAGCCTTATTTGGTATAACTTCAATAGCAGAGAGCTCGTTGCCTTAGGTGACTGTAAAGCCAGGGTAGACGGCATCATTTATAATGACGAAGAAAAATTGGTTGATGAAATATGTAGTGAACTACGAAGCAATATAATCAAAAAACTAAAACTATCAGATGCTGAAATCAAAGAGAAAGACATTGCTAGAGAGTATATGATGCCTCTTTTGAAAGCTCAGTCACATTATCAAAACAATATCAATGCCATTGAGCCATTTCAATATTGGGTGATTGATGGCTTTAACATACCCAAAGATAAAATCAAAAGCTGGACATTTGAAGTTAACCCTAAAGTTATTGAGCTAAGCTCTGATGGATACTTGAATATTCCTGAAAACGCGTCTGTAAAAGAGTATGAGCTGTTGCTGAAGCAATTACTCAAAAATGATCCTCTTCGAATCAAAACACCAGCCACAAAAGGCCTTAAAAAGGGGTATATCAGTTATGATGATCGTGCGGTTCTCATTTTCAAAAGAAAATAAGTGGTTTAGAAACGTGCAGCAAGCATGTGATTCAGTTCTGGAGTCTTCGCCGTCCAGCTGAGCCGCGCTTAGCGTCGGCGTCGGACAAGCAGCGTGCATCCTGCCATAGCCATCAGAATCGAGGAACTGGGTTCGGGAACCGCAGTGATAAGAATGTTGTCGGTGGTGATTTGCATTCCGTCGAGGCCGCTCTTTTCGATGCGGAGTGTGCCTCCGGACGTAAAATCAATCGCTGCCGCGAAGTCTGAGCGGTTGAGTACAGTGTTCATACTGGGAAACGCGACCGAACTCAGGTTGGCAGTGACGGACGTGCCAGAAATGGAAAAATCAACCGTCATGGTGTCTGAGAAGGTTTCTGATCCTCCCAGTTTGTATGCGCTTTGCGCGTTCCCGGCGCTGTTTGTTCCGAGCCTTGCTACATAGAACTCCCCGGTAGAACCTTGGTTGTTTCGGTTGCCGAGGCTGAACAAGGTTTGTCCTGAATCGTCGAGCAGGACGACATGAAAGTCGTAAGAGCCTTCGACATTGGCCACAACCGTGTAGTCGAGGCTAAGTGTGAATGTTGTTTCGGAAAATCCGTTGAGGCTTCGGTTTTGTGTGCTGTTCTGAGTAGATGAATTAGGATTCGAATAGGCCGCACCATTGAGGACTGTGAAATTTCCGCTTCCCCAGGCATCTGAAAAACCGGTTCCCGTATTGTTGCCAGCCAGATTGCCATCAGGATAGTCAAAGCTTTCCGAGACAAGTGTGATGGCTGCGTTGACTGGGTTTGCCAGGCTGAGTCCGAGCAACGATCCAAATACGGCAAGCTTGCTTATTGAATTCATGGTGGGATAAAAGAGGTTGAGTGAAGGCTAGGGGAGATCGGATGGATTTGACTCGATCCACATGGTTTCCTTCTTACTCAGAAGGGTTACTGTGGAATGAAGAGCGTCTCAAACTAGATGCGACGGTTCATTTTGAACAAAACGACAGCTGTTGATAAAGAAAAAATAGCGCCTCATGGACCGAAATGTTCAAATATGGATCTTTGAATCAGTCACAGCTTGGTTTTACCTCATCATCGCTCCGATACATTCGAGTTCATAAATCGAGCATGGAAAGGATAAGCCACTATCAAATTTCTTGCATGATTTGGTAGACCGCCGACGTCGCAGGCAGGGTGTTGTTGGCAACCTGATGTTCAATATCGGGCAGTAATTGTTGAATTTTTTCACTCCGGAGGAAGCGGTTTCGCAGTTCTTCCTCAATCATCGAGTGCATCCATTGGATGGATTGGTCCTTGCGCCTTCCGTCGTGCGCGCCGGAAGCGTGGGTGGTTTCGACAAATTCCAGAATGATTTTCCAGAGATCTTCGAGCGTAGGACGCTCAAAGGCCGAGCAGGTTGTGGCTTTTGTTTTCCATCCCTGGGTGGCGGGTTGGAGAAACTCGAGAACCCGCCCGTATTCGGCAGCCGCTAGACGCGCAGGCTGAATGTTATTGCCGTCGGCTTTATTGACAGCTAACAGATCTGCGATCTCAATCACGCCCTTTTTCATCCCTTGCAACTCGTCGCCTGCACCGGAGAGCATGATCAGAAGATAGAAATCAACCATGGAACGGACTGTCACTTCGTTTTGCCCCACGCCGACGGTTTCCACAAGAATGACGTCGTAGCCTGCAGCCTCACAGAGCAGCATGGTCTCCCGACTTTTACGTCCGACACCTCCGAGGGATCCACCCGATGGTGATGGTCTGATAAAGGCGTTGGGTTGTTTAACCAGATTCTCCATCCGGGTTTTATCTCCGAGAATGCTACCACCGGTGACGCTACTTGAGGGGTCCACCGCGAGGATTGCAACCCGGTGGCCCATTTCACAGAGCATACAGCCCATGTTTTCAATCAAGGTGCTTTTCCCGGCACCGGGCACGCCGGTGATGCCGATGCGGATGGATGTGCCTGACTTAGGAAGAATGCGCTGGAGTAGTGCCTGAGCTGTTTTTTCGTGTTCAGGGTTATTGCTCTCGACCAGGGTGATCGCTTGGGAAAGCACACTGATATTCGAATCCAGAATCCCTTTTTCAAAATCATCCAGGCTGAGTTTTCGGCGTTTTTTCAGTGGTCGTCTGCGGGCTGATGGCGAGGGGCCGGGCATGCCGTCGTGGCCCCCGCTGACTCCGGGGGCGACAAATCCTGCATACTGGTGGTGTTCATCAGCGTCTTCGGGTTGCCATTCTGGTTTGATCTTTCGCGGCATGCCCTCTGATTATAAGTCTCGCTTGTCAAATGCAAGATTATACCGTTGATGGGTTGGTAGCTATTGGGGTCGCACTCAGGGTTTCATGGTATGGTTCAACAGCGAGGGGATTCACCGTTGACCAGCAATCACCATGTTGATCAACAGCAGGTGATCAAGGAACTGGCAAGGAGAGGGATGTACGTTATTTCAGCAATTCAAAATTCGCTGGGTTTCCCGGATCTTTAACCGCTTGCACATGCAGAGGTTGCCCTATTTCCGAAGAGGCTTTGATTTTCCAGACGATGTGTTTATCCGGTGTGATTTCGAAAATGGGGTAGTCACTGTTGTAGCTTGTGCAGATCAGGTTGCCATTGGGAAGGACATGGGCGCCTGCCGCATACTTCATTCCCAGTTCGGGCACGTCTTCAGGTGTCAACTCCCACTCGACACCTTGGTTTTCGTCTAGGATAACAAATGAGCTGCCGTAGGAGGTTCCGATCAATTGGCGATGTTGGGGGAGAGGCACGATGGAATGCAGCGCGGCTGTTGGTTTTGGACTCGGATGGTTTTTCAGGTTGATTTCTTTTTTGAGGCTGCCGTTTGAGTTGAGGATCAGCAGGCGTTTCTCGTAGGTGGAAATAATATGGTAATCTCCACTTTTTGTTTTCCTGACGCCTCTCATCTGTTTGTGCGGGTGCTTCAATTTGATGGCATCTACGGGGATGGTTTTGTGTGGTTTTCCTGTGTGGTCGAGTTCGATAATACGAGCCGGGCCACTTTCAGCAATCAGTGTTCGATTGTCAGCCAGAGGCATACATGTATGAATTTCACTTTGTTTGTTGGTCGCGAGGTATTCAAACAACAAGGAGCCGTCAGCTTTGTATTTTCGTAAGCCCGATTTTCCTGAGGCAATGACGGAGCCGTCCAGAAGCTGCCAGGCATCCTGGCAGATCCCTGGAGTTTTATAGGTCTGAGTGACCTTGCCATTCTTTATCCTGATGGCCCCGAGTCCCTTCGAGGCTACAAGGATTTCTGGGTGGATTTGTTGTGTGTCGATGTAGCTTGGTTTGCTTCGTTTGCCTTCTTTGTCTTTGAGCACCAATGCGTAGTATGGACTTGCGTTTCTGGGATGCTGGTCAATGTGGTGATTTGTCAGTGTTTCGGCGATAAGCGTCTCTTCATTCGGGGTGAATGCCCGCTTGTTACTACGATGGATTTCAGCTTTTAACCCAATGTTTTTTGCGGTTCGGCTCCAGTGGAGCCTCAGTCCTTGCGGGCTTTGGTATTCAGCCTGCAAGGGTGGGGCGGATACGGGAACATCAGGTTCAATCAGCATCCTGTCTTCTCCGGCAATGGCGACGGCTCCAGGCATGTCGATGCGGGGTGACTTCAGGGCTTCAAGTCTGCCCGTATGGATGATGTTTAAAATTTGTTGGTAAGACGGATCATCGGTGTTTTTAAAACTGACGTACGAGGGAGCTTCTTCATTCAGTTTGGGGATTTTCTTTTTGGGGAAATAGCTGAGCGGTTTGACCGCATGTTCGTAGCGGCCACTGCGAAGCAAGGTAATTCTCTTCCTTAAGGGGTCGACCCGGGTGTCTTTGCATAGAGCCAAGCCATAGCCTTGCGGCCCTTTTGCTAGAGGCGCTCTTAGTATGCGGCTAAGTTCGGGGTGGCTTAAGTTGATCCAGTCGCGGGTGACACTTTTCTCATGGCATTGGGTGCATTTAGCAGCTTGGATGGCCTTACTTAGATTCTGGTAGGTATTGTTGATTGCATTGGACGTGTAGCCGTGATCCGTATAATCCCAGTTCCCGTAATAGATGCCGTTGCTGTCGATCCAAGCCATCACCAGATCTCTTTCCTTTTGACTGAGTTTGGCTCCATGGTGCTCCGACATGACCACCTTGGCCAATGGGGCCGTTGCCGAACCGTGTGAGCGGGGAGGGAAAAGTTGGTTCGAGTAGTGGGCTGTTCCATTCATCGAATCAATACCTGAAATATAGTGGGCAACCAACTGAGTGTGCTTGCGGTCGATCAGGTTTTCGTAGCTGTTATTGAAATGAGTTGTCCATCCTCCTGTGAGGTCGAGCCGGCCTGCGAATCCTTTTTCTCCCCCGTGGCAGTCAATGCAATGTTTGTCCCAGATGGGTTGAATCATGCTGGGGTAATCCATGTACCCGCTCCCCCATGATTCATCCTGAAGCTTGGCGGCTTTTCCCCGGAGGGTCGTTGACCGACCTTGAGCAAGCGAGGGGGTATTGCTTTTATCTTCATGACAACCAATACAGGAACGTGTGACGCCTGGTGCTGCTTGAATGAAGGTGCGCATGCTGCGGATCAAGCGTTTATCTTTGTCGAGAACCTGGAAGTAGAGAAGCCGACCTGATGGGGCTTCGAAGTAAATGGATCCGTCATCATTGATCGGAACCATGCCATGATAGATTTTTGCGGCGAATGCCAAAGCACCGCTGACAAGGAACGTTTGGTTGTATGGAGTCTTGCTGAGCGGGCTAGGGCTCACTCGCGAGCTTTCTTCAACGACCCTCAACCACTTGGCCTCACCAGGTTTAATTCCCTTTAACCCTTCATAGACATTTTGGACGAAAAACTGACCTGTCTTTTTGCTGCGGTCTGTCAAGGTTGGGAGAATACGGGGGGTGGGCCGGGCTTTGACCAGCATCGGGTCGTGCAAGCAAATCGATGGGTCTGAGATCAGCGTTTGCCGTGTGCCGTTTTTATCAAGAAATTCAATCACGTTGCGTTTTTGCCCCTTGGGGCGCCCACTTGCCAGGAGGCATCGCTCGTTGAGTGGATAGGGCTCACAGGAATTACCTCGATCCTCGGTTGGTTTACTGGGAGTAATGAAATTGAAAATGGCCTCAGGGTTGTTTTTACCTTTGAAGGGATCGATGTAGGCGACGGTTCCTCTTGGCGCGGCGTTGTGTTTGGACAGAGTTGTCGCAATGAGGTGGCTTCCTGGCACCGGGCGAGGGTCGATACAGGCCTCGGGGAAGGTCATGTTGTTTCCAAACAGAGCGGTTTCATTGCTTCCATCCGGGTGGACGGTCCATAGTGATTGGACGGTCAGAGCATTTTTATCGATATATTCCCATCTCCCGAAAATGATGCGGCCATCCGGCAAGACGCAGGGATCGAATTCGTTTTCCGAGTTGACGGAGATCGGGTGGATATCTGACCCGTCTGCATTCATTACGTGGAGCAAAGTCACTCCTGAATTATTGCATGGAACCAGTCCGGCAGCCCGGGTAGATAGGAAGACAATGCGGCCATCGGGTAAGTAGGCTGGCGCGAGGTCGTGCATTCCGGCTCTTTTATTTGTTCCCTTGAAGCTGATGCCGCAGCTTTCAGGGTTGGTGATTTGTCGTAAGCCGGAGCCGTCGATGTTGATTTCATAAATGCAGGTGTTTCCTTGAGGCTCACCTTTATAACAGAAGAGCAGGCGTTTTGCGTCCCAAGATAATTCAGGATGAGTATAAAGCCCCTTACCTAGCGTGACTTTGCTTCCTTCACCTATGAGGCATCGCTCTTTCCACTCCGACGGAGCTTGATGGGTGTTGTCGATGATATAGATACCGCCTCCTCCGGGAGGCCACTTGTAAAAAGCATCGTAAATGTGAATCCCTTTATAGGAGTGACGTTTTGTAAAGAGCAGGGGGGCGTCGATGTCCGCTAAGATGTTTTTTTGCTCAGACCATGCTGTTAGGTTGAAGCAGATGGAAAGAATACTGGCGATAATGAGTGAATATGCCCTAGATAGCCTGCTGTTTGTTTTCATTTTATTAAAATGCTTAGATCGATGACAAATACGCTCCGTTGTACTATATTTTTGCCGTTTATATAGAATCTTTGTTTATATTCAAATCTGGATAGCTTGCTAAGGGATGAGTGATCAATAGGTATGAAAAAAGGGGCGAGCCCATTGGCCCGCCCCTTGAGATGAGTGGTTGAACAGTGCGAATTAGGCTTCCAACTGCTCAAGGAGAAGTTCGAGAACTTTCTTTGAGGATTCAGGTATCACGGTGCCAGGACCAAAGATCGCGGCAGCACCGTTTTCGTAGAGGAAGTCGTAGTCCTGAGCGGGGATTACACCACCGCAGACGACCATGATATCCTCGCGTCCGAGCTTGGTTAGCTCTTCGATGAGCTGGGGTAGCAGGGTCTTGTGACCAGCAGCCAGCGAGCTCATGGCGATGACGTGCACATCGTTTTCGACAGCTTGTTGGGCTGTCTCGGCGGGTGTCTGGAACAGAGGTCCGATATCGACGTCGAATCCCATGTCTGCGTAGGCGGTGGATACCACTTTGGCTCCTCGGTCGTGACCGTCTTGCCCCATCTTGGCAATCATGATGCGGGGACGGCGTCCTTCCTTGGACTCGAATTTTTGGATGAGTTCGGGGATGTCTTTCATATCACCTTTGTTGCTGAATTCCTTACCATACACGCCCGAGATTGAACGGATGGTAGCCTTGTAGCGACCGAAGTGGTCTTCGCATGCATCGGAGATTTCTCCAAGCGATGCTCGGGCCTGGGTGGCCTTGACTGCAAGGTCGAGAAGGTTGCCTTCGCCTCCACCAGCACAATCGCGCAGGGCCTTGAGGGCAGCTTGGCATTCGTCCTCGTTGCGCTCGGCGCGCAATTTGTTGAGGCGTTCGATCTGGGACAGACGCACAGCGGTGTTGTCCACATCGAGAATGTCGAGCGGGTCTTCTTTTTCCAGTCGGTATTTGTTTACACCGACGATGGTTTCCTCACCGGAGTCGATTCGCGCCTGACGGCGAGCAGCGGCTTCTTCGATGCGCATTTTGGGAATGCCGGCTTCGATCGCCTGAGCCATACCGCCGAGTTCCTGAACCTCTTCGATGTGGGCCCATGCTTTTTTGATGAGCGAGTCGGTGAGGGCCTCGAGGTAGTAAGAACCGCCCCATGGGTCGATCACGCGGCAGATCTCGGTTTCGTCTTGAAGGAACAACTGGGTGTTCCGGGCAATACGAGCGGAGAAGTCGGTTGGCAGAGCAATGGCTTCATCCAGCGCGTTGGTGTGCAGCGACTGGGTGTGGCCCAGCGTGGCAGCCATAGCTTCGATCGTGGTGCGCGAGATGTTGTTAAACGGATCCTGCTCGGTGAGCGACCATCCGGATGTCTGCGAGTGGGTCCGCAGTGCCAGTGATTTAGGATTCTTCGGGTTGAAGGTGTTGACGATCTTTGCCCAGAGAACACGGGCCGCACGCATTTTGGCCACTTCCATGAAGTGGTTTTTGCCTTGGGCCCAGAAGAAGGACAGGCGGGGAGCGAAGGCGTCGATGTCGATACCTGCTTCGATACCGGTTTTGAGATACTCCCAGCCGTCGGCGAGGGTGTATGCCATTTCGAGGTCGGCAGTGGCGCCAGCCTCTTGCATGTGATAACCGGAGATCGAGATCGAGTTGAACTTCGGCATTTTCTGTGAAGTGAACTCAAAGATATCGGCGATGATCTTCATCGAAGGCTCGGGCGGATAGATGTAGGTGTTCCGCACCATGTATTCCTTGAGAATGTCATTCTGGATGGTTCCGGCCAACTGATCGAGGGTGGCTCCTTGTTCGAGGGCCGCCGTGATGTAGAAGGCGAGCACGGGAAGCACCGCACCGTTCATGGTCATGGAAACCGACACCTTATCGAGAGGGATGTTCTTAAAGAGCACCTCCATATCGAGGATGGAATCGATTGCCACACCGGCTTTACCGACGTCACCGACCACTCGTTCGTGATCCGAGTCGTAACCACGGTGGGTTGCGAGGTCGAATGCCACGGAGAGGCCTTTCTGTCCCGCAGCGAGGTTGCGGCGGTAGAAGGCGTTGGATTCTTCGGCTGTAGAGAATCCGGCATACTGACGGATCGTCCATGGTCGGAAACAATACATGGTGGCGTAAGGACCGCGCAGGAAGGGAGCGATACCTGCCTGGTAGGCGGTGTGCTCCACATCTTTGGTGTCCTCCTCGGTATAGAGGGGTTTCACCGGAATCTGCTCCATGGTGTTCCAGACGATTTCGTCGATTGGCTTGCCTTGCTCTTTTTCGAGTTTGGCACACCACTGTTCGTAGCTCAGGTTTTCCTGGCTGGTTGTGTATGGGATGTCTTTGAAGTTGGGACGGCTCATGCGATTACTCCTGCTCCTTTCAAAAGTTTGAGGTTCATTTCGTAGTTATTGACGCGGACGTTGACGAAGTCATCGACTCCGGCTTCGCGCCACGCTTCTTCCTGATAGCCAGCAGCGCCTGCCACGATGAGAGTGGTTTCGGGTTGGCTTTGCTTGATTGCTTTAGCCAGAGGCACCACACATTCGGCGTAGTTGGCGTCATCCGAGGTGATTACTGCCACCTTTGTGTTGGTAGACTGCAAGGCCGCAACAGCATCATCGATGGTATCAAAGTCCGTCGAGCCTTCGATATTGAAACCAGCGGCTTCAAAGAAGGCTGCGGTCCAGTCGGCTCGCAGGCGATAACGACGGGATGGTCCCATGTTGAGTTGAAGGATGACCGGAGCGGCTCCGGTCTTGCTTTCAAATTCAGCTGAGGCATCGCGCAGAGCTTCGAATTCCTCAGCGGCGCGGCGTTGAGGAACTTGCTTGATGTTGAAGGTCCGGCCGGCGTGGAGGTCGGTGGCGTCACCGATTTGGCCAACGGTCGCTCCTTGCTCGGCAGCTGCGATAGCTTGTTCAATCATCTCCGCTTCGATCGAAGGTGTGATGTCAGCAATAGCTGCGACGTCCTTGCGCTTGGCAGCGGAGCCGGCTTTGAGAGCACAAGCGTGGTCGTTTTGTTTGCCGCACCCTTGTTTGGTCAGAGGGCCATTCCCAAGATCGGGATACATGTTGGCACCAACGATACGATCTTTGCGCCGACGGATGTTGGTCCGTTTTTTCTGGTAGACCGCTTCGATATCTTTTTGAACCGATCCGGATTCGAGCGTGCGCAGCATGCCTCCGTCTTTCTCGATTTGCTGGAAGATCTCCCAGGCTTTACCCGCTACCTGGTCGGTGAGCCATTCGATGTAGTTGGAACCACCGGCTGGATCAATGACTTGGTCAAGGCCACATTCTTCACGTAGAATGATGTGGATGTTCCGGGCGATACGGCGGGAAAACTCGTCGCTCTTGCCTGCGATTTCGTCGTAGGGGCCGACGTGCAGGGCATCAACTCCGGCAACAACGGCAGCAAAGGCCTCCGAGGTGACCCTGAGCATGTTGCTGTGGGCATCGTAGCGCGTTTTGTTCCACTTGGATGTGGATGCGTGGATGTAGACTGTGGCGTTTTCAACTCCATAGGCTTCGGCCATTTTACTCCAGAGCCAGCGGGTGGCACGGATCTTGGCAATTTCCATGAAGTAGTCGGATCCGACAGAGAGTTGGACACGCATGTGTTTGAGCGTGTCGGCAGGTTCGATGCCGCGTTTTTTCATCTTCTCGATGTAATAGACGGCGGTGCCGATGATGTATGCGAGCTCCTGCGTCGCGGAAGCTCCGCTGTTGTGGTAGACGTTCCCTTGGACGCAGATGGTTTGAACCTGGGGTGCATTCTTGATCGCAAACTTCGTCAGGGCGGCCATGTGCATCAGGCGTGTCTGCAGGCTCTGGGTCATGTGGCTTTGCAGGGCACACTCGGCGAGGGGATCGATTTCAAAACACCCGCGAAGGTTCTTGAGGTCGATACCTTGTTTTTTTGCAGCAGCAAAGAAGAGCGCAGCTACAGGGACGGAACCGGCACCGGAGCGCCAGAATGTGGAGATGGAGTCAAGTGCTACTCCATCGAGTGCCACTTCCATGTCTTCCATATTTTCAAGGGCGAGTCCGCAAGTGGTTTTCTCACTCTGGTCCATATCGTAGCCATTGCAGGTCACGTTGTTCAGAACGACATTGAGTTCACTCTGACCGCCGTTGAGTCCTTGGTGGGCAACTTCGTTCCACTTGGGTGGCATGCATGGGCTGATTTCCTGGGAAATTTCCCAGCCAGCCTTGAGGAATCCACCGCTTTGGCTACCACGGACGAGGGAACCCGATCCGGGAAGGTGTTTGCGGTGTTCGAGGTTTTCAATATCCTCTTGACGATAGATCGGTTGGATCGTGATGTCTTCGTAGGTTTTACTGACAAGCAGTTTCTCAAAGGGGGCACCTTTGAGAAGTTTTTCCGCTGCCTCGTGCCATTGGTCGTAGGTGTGAGGCGGGAATTCTGCCAGTAAGCCTTCTTTGTGTGGTTCTTGGCTCATGGTGGAGTGTGGTTGGAAGTGATTTAGATTTTGGCGTCCTGCATGTTGCCGGTTTCCATGAATGCCTTGTGGAAGGCAAATGCGGAATCGAGCGACTGGCGGGTGTGTCCGGATTTGGCTGTGTTGTAGTAATTGAGCAGTAGGTCCTTGTATTCAGGAGCTGCGCAGTTGTTGATGATGCTCATGGCTCGCTCTTCCGGGTTTTTGCCGCGGAGGTCGGCGACCCCTTGTTCGGTGATCAGAACCTGGACTGAGTGTTCGCTGTGGTCCATGTGGGAGCAGAGCGGAGCAATGGCTGAAATCGCCCCTCCTTTGGCTGTGGATGGGCAAGTGAAGATGGAAATATAGGCGTTGCGGGTGAAGTCTCCGGAACCACCGATGCCGTTCATCATCTTCTGGCCGAGCACGTGGGTGCTGTTGACGTTGCCGAAGATATCGGTTTCGAGCGCGGTATTGATCGAAATAATACCGAGTCGACGCACAATCTCAGGGTTATTGGAAATTTCCTGTGGGCGGAGAAGCAGCTTGCCCTGATAGTTTTCCAGATTGGCATAGATGTCCTGGAGGACATCCGGCGAGACTGTTAGGGACGCTCCGGAGGCAAAGCCGATATTGCCTTCTTTCATGCCGGCGATGACAGAATCCTGAATGACTTCGGTGTAGAGCTGGAAGACGGGGATGTCCGGGTGCGCTCCCATGGCTCCTAGTACGGCATTGGCGACGTTGCCGACACCTGACTGGATCGGGAGGAAGGTTGAGGGCACCCGACCTGCGGCCATTTCAGCTGCGAGGAATTCGGCGACATTCTCACCGATCTTCTGGGTGATTGCAGAAGTAGGGGTGAATCCTCCGATTTCATCCGGGCGGTTGGTTTCAACCACTCCAACGATTTTCTTGGGGTCCACCCAGACTCGCTGGCTACCAATGCGGTCTTCAGCATTGCTGATGGGGATCGGGCGGCGGTTAGGTGGGTCACGAAGTTCGTAAATATCGTGGAACCCGAGCAGTTGTTTCGGGTGGTAGCTATTAAGCTCGATGATGACTTTATCTGCCTTGTTCAGGTAGGTGGGGGTAGCTCCTACGCTGGAAGTGAGAAGCACCTTGCCATCGGCGGCTACATCAGCAGCTTCTACCACGGCATAGTCGATATTGCCAAGAAATCCGTAGCGGACTTGTTGTTGTACCTGGGAGAGGTGCATATCGAAGAAGCGGGTCCGCCCTTCATTGATGCTTTTACGCATGTCCGGGTTGGACTGGTAGGGGGTACGGAACTTGACGGCGTCGGCCTTGGCAAGTTCTCCATCGAGTGAGGCTCCGGTGGATGCTCCGGTGAGGACTCCGACTTTGAAGTCGCGTCCGGCCTCATGTTCACGAACCGCCTTTTGGGCTAGAGCTGTTGGAACGGCTTTGGCTGCACCGGCTGGGGTGAATCCGCTGAAGCCGATGTTGGCGTCGTGGGGGATGAGTTCGGCTGCTTCTTCGGCAGTGAGAGTTGGGAATGGATGGCTCATGGTTTATGGTGGTGAAAAAGAGGCTCGGGTCGAAATTTTTTCGAGACTCCGAGCCAAGTTAAAAAAAAGGTGGTTCTTTGTTAGTTTCCGAACATGGCAAGGAAATAACCAGCGGCGAGGGCGCTACCGATGACCCCGGCTACGTTAGGTCCCATTGCATGCATGAGAAGGAAGTTTGACGGGTCGGCTTTTTGTCCTTCATCCTGGGATACCCTGGCGGCCATGGGCACTGCGGAAACTCCGGCGGATCCGATGAGAGGGTTGATTTTGTTCTTACTGAAGACGTTCATCAGCTTGGCCATGAGGACTCCGGAAGCTGTGGCGATACAGAAGGCGACAATACCGAGGGCGAGAATGCTCAAGGTTTGTCCGTTCAGGAACATGTGGGTTCCATCACTGGTGATACCTCCCATTTTCAGACCGACACAGAGACCGAGGAAGATGGTGATGATATTGATGATTTCGTTTTGGGCAGCTTTGACCAGACGTTCAGTCACCTTGCTTTCGCGAAGGACGTTGCCGAGGAAGAACATGGCGATGAGCGGAGCAGACGAAGGAAGCACGAGCAGGCAGAAGACCATGACAACAATGGCAAAGATCATTTTTTCGAGCTGGCTGACCTGGCGCAGTGTTTTCATTTTGATCTTACGTTCGCTTTCGCTGGTGAGAGCGCGCATGATTGGCGGTTGGATCATCGGAACCATGGCCATGTAACTGTAAGCGGCTACAGCGATGGCTCCGAGGAGCTCAGGTGCCAGGCTGTTTGCTACGAAAATCGAAGTAGGGCCGTCAGCTCCTCCGATAATGCCGATAGCGGCTGCTTGTTCGAGTTCGAATCCGAAGATCGGGGCGCAGAAGAAAGTGAAGAAAATGCCGAATTGGGCGGCAGCACCCAACAGAAGGGTGCGGGGGTTGGCAATCAGCGGACCAAAATCAGTAAGTGCTCCCACTCCCATAAAGATGAGAGGAGGGAAAATCTCCAGTTTGACCCCTTGGTTGAAGTAGTAGAAGAGGGTTCCATCTTTGAGATGTCCTGTGGCATCGTAGAGGTCGAGCGGGAGGTTTCCGATGAGGGCTCCCATGGCGATGGGCACCAAAAGAAGAGGTTCAAATTTTTTAACGATGGCAAGATAGAGGAGCGCCGTCACGACGACCCACATCACAATCATTTGCCATTCCAAATTGATAAAACCGGTTGCTTGCCAGAGTTCATTAAGTGCTTCCATGAGAAAAGAGTGTTAGTTTCGGATGAGTATCAACGGGGTGACCCTGGCCAGACTGCCAGGGTCAAAAAGGAGGTTTGAGGTCAGGAGTCGGATTATCCGAGGGTATACAGAGGTTGCCCTTCATCGACAGCGTCACCGACGTTGACGTGAATAGCGGTCACGGTGCCTGCACCCGGAGCGTTGATGGATGTATACATCTTCATGGCTTCGAGGGTGATGACGAGGTCGCCTTCATTGACGGAGGCTCCGGCTGCAACTTCGATGGCTTGTACGACTCCAGCCAGAGGGCTGACGACGTCTCCTTCCGCTGCTTTGGCAACGGGTGGTGCGGTCACTGGTGCGGCCGCGGCTGGCGCGGCAGCGGCTGGTGCGGCCGCGGCTGCTGCTTGGGCTGGGGCATCGTCATCGGTGACTTCAACAGTGACGTCATAGGTTTTTCCTTCTACGGTAATGCGGAGTTGTTTCATGATGGTTTAAATAGGATGATTGATTGGATTCTTCAGATGTCGGATGGATTTATCGGATATTGTGGGACGTATGGTGTTGGTGACGTCCGGCTTGACTCCAGGATGATTTTTGCGGTTTGATCGAAATGATGCGTTGTTTGTCTCCTGCCACGGCGGCTACGGCCGCCGCGATTACGGTCACCACTTCTGGTGAAATGCTGTCACTCGCCGGGCTGGCTGCTGCTGCGGGCTTTCTCACCGGCTTGGGGGCGGCGGGCTCGGGTTGATAGCGTTGCAGGATTTTACTTACCAGCGTGCACAGGCCGAGCAGTGCTGCCAAGGTTCCAAGAACGACAAAGAATCCGAGAAGGTGGGGGGCTGCATCTGCCAGGGATTTACTTTCACCGGCAGCGTTCGCGAGGAGATTGGGAATGACAGTCATCAGGTATGGAGTGTTAATAGATGATTAGATTATGATTAGAGTGGGATGTTACCGTGTTTTTTCGGTGGTCGGCTCTCACGTTTATCCATCATCTGACGGAATGCAAGGGCAAGTGTTGATCTGGACTGCGCCGGATCGATCACATCGGTGATCATACCATTACTTGCGGCTTGATAGGGGGAGGCGAATTTCTCGGAATAGGATGCGCGAAGTTCGGATTCCAGTTTTTCTGGATCTTCGGCTTCGGCGAGTTCTTTCCGATAGAGAACCTTCATGGCGCCTTGGGCACCCATCACGGCGATTTCGGCTGTTGGCCATGCAAAAACAAAGTCGGCACCGAGATCACTTGGACACATGGCAAGATAGGCTCCACCGTATGCTTTGCGGCAGATCAAGGTGATCTTTGGTACGGTTCCTGATGCCCAGGCAAAGAGCATCTTTGCTCCGTGACGGATGATGCCGCCTCGTTCCTGTGCTAGGCCTGGCATGAAGCCGGGGACGTCAACAAGCGAGAGGATCGGAATGGAGTAAATGTTGCACACCCGGATGAAACGGGCAGCTTTGTCGGAAGAATCGATGTCGATGCAACCAGCCTTCACCATGGGTTGGTTCGCAATGACGCCAATGATAAGGCCTTCAATACGAGCAAATCCAACCAGCATGTTTGGTGCAAAGTCAGGCATGATTTCAAACCAGCTTCCCGGGTCGACGATGCGGGCGATCACCTTCTGCATGTCCAGTGGTGTTTTGGAATCCGCTGGAATGAGGTCGTTGATCTCAGGGTCTTCGGTAATGGCAATCTCATCGTTCAGTTGATGAGGAGGCTCGGCTGCATTATTGGATGGCAGGTAGGAGAGCAGGCGCTTACTGAGATCGATTGCATGCTGGTCGTCTTCAGCAATCAAGTGGATGTTTCCGCTGACCTGGGCGTGTGCATCGGCGCTGGCGAACTGGTCAAGGGATGCCGTCTGACCGGTGGCTGCTTTAATGACGTCGGGGCCGCAGATGAACATGTTCGCATTCTTGCGGGTCATGATCAGGAAGTCGGTCAGGGCCGGTGAGTAGGCTGCACCACCGGCGCATGGACCGGAAATGACAGAAATCTGGGGCACCACTCCGGAGAGTAGCACATTGCGGAAGAAGACTTGACCGTATCCGGCGAGAGCTTCGATGCCTTCCTGAATCCGGGCTCCGCCCGAGTCGTTGATTCCGATGACCGGCATCCCTGCTTTCACAGCGTAGTCGAGCAAGTCACAGATTTTCTTGGCATGGATACGTCCTACGGCACCGCCACCGACGGTGAAGTCCTGGGCAAATGCGGCTGTTGGGCGGCCATCGACTGTTCCAGTGGCACAAACGACGCCGTCACCGGGCATCTTGCGTTTCTCCAGACCAAAGTTGGTGCAAGAGTGGTGGGCGTGCATACCGAACTCAATAAAGTCACCTCCGTCAAAAAAGGAGGTGAGACGTTCGCGGGCAGTCATTTGCCCTTTAGCATGACGTTTGTCGATGCGTTCCTGTCCTCCACCGAGGAGGGCTTCGTCCCTCCGGGCTTGGAGTTTATCCATGAGTTCTTTTTCGATGGCCATAATGATAGATTGTTGTGAATTAGAGTGTGATTACCGAATGGGGTTTACTTGGGCTGACAGAACTCGGTGAGAACACCGCCGGTGGATTTGGGATGGAGGAAGGCAATCAGTTTGTTGCCAGCACCATCGATCGGTGTTTCGTGGAGAACCCGGACACCGTTGTCCTTGGCTTGTGCCAGTTGGCTGATGACGTCATCGGTTCCAAAGGCAACGTGGTGGATGCCTTCACCGTTCTTCTCGATGAATTTTGCAATCGGGCTTTCAGGAGAGGTGGGCTCGAGTAGTTCAACGTGAACCTCGCCGACAGCAAAGAAGGCCGTTTTCACGTTTTGCGATTCTACTTCTTCCCGACCTTCACATTCGAGGCCGAGGACGTTTTCGTAGTATGGGATGGCATCATCCAGAGATTTGACGGCGATTCCTAAGTGGTCGATTTTCGTGATCATAATAGAAGATTGGGGTGTTTGATTTTGAGAGTTGGATCAGAGTGTGAAGAGCTTTCTTTCGAAGTGCGTGGCCAAGCTAGTCTGATTGTTGATAACTTGCTCTGCGAGTAGCGTCCGAGACTGCGCATATTTTGCGATTTTGGCTATTTTGTGCTTGTCTGGTCAAATTCTATGGAGAGTATGTGGGGTTAAGACTTAAGTTTAGAGGCTGATTTTCTATTGAGGCTTGTTATCCTCACAAGGATTTCTTCACATTGACTAGCACACTAGGTAGCCAGACGTGACTTGCCAAGCCAAAGCTTGCCTCGGGCTAAGCGTATTTTGACTTCAGGCTCCAGAGCCCTAGTGGGATGGGGGATGGCTAGAAAAAATTTGTGAGGTTTTTATCCCGTTCGGGAGGCTGCAGTCATTTTGGTCTTCTTTAATTACGGAATCCTCTCTGGACGCCTCCGAAGTTTCAGACAGGCAGCGGGGCAGCATTCATCGCCGAGTGATGACGTTTCATCAGGTGATGATCTGAGATGGCTGTGATCTCAGTTGATCCATTTCGATGATGGAGCAGGCGAGTGCCTGAGCCTCTTTACGATTATGTGTGATGTGCAAGGTGGTCACCGAGTGGTCAGAGATCGTTTGTTGCAAGGCGCTGAGCACTTCGTTGTGGGTTCCATCATCCAGACCGGTAAGCGCTTCGTCCAGACATAGGAGGTCGGGGCGTGAGGCTAGAGCTCTCCCGAGGGCGACCCGTTTGGCTTCCCCTCCTGAAAGTTTGGCCGGGTAGCGGTCGAGTAACTGCGTGAGTCCTAGTTGCTCGGCGAGTTCGTTGCAGCGGTTCCGGGTGTCCGTTTTGCTCCAACGTCGGATTTGAGGCCCGAAACTGAGATGCTGTCGGATCGTAAGATGCGGGAAGAGGGCGTTGTCCTGCGGGACAAGTGCGATGTTGCGGTCGCCGGGGCGCATATCGGTAATCGTTCTATCCGAAAGATGGATGGTGCCGGAGTCCACGTGGCGTAAGCCGCAGAGGGCCTCCATTAGGGTTGTTTTCCCGCTGCCGCTGGGGCCCATCAGTGAAAAACAAGCACCCGTCGGGACTTCAAAGGAAATGTTTTCCAGAGCGAAACTTCCGGCGTGGACTGCGAGTTGGTGGACCTTGAGCATGTTTGGATGGATTGGTCTTGGGCGAAGGGAGCTTTAGCGGCGGTCTCCAGCGAGCCTGACAGTGAGAATGGTAAGGATGGCCAGCGTGATCAGGACCAGGGAAATGGATGCAGCTCCCGCGAGGTTGCCGATATTGATTTCTAAAAACACAGAAGTGGCGAGGACCTCGGTTCTTCCGCGAGTGGCTCCGGCAAATACCAGGATGGGGCCAAATTCTCCAAGGGCACGGGCCCAGGCTAGCAGTCCGGCCGCAATGATCCCTTTATGGGCCTGAGGCAGGGTGACTTTCCAGAAGGCTTGGGATCGGTTGCAACCGAGCGTGAGCGCAATGTCTTCGGTGCGTGACGAAATCTGATCGAAGGTATTTTTCATGCTACGCACGGCGAAAGCGGCGGCAACGGTGAATTGGGCCAGAATGATGGCAGGGACGTGAAAGGTGATGGCAATGCCGTGTTGGTTGAGCCATTTTTCGAGAGAGTTGTCGGGGTCGGGTAGCCTGTTGAATAAAATCAACAGGCTGAGTCCAACAACGAGTGGGGGGAGGACGATGGGGATGTCGAACAGGGTGTCGACGAAGGTTTTGCCTTTGAAGGTGAAGCGCGAAAGACTGTATGCGATTGGGATGGCTGCAAAGAGCGAGAGGATGGCGGAAATGGTGCAGGTAAGAAAGGTGAGCTTCAATGAGCCGAGTGTGGCTTCACTGGTAAAGGCCTCGCGGATGGCTTCCGCATCGATGAAACTCGCATTGGCGACAAGCAAACTCAGGATGAGCACAAGGTATACCCCGGCAAAACCGAACAATCCGAGAAAAAACGGGATGTCGGATTTGACTCTCCGGTTTTTTTTATGCGGAGGGGTGGTCTGTGAATCGCTCATGTGTGCTTCGTGATTCTAGCGGTAATCTTTTGGACGTGAACAGGAATTTAACAAGGGATTTGTAGACGCTTGAGGAGGATCTTATGGATTTGCTGGTGTGTTACTCCGATTGTGAGTCTCTTTTTTCCAGGTGAAACCGAAATGTTTGAACCGTTGCTCGGCCTGTTTGTTGGAGAGGTATGCACCAAGCCTGCGCATCATTTGCGGGTGTTGGGCATTGACGGCAATCGCAAAAGGTTGGGTTGCAATGGCGTCAGTTCGATTCAAGGAAATGATGGAGCAATGTTTGGTGATGGCTTCGCTGGCTTTGGCATTGCTTCGATAGAGCAATGCGGCATCGAGGGCTCCGGCCTGCATCTGGGTAACAAGTTCATCGCCCTTGCTCGCAAGAATGATGATGTTTCCTGATGCTTCAAGTGGTTTGAGGTGGCTGGAGGCCTTGAGCATGTCGTGGGTTAGTTTGCCAAGGGCGCTTTTAACCGGATGGGCAACCCCTACCTTAAGGTTTGCTTTGTTTAGGTCGTCGAGGGTTCGGATGTTTTTCGGGTTACCTTTGGGCACGAGGAGGATGATTTCGTTTTGGGAGATCACCGTGCCGGGTTCAAAGCGGTCTTGGACTTGGTCCAGAAAAGTGACATCACAGGAAAAATAGAACTCGGGTTGTGCTCCGGCTTTCATTTGGGCGACCAAGGTTCCGCAGCCTTCGTAAACGGTCGAAATTCGGCAACCTTCACGTTGTTCAAATTCCCTTAAACCATCTTGGATTGCGGGCCTTAACATGGAACCTGAAAAGAGAAGGATCTCCGGCACGTCTTTCCATAGGTCTGCTTGTGGACTGACTTGGAACCCGTGTTGAGCAAAGGTTTTTAAGCCTCGATCTTTTGCGCTGAGGTAACGTGCGAAGTGAAGTGCGGCACTTGCCTCCTTGCTGGAGCGGAGGACCGCAATTTCCGCTACCCTTGGTTTGTTATGGAAGATGGGGATGGGGATGGTTTTGACTTTCGGGTTGTGGTTTGCAACCGCATCCCACGCTATCGTTGCGTCGACGCTGCCCAGAGCTACATCTTCGATGATGTTGTTCACTGTTGGTTTTGTCACGGTGACGTTTTTTTCAATGGCTGCGAGCAGTTGATGTTCACTGAGCACCTGACGCACATGTTTACCAATGGCTGCCGTTGAATCGGCAAAGGAGATACGAATACCTTCTTGAGTTAGATCATCCAAATCCTGAATATTCTGGTTGTCCTTTGCGACGACGAGCACTGCGGTCATACTCGCGGCAGGAATCGATTCCATGGTGAGATCCATCGATTCAGCCTGACGGATATACTCGTTGTTTGCCGGTAGATAGAGGTCTCCCGGGGCAATCTTGATTTGCGATAACAGGGCGCCCGACCCGTTGTAAATGACCTTGACGGTTCTGCCTGTTAGTTTGTGATAGTCTTCGATGATTTCTTCAACCGGACTCTGCAGGCCGGCGGCGCAGTAAAGCGTGAGGGATTTATCATCCGATGTTGTTTTTTGTGAGGGCCAGAGTGCCCAGAGGCAGATGGCCATTGTTCCGATGAGGAATGTGAAGAGTAAAGTAATCTTGTTCATGGAATGGTAACGGTGTTTTGTTCGTGTGTGTGTGTTCCACAGTGGGGGCATTCCGGGTTGCGGGTGAGTTTGATTTTTCTGAGTGTGGATTGTTGCGTTGAAAAATGCAGGAGCGTGTCGGTGTTTGCTGGAGCCATTCCTGTAAGTAGTTTGATTCCTTCCAGGACTCCCAATTGGGCAATTAAGGCTGAAACGGCACCAATCACAGGGAAACGCCGTTTCCATCCTGCAGGGGGAGTTGGAGTGATGCAGGCGAGACAGGTGCTTTGGTTGGGGCGGACAGCCAGAACCTGTCCTTCGAGGTTGAACATGGCACTGTCGACGAAGAGTTTGTTTTGGTGAATGGCTTCACGGTTCATGAGTAAGCGCTCATCAAAGAGAGGGGCGCAGGAAAAAACGATATCGGCTTGTTTTACCAGGGATTCGACGTTGGTTTCATTGATGTTGGATTCGACGGCCATGGTTTCAACCCGAGGGGTGAAACGCTCAATGGTGGCGGCTGCTTGTTTGGCTCGGTTTTTCCCCAAACCTTCATGGGTCATGAGAATTTGTCGGTTTAAGTCGTCGGGCCGCAGGGGGCCTCCATGAGCGAGAATGATTTTTCCGAACCCGGCTGCCGCCAGTGACTGGGCAAGCGGCCCCCCAAGGCCTCCGACTCGGGACACCAGTGCGGTGGTGTTGCGCAAGATTTGTTGGCCAGAGGCTCCGAGTCCGGGGACGTCAAGTTGCCATGAATAGATGGATTGGTCGGTGGGGTCGAGATGCATGGTGGTGATTCATCGAGAGTTGTGATGCATGACTTAGCCTCCTGCCATCGGGGGCATGAGTATCAGCTCTTTGGTGTTCGGCGGGATCAGGGTATTGAGGTCCCTGAGGTGGTTGTCATCGATTGCAACAAAGAGGCTTTGGCGCAATGAACCGTCACTGTGAAGGATGAGTTGTTGGGCTTCCTGAGGTAGGCGTTTGCAAATTTGCTGAATGAGGTCGGCGACGGTGGTTTCCTCAACCAGCGGGTAGTCGATAATGGGCGAGTTTGTCAGTGCTCCGAGTTGACCTTGTAGTAGGATGTGCATGGTTAAAATGGGGCTGAGTTAGAGTGAGGTGGGTTTAGGTAAGTGCCTGGCTCAGTTGACCTTGCTTCATTTGCAGTTGGCGGTCGGCCGCTTTCATAACCAAGGGGTCGTGGGTGGCAATGATCACAACATTTCCTTGTTCGGCGTAATTTTTGAGTGTGCTGATCAGCTTGTGGCTGTTGGCTTCGTCCAGATTGCCTGTGGGCTCATCAGCAATGATCGTTGATGGAGAGGTGAATAAAGCTCTGGCCAGAGCGACACGTTGTTGCTCACCCGAACTTAGGGCTGAAGGCAAGTGGTTCACCCGGTCTTGCAAAGAGAAGCTGGAAATTAAATCGAGGGCGCGTTGCTTCACTTCGTCGTCCGTCATGTTTAGTGCCAATGAGGGGGATTGAATGTTCTCGATGACGTTCAGATATGGCAGGAGTCGGAAATCTGGATAGATCATGCCGATGTGTTCGGCTCGGAATTGATTAAGTTTATTTGTGCTGAGTTTGTAGGGCTGGTTTTCTCCATAGTGGAGGGTGCCGCTGCTGGGATGTAACAGCCCTGCAAGTTGATAGAGCAGGGTGGATTTACCACTGCCGCTTCGGCCTGTAATCGCAATCAGTTCGCCTTGGTGAATTTGGAGTGTGACCTTGTCGACAGCCGTCACCCGGTGGTTTCCATTGTCGAAAACCTGAGTGATTTCTTTTGTGTTGATAGCATGCATTGATTGAGGAGGATTAATCTTGTTTTAAACTGATCAATGGGTCGTGACGGGCTGCCGTCAGGGTGGGTAACCATGCAGACAGGACCGTAAGGAGTGGTGCTAGCAGTGCCAAGTCCCAGTAGTGGTCAAGCGGGTAATCCAGCAGAAAAATGATGGTCAGAGTAATCAAAGTTCCCGAACATCCAATCAATGCAGCTCTACCAAGAAAGAGAGTAAAGATTTTGCTAGAGGGTATTCCCATCGATAGGAGGAGACCGATTTCTGGTCGGCGATCACGAACATTAAACAGGCAGAGAGTAAACAATCCAACAAGAGAAGCAATCAGGATGAGTGGTGTCAGCAAGGTGACAAAAGCTTGTCGGTCGCTGCGACCTTGTTTTCGGCTCGTGACGATGTTTTGACGAGTTCGTTCGGATTCCTCGCGGACTTTGTTTCTGGATTCGGCGCGGGCAAGGGCCTTGCTTTCAATTTCAATGACCTGGGTGTTGGGTAGGATGGTCTTAAGTTCCTTGCGGATTGTCCCCAGTCGATCAATGCTGGTGCAATTGCAGCCGAGGGCCAGGATGGCGTTGATTTTACCAGGAAGGTTCAGCATGTTCTGGGCCGATTTCAAAGGAATCCAGATGGTGATGTCATCAATCGTGCCACGTGGTGGATGAATTTGGTGAATGGTGAACGACTGCTGGTTGATCGTGATGGATTCCCGCACCTTGAGTTTGAATTGTTTTGCCAGCTCAGCTCCGATCACTGCGCTGCCTGGTGGCACGGGTTGCATGATCGGCTTGGTTGGATTCCGATGGGAGATAGGCACTTGTCCATCCACACCAATCAGCATGATTTCTGTGTTGTTTTCTTTCCAAAGAATACGGCGGGACAGCCTGGGGAGGAGGTGGTTGATGCTGACGATGGAAGAGTCGGCCAAGGTCTGGGCGTATGCTTCGGGCATGGTTTCCGAAGCGTAACCTTGGGCGTAAACTTCAGACAATTGTTGTGTCGCCGGATAGATATGCACATTGAACCCGAGCCCTTTCATGGTTTTGCGGATCTGGTCATTGAGCTTTTGGTTGGTTTCTTTTGTTTTTTGGTCAAGCTCTGCGAGTTGTTGTTCTGTTTTTAAGTCGTAGCTACGCATGGCTTCCATTGAGGCGACAAGACAAGTCAGGGCAATGGTAATGGTCAGAACTGAAATGCAGGCTCCGAGTATTCGGTGTCGGAGTTCTTTGAAAATGAGAGTGGTGATGCTCACGGTGTGTGATGAAATATATGGGCTGAGAATGGTTTTGTAAGAAAGGTCTTAAGATGCCTTCCTTTTGACTGCGAGTATGGAACAGAGGGTAATGATGGCAAACAGAGATGCCAGGGTGATCCAGATGGGGAATCTTTGATTTGCCGGTTCCTCGACCGCATGAATGACATTGGGTTGATCCTCGTTTCCTAGTTCGGCATCCTGTTTGGGAGCAGGTGATGATGTGTTCCCATGACTCTTTGTGAGGTCACCGACACCTGCAAGCGGTGGCAATTCTTTGTCGATGACGGCCAGACCGGAGGTGAGGTGAGAGGACCAGTTCTCATTGATGATGAGGTCGGCTCCTGGGTTTTGTTCTTTCACTTGGCAAGAACAGGCACCGCACAGGTATTGGCATCCACGCAGCAGGGTTTCCAAGCTTAGCATCGATGATGGCATGGCCGGAAGTTTACGCCCCCTGCCAAAGACCGGAATGACCAGCGGTTCGCTTTGAAGTGTGGCATGAGAGCCAGAGCTATGAATCAGTTGGGCTACGAAGGCTGCTTCCTCAGGGGTTTGGGTGTTAATGATGTGCGATGAGAAGGCTATTTTAAGAGGGATCTGAGATCGGAGCACATCCTCAAGATCCGTATCTTCATTGATTTTGTGTCTTTCCGCGGTGCCAATGATTCCCTCAGGAATGCTGATTTGCTTTTCAATCGTTCGCAAGTGGGTGTTTAATTCCGATTGGATTTCTTTTGCTTTGGCTTCCTGGTTGTTGTGGATGATGAGCCAGACGCAGGAGGAACCCTCCAGAAGACGGTCGACGATGTGGCGTCTGGCTGGAGAGTCGATCAAATGGTTTAAATTGACCTCGTTGAAGGCCGTATTGAGAATAGGTTTGGTTTGTCCGCTGCTTTGTTGCTCATTGTTCGGTCGGAACAATTGAAGTCTTGCTTCCTTTGCCGAGGTGTCAATTTCAGGGAGTTGCCAGAGCTGGGCTTCGGACAAGCGTGAGGTGTCGATGATGTTGAGCTTGAGATTGGTATGCTTGAGCTTTTGTTGGAACTCTTTGACCCATTCGGTTTGCGGTTTGTCGAGTGCTCCGGGGCTCGTGAGAAATAGTTGATAGGTATCGGATTCCCAGCGTTCCAGGGCGTAGCGAAACACAGGAACCTGACAAGCCCATGCGTATGGGCTTAGGATTGCGGTCAGAAAAAGCAGGCGTAGGGTGGTGTTCCACATGGGCTTAGGGGATGGGAGGGGTTTGAGTTTCTTTGCTTCCATAACTAAGAATACTGCCGAGATTGGTGGAGACAAAGAGTTTGCCATCGGCAATGGTTAATCCGTGCGCTTTACCTTGAATCGATGTCGACCAGACAGGTTCGCCTGATGTTCTGTCGATGATGGAGATCGATCCATCATAACCTGCAATAATATGGCTGGGGGTGGCAATCAGGTCGAGTGGCACCTGGCTGTCTTTTTTCCACAACCAACAGGTGTCGGTTTGTTTGCGAGTACGTTTAATTTTCTCTTCCAGCTCCCGGATGGTCAGGCTTAACGAATCCCGTCGATTTTGATTTGTTTTGGGTGTTTGTTTGAGTTGCTGTTTCGATTGATTGATCTGGGTTTGGATTTGGTTGATCTCGGCCATGATGGTGCCGTTTTTTTTCAAATCGAATGCCTGAAGCTGTTTATCCGAGTGAAGGTAGGCAATGTTATCTGCGACGACGAGTCGGTTGGCACTACCAAAGGTGGCGACTCTGGCATTGTTTTTCGTGTCGATGGCTCTCACTTCTTCCGTGGCAGTGCGTTGGTTTTGTGGCCCTGCGAAAAAGCGACCTTCTTCGTCGAGAATGGCAAAAACTCCACCGGCGTGGGGAACCTTTCCCAATCGCACACCCTTGTCAGAGGAGAAAACCAAGGGCACGGTTCTTCCTTGAGGAACATAAATGCGGTCCTGACTGGCTAGTAAGGCCCCCTGTAGAGTGACATTATCAAGCTCGGACATAAATCCCTTTTCGCCCTGTTTGCCGGTTTCCGGATCGATGGCGCAGAGGTAGGATTTTTTCCATGGAAGGAGAGAGCCCCCAAAGTAGGCGAGGTTACGATGAATCATCACGGAGGTGCGGACCGGCCAATGGGAAATAAACTTACCATTGTTTGGGACTCTTCGTTCTTCTTTGTTGCTCACCGGCGATGCCTTGAACTTCCATTCGAGCTTTCCTGATTTGGCATGCACCGCATAAACATAGCCGTCATCGGAACCAAACAGCGCGAGATGTTTGTAGAGGGTGGGGGGAAAGCGCACCGCCGCTTCGGTGAAGTAGACCCATTGTTCTTTACCCGTCTTGGTGTCGAGGCAGTGCACTGCGTTGTCGGACGATGAGCCGTAGTAGAGGTGGCCATCCTGACTGGTTGTGAAGTAACAAGGGTCAAAATTACGCATCGACTGTAAGCCGTCGTTGCCGGCATACGCGTCCCATTTGGCCGGTCCTGTCCATGCTTGTTGAGGTGGGGCGTTGTGTTTATCCCAAGCCAAACGGAGAGGCAGTTTTAAATCGGAGGAAGCTTTTCCCGAGCGGGCATTATCGTGTCGGTAACTGGGCCACGACTCGTCATTGGCACCAGCCAGACCAGTAAGCAGCAAGCTGGCGGTCAGGGTGAGAAATAGACTGAATGATGAAATCGACATGGAAAAATGGAGTTAGTGGGTGTGCTTGATAGGGATGAGAGAGACGGAGGTTTCGATCCACCCTCCACAGGAACAACCTCCTCCGCCTTCGGACATAATCACCATTCCTTGGGAGGGGAGGTAATTGAGCCAGCAGCTTGGCCTGAGGCGTTTCCAGCCGGTGTTCTTTTGGTTTTGAATCGACCAGATACAGAGGATTCTCGTGGCTCCAGATCCGGATGATCGGTAGATGAGTCCCGAGGGGTAGCCCACTGGAGTCGGGCATCCGGAAATGTTCGTCACCCGGGTGTCGATTTTTTTACCATCCTCGATCTGATAGGCGTATGGATGGAGGAACACTTTGTCTGGGAAGACGATGGGGTGGGCGATGTGGGTTCCATGATTGTTGGACTGCCAAGGGCTATGAACCGACCACTTGACCGTCCCCTTTGAATCATACTGGTGAGCCACGAAATGGCCTTTACCTGTAAATTTACCATTGGCGAAAATGCCTTCGGAAGCGACCATGAGATATCCGACATCGCTGACCTGTCCGTGCATGGCTTGGATGAAACCCGAGCGTTCGGAAACATGGGAAAAGGGTGGGATTTTCTTTTCCCAGCGCTTACGACCGTTGCTTGGATCCAGGCATACGACATAGGTGTCGAGCCAGAGTTTATTATCAAACACCCGACCGGCCCCTTGCACTTTGAGATCCGGATGTCTGGCTTCGAGAAAGTAGAGTTGATCTTTCGTGAGGGTAATACTCGAATTGATGATCAATCCCTTGCCGTAGGCCCATAGGCCTTTCAGGGATGATTGTTTGTAGGCAAAAACCTTATCACTGCAAATTTGGGTGATCGATTTCTCGTTTCCAACTTGGTCAAACCAATTGGATTTATTCCAGAACTCTTTGAAATGGGATCCCTTGGGCACGGTGCTGCCGATCAGGACATCTCCATTGACGGCGATGTATGCCCAGTCGTGGGTATCCCGCTCCTTGTGCGTGAGTTTCAAATTGGCGGTGCGTTCACCACTGGCTGCGTCAATGACCCAGGCTCGATCAGCCAAGGCAAAATAGATGTTGTTCTGGTCTGCACACCAGTTGGAGCAATCGTGAGGGACATTGAGGCGGCGTAAGTCCGGGATTTCCTTCGACCACAGGACTTGCCCGTTGTAGGCATCCAGGCCGATCATACGGTTGAACCCTTGAAGAAACGTCAGCCCGTTGACGGCGAGAGGGGCGGGAATTCGGTTTTGGCGGTCGATACCGAAATCGGCACCGGGCCGACCGATCCATTGGATCGTAAAATCTTCCTGGGTGTGGGCCCCCGCGAGGGAGTCCGGAATATAGGATCGGTTTTCCGAGTCACCATACTGGTGGGTCCACTCACTGCTGCCGGGGAGCTTTGGTCGGGTGTAGCTGAGAGTGGGGGTGAGGATTTGGCCTCCGGACGGGCGGGTGAGCCGTTTGCACTCGGCTTCCGGGTAGGGCAGGACTTCACCCGCAAGTGCACGTTCAGAAACGATCAAATTGGCGAGACAACTTCCGAGTGGGATATCATCGTTTGGTGCGTGTAGAACTTCGATTCTAGAGCCATAGACTCCGGCTTGATAGAGTGTTTGTCGCAATTGCTGAACCCGATCGGCATCGCGGTCGATGATGGTGACTTTCAGGCGGGTATTTTTTGCCAGTTCGTAGGATAATCTGGCATCTACTCCGCCGAGGACCAGTGCGTGTCCTGAGAAATGGGCCCCGTGTTTTTTGACCAGGGTATTCACGAATGCCTGAGTCTTGGCATTTGCTTTGAATGCTTCATTTGCAGGGAGCTGAGCCGGCAAGTAGTTCATGGTCGTGTCAAAGCTCATCGGAGGAGCGAGAATCCGCTTGCCTTGATGGATGACTCCGATCCGGAAGTGGTAGACGGTGGAAGGTTCCAAATGTTTGAGGACGATGCTGTGGTTGGTGGTGGACGACTCACTTTTGATGATGGTTCCCATTTCCGGGCTGGTTCCAAAATTGATCATTGAGGGGCCACTGTGGCTTGATTCCCATTCGATGAGGGCTTCACCCGCCTTGAGGAAGCTGATTGATGGTCGGACAGCAAAGGGGTATTGGTTGGCAGCGGCTTCTTTTTTGATTTGGTTTGTATCGGCGAGTTTGGAACCGATGCTCAGGGATTCAATTCTGCCGAGCATTGGGTAGAATTCATCTTTATCTTTGTAGGCGCCAACTACGAGAGGTGTTGGAATATCCGGGTAGGCAATAGCCCCTGCAGCTTTGTTTTTTGCCACCAGAACGCCATCAACGTAGAGTTGCATTTCCTTGCCGTCATAGCGTGCGGCCAGATCATAGCTTTGTCCAAGGATGAAGGGGAACGGGGACGTAGCCTGGATAAAACTTTTGCCAGTAGAAAGTTTGAAGGTAAAACGGTCGTGGGTAAATCCTAGAAGCCATCCCCGTTCATAGTTTCCGTTGTCTTGTGAATAGGAGAGGATGCCTCCCCAGCGATTAGGCTGGTCAACCCGCACTCTGGCTCTGAGCATCAGACGCTCTTTGGGGAGCTTTTTACTATACTTGGGGTCCAGAAGGATGTGTTGCTGTTTTTCAAAAAGTAGAAAGCCATCTCGGTCGAAATGGGCGGGCTTTTCCGTTGGTTGGTTTTTCCATTCCTTTTGATTCAATGAAAGGCTGATTTCCGCAGCGGTGATAGGGGCAAAACAGAGCAAGGCGATGAAAGGAAGGTGAAAACGCATGATCCGGAATGAGAGTAGGTTGTTGTATTTGAAAAGCTTTAGGGGAGCGGGGGGGGCAAGGCGGCCTCAGGGAATGGGGTGGCGCATGCCCATTCGGAGTGTGACCTCTTGGGCTCAGCGCATTATACATCACAAATCGTAGATTTTATCATCATTCCGGCTGTTTCTTCCGGGTACCTTGGTTGATTTTTCCTCTGATTTGATCTGTACGTTCATGCTGCTCAGGAAAGATGTATCCTATTTTTTCTGCATGTGAATGGCAAAACTGTCTTTTGAACTGTCAAAATTGATTATATGGACGTGATTTCTCATCTTCTCGCCCAGGATATCCGACTGCATCCCTTAGAGGAATAACTCTAGATCAACCCATTCTACGGTGCTTGGGGGGCGGCTCCCACAGGTTTCTCGATAAATCAAATAAAAGCTTGCTAATGACTGTATTTTCAGTAATAACTGAAATCGATGAATGCAAGCACCGACAGCGAGGCGAGATGCTTTGATGAGATCCGGGATGATTTTATCTCCCAGTGGGGAGCGTTTGGGAGTCAGTGGGGGATCAATCGGACAATGGCTCAGATTCATGCCTTGTTGATGATCATGCCTGAAGCCTTGAGTACTGACGAAGTCATGGAGTATCTGACAATCAGTCGTGGCAATGCGCATACGAACCTGAAAGAGCTCGTGAATTGGGGCTTGGTTCGCATTCTCGTTCGCAGGGGGGAAAGAAAGGAATTTTTCGAGGCTGAGAAAGATGTCTGGAAAATCTTTACAATCATTCTACGCGAACGTCAGCGGCGTGAAATTGACCCTGCGCTCGAGCTTTTACGTGGATGCCATGAGGAAACCAAAGATCTCGAAGGCGTGGGAGCGGAAGCGTTCCGCAATCAAATTCGCGAGCTCGAGACCTTTGTCAGCTTTGCCCGCAATGTGGGAGGGAAGATTGACAAATTGCATTACGGTCCAGCCATGAAATTGGCAGCGAAATTACTTAGCTAGGCAGCACGGACGAATACTTACCTTAAGAACCAAATCGAGCGCATTAAAACTTTCACTATTTTCTGAAATTACAATCATGAAGAAAACAACCATTCCTGATCCTTTGTCACCTTTGGAGGTATATTATGATGCGCGCTGTGGTTTTTGCAGGCGTTTCCGTGATTGGTTATTGGCACAGGATCGATTTGTGGAGTTTGAGTTTATTGATTACCGGTCTGAGCGGGCGATGTTGATTTTTCCGGAATTAGCTTGTTGGCGGCCTGAGTTGGAGTTGGTTGTGAGGACGGCTCGTGGTGAGGTTATTCAGGGGGCTGGGGCATGGGCCGTGTGTTTGTATGCTTGCCGTGATTATCGATACTGGGGCAAGCGTCTGGCATCACCGTGGTTGTTACCGATGGCGAAGTGTGTAGCCGGACTCTTGGCTTCGAAACGCTTGGCCCTGTCTGATTTTTTCTTTGGACGAGAGGCCGGAGAACCAGAAGTCAGCCACAGGATCGGCGAGCAGGGTGAAGTGCCTGGATTCGTTGGCAATGAGAACTCCAGAGTGAAGATCAAACGTCCTGATATTCCCGATGGCCTGATCTAAGGCGGAGTAAAGCAATTTTGCGCAGGCAAGAGGTCTGTGCGAGAACACAAAACCAAAACAAATAAAATGATGAACGAAACTGTAATTACCTATATCGGCTATCTCTTGATAGCTTTGCCTTTAACATTCTGGGTTGCAAAAACACTGCACAAAAATGGCAGGGTTTTTCTGGTCAAAAGCACTCAGGGTGACGAGGATCTGGCTGATAGTATTAATCACCTTCTGGTTGTCGGGTTCTATCTTGTGAACCTGGGATTTGTATCCCTCTACCTGAAGATGAGTGAGGCTGTGAGTGGCCTGAGTGGTGTGTTTGAGGCGCTTAGTTCGAAACTCGGCGTTGTGATGCTTGTGTTGGGAATGATGCACTTCTTTAACATTTGGTTGTTTTCGAAGTTAGGACGTCGACGCGAGACACCCCAACTGCCGAAGCCCCCAGTGTATGCCGGGTGGGGAGAGAATAAAGGTGAAGCTTCACCTCAGGCCGGTGCCTGATCCGAGGTGACGTCACTGGAAGAAACCACGCCTACGATTCTGGCTTTCTCCAGATCGTATGGCGTGAGTTCCAGATTGACGACATCTCCGGATTGCAGCACCTCGCGCAAAGGTGCCTGTGATTTAGGTAGGTGTCCGATGATGATTTTTCCATTGGGCAGGGTAACATCATAGGTGGGTTTGCGGGAGGTGTCGTTAATCGTCCCTGTTGTTGTGATAGGTGGGTCAAACATGATTCTATAAAAACGAAAGAAGTGAAGAGGGTTTAGCCGATATCTTTCCAGCTTAGTAAGGAAGCCAATGGGGGGAAGCCGTCGTGGTGCCAGAACAGGCTGGGGGATTGACTCTCTCCCATTGGGCAGATACGGCTGGCTGGCGAGTTTGCCCAGTGGGTTGCCGTTTGATCGGAGTATGGGTGAATCGCGACGGTTGAGAGGTGAGCGGCTTCGTCTCCAATGAGTTTATGTATATTGTCTTCCTGCTGCTGCGGCAGCGGTTTGACATACACGCATCGGTTGAGGCAGGAAAGTTTGAGTGTGATTGATGGCTCGGAGATGACCGTCCAATCGAGTGAGGCCTTGCTTTCGTGAAGTTCGATGTCTCGATCATTGGCGGCTAGAAAACGATAGGTTTCCCTGAGATTGCGTATGGCTCCGGCTTCGGAGAGGCTGAGGGGGCTAGGGGGATGGTTTAAGTTGAAGCTCTGCATGGCCTTTGCGAGCAAGGAGGCAAAGCGCTGCCTGTCTCCCGGCTTGGTTTCATCCACGTAGATGGCGTGAGGTGACAGGCACCCCCGCTGGTTGAAAAGTGAAACATCACGGGCGGCCCGAGCCGCTGCTGTTTTGAAGTCACTGTAAACCACACCCATCGAGACTTTGTGTCCGTGTGGAATAAACCGTTGCCATGGACTTAATTTGTCATGAATCGCTTCAATGCTGGTGTCTGAACCGATGGCGATGACTGCGTCGGCTTGTTTCCATAGAGCGTCGGGCAGCTCGTCGTGTAGGTTCACAAGTTGTTGGAGTTCGTCAGGAAAGGCATCAACCCAGAGTTTAAGCTCAGGGAGCCCGCCGGACGGTAATTTCACCTCGTTCATGGACCCTAGCAAGAGTCCGCGCAAGACACTCTGCATCGCTCCGTGAGGGCTGTTACCACTGACGATGTGGAGTAGTCGTTTGGGGGCGATAGCCATGGTCTGAATCGGCCCGTGGGGGATAAATCGGTCCAGCACGGTGGCATTCCCCAGTTCGGCTTGTAACCAGGCTATTAAATCCTGGGGGCTAAAGGTCCCGAGAAATTCCGGGGACTGGCAATGCCGGGCAAGAAGTTGGATTCGGAGCTCGGTGGTCATGGTGTGGATGAAAATGTTGCGTCTGCTCCGCGTGAACACCCGCGGGGAAGGGCGGACGGGTCTCTGCCGAGTAGAAAAAAGGAATGGGGGCCATGGGCAACAGCCAAATCCTGGGTTTGGATCGCTTGCACCGACTGGGTGTTGGCGAGATCATAAATGGCCAGGTGGCCGGGGCTGCCGCTGCTGGCATCCATCCCTGTTATGGGGTCAACGACCCTGATGCGTGTCCAGGGTGGGCCGTGATGTGCATTCTCCAGTCCCCGGGTGTAAAACTGGCTACTCAATTCGGTCATGGAATATTCGTTGACGATGAGTTTTGGAGGTATTCCAAATTGGTTTTGCAAGCGCCGATAGAGTTCTTGTTTACTCAGACTTCTTTGACTTCCCTTATAGCCTCCGGTTTCCATGATCCAGCTTCCTGGGGGGAGTTGAACGGGTATGGTGCAGGATTCAAGTAGGTGTAAAAAGGCAAGTGCTGTCCCGAGTATGGCGAGAGGTGCCAGAGAGTCGACACTGTGGGCAATACAGGACTGGATGGATTGAAGATCTAATGCTCCTGATGCCTCGAGCCCCCATGTTTTTTCGCCTCCCTGATGTTGCTGATCCAGAACCCCCATCATATGGGAGAGCGAGGACCGGGGAGCCTGTTGGGGATGGGCAACGAGGAAAAGTGCCCGTTGGGGGGGCGGGATGGATTCCAGTTTCCATGAGCGAAGAATGGATTGCTCATAAAGCTCAAAGGATGGGAAATAGTGTCGCCCCTTGATGTCTGTGGTTGTACCCGAGGTTTGAAAATAGGGATGGTGCTTACCGTCCGGTCGGCAGATGAGAGGATGCGCGTGTTGTTTAAAGGCATCTGTTGGGATCGCCGGGATGTCGCCCCAGAATGAAACCTTTCCCGGGAGTGCGTCGAGATGCTCGCAGTATCGCTGGTAGGGTAAGTTGCGAGAAAATTGATAGTCGAACAGTTCCAAAGCCCGCCGATTGAAGCTCTCGTCATCAAGGGCCCCCGAAACAATGGCCTCGGCAATTTTTGCAGAGGGGTCGGGCGGGGGATTCTGTTCCTTCCAATTCATCGGGTAACAACGGCGAGGTTATGGTGTGATCACTGAAGATGGGCTTGAGTGTGGAGCTGCCATATCATGTCGAAGTCAAAGATCAATGGAGCGCGGCTGACAATCAAGGCTGATTGTTGAGCAGAGTAGAAAATCTGTGTAATAATCTTGCTCATGGCTTGACTTAACAGACGATTGCGTTGAAAATGCGTCATCTGCTGTTTTTCCCGCCGATGGATCAAAGAAGCCAAAGCCAAGCCTTGAAGGGGCGCTGGCGTAGATTCTTTGAAACAATCAGGGAATATCAGTCGTTTAAGCTTATGGAAGCAGTCCTCGATTCAATCCCAGATTGACGGAGACCTCCCATTTGCAATGATACGCAATCATCTCTATCATCCATATTATTGACCAACCGCATACCATCACTCGATCGAGCCATGAACTTAAAGAGCAAAGCATTTTTACCCCTCGGGTTGGCACTCCTTGTCGGAGCGTGTAGCCCGTTTTATCCGAAGCCTCATCCGAACAATCCAGGGACGCAAACGCCGAGCGGTCAACCGACACTGACGCCTGAACAGCAGAAAATACTTGAGCAAAGCCAACAAGGAAATGGTGTGGCTGGGGTCGACGCCGCAGGAAACCCAACCGGAGTGGATAGCACCGTGTTAACGCCAGGCTCTGATGGGAATACGTCTCCCACTCCTCCGACCAATACCAATGGCAAGAAAAACTATCCGACCGCGTCACCCGTTCCTGGGAAGCCCGGTTTTGTATTTAACCCTTACACCCATAACATCGTTGATGTAAAAGGGATTGCATCCGGAAAACTTTGCCGTGATCCTGAGGATCCTGACGAGACCCATAAGTTCCGAGTGCCTTAAGCTCCCGATACCATTACACTGTTGAATTTTCACAGGAACCGATGTCGCAAGTTTGGCGCGTCGGTTCTTGTTTTTTATATGTGATTCTGACATCGATTGTCGCGGATGAAAAAGATTGCCGTATTAGGAAGTGGGCTCTTGGGAGGGTCGATGGCTTTGGCCGGGCAAAAACGATTGCCAGACACCGAGGTCTACTTATGGGGACGGAGGCAAGCCTCTGTGGATGAGGCCGCGAGTATGGGAATCCAGCATGCCACAACGAGTCTCACTGAGGCTGTAAAGGGCGCTGATTTATTGATTCTTTCGACCCCAGTCGGGGCCATGCTGCAAATCCTGGAAACTGTATCGCGTGACGTCTCCCTCAAAGGGATGATCATCACAGATGTCGGTAGTGTAAAATTGACTCCCAGAGAGACCTTGGACGCTTTGGTGCGTCGTTGCGAAGCGAAATACATTGGCAGTCATCCGATGGCGGGGTCTGAGCAAACCGGGGTGTTGGCCGCACGCGAGAGCTTGTTTGACGGAGCCGCCTGTGTGATGACCAATGACTTTGGCCATGATGAGGCGGATGTGGATGCCTTGAAAGATTTTTGGCTGGTGCTTGGGTGTCGCTGTTACCTGACATCTTCGGAGGATCACGATGCAGTGATGGCCCGGATTAGCCATTTACCACATTTGCTGGCATCGGTAGGTGCCATGGTTGGTCTGAAGGACCCGGATTACGGTAAATTTGCGGGAAATGGCATGAGGGACACCACCCGGGTTGCCTCGGGACACCCGGGGATGTGGGCTGAGATCATGTTGAGAAACCGGGAATCATTGAAAGCTCCGATTGAAGAGAGTATTGAACATTTGCGTGAAATGCTTGCTTTGTTGGAGCAATCGAGCGAAGAAGCTGTCACATCGTTCCTGCAGCAAGCCAAGGACCTGCGAGATCAACTTCCTCCTAAAAAGGAACAATAACCATCTTTCCAGAGGCCCCTTTATTTTTTATTGTTATGTCTTCCATCAAGGTAACACCCATTAAGAGTCTGAACGCGGTCATCGAAGTGCCGGGTGACAAAAGCATCTCCCACCGAGCCGCTATTATGGCCGGACTCGCAGACGGCGTCACTCAGATCGACAATTATCTCCCGAGTGAAGACTGCTTGTGCACCTTGGAGGCCATGGCCAGCTTGGGTGTTCAGTATGAGGTGCTGGAGCGTTTAGAGGGCTATGGACCGACGTCGCTAAGGATCTATGGACAGGCGATGCAGCTGAATGCTCCTGATGTGGAAATCGACTGTGGCAATTCGGGGACCGGAATGCGTTTGCTTGCCGGTGTTCTGGCAGCCCAGCCATTTCAATCGACCCTGACCGGGGATGAATCCCTACAGTCCCGGCCGATGGGGCGTATCATGACGCCCTTGTCCATGATGGGGGCCAGGATTGAGGCTGCAGGCGAAAAAGAGGGATGTGCTCCCATGATCCTTGGCGGGTCCGCAGAACGATTGCAGGCAATCCATTATGATATGCCAATGGCCAGTGCCCAGGTAAAGAGCGCGGTATTGTTGGCAGGCTTGTTTGCCGAGTATGAGACTTCGGTCCGTCAACCTGCTGAAACCCGCGACCACACCGAGCGCATCTTTGACCATTTTCAAATTGATTCGACAATTGATGGCCATCGGATCGCCGTTCATGGGGGGCAAATTCCGATGGCTAACGATCTCTACATTCCCGGTGATATTTCTTCGGCTGCTTTCTGGTTGGTTGCCGCTGCCGCCATGCCCGGGGCAGAGCTCAAGATTAAAAAGGTAGGTTTGAACCCAACGCGCAAAGCCGTTGTGGATGTCTTGATTCGCATGGGGGCTGATATTAGAGTCGACATGATCTCAGAAGACTCGGGCGAGCCATACGGAGACTTGACGGTAATCGGGGGAACCTTGCAAGGGACGGAGATCTTACCTGAAGAAGTTCCGAATCTGATTGATGAGATTCCCGTTCTAGCCGTTGCCGGAGCCTTGGCCGAAGGGCGTATGGTGATTCGCAATGCCAGTGAGCTCAGGGTCAAGGAGAGTGACCGGATATCCACCGTCGTAACCAACCTGCGTGCCATGGGCGCTGAGGTGGAAGAGTTTGACGATGGGATGGAAATTACAGGAGGTCGACCACTTCATGCCGCTGAACTCGAAAGCTATGATGACCACCGGATTGCCATGTCGTTCATCATTGCCGGCTTGTTTGCGGAGGGTGAAACGGTGGTGCACAACACGGACTTTATCAATACGTCCTATCCCGGGTTTCAGCATGACTTGGAAAAAGTGATGAACCCGAAACCTCATTTTGCGATTGCGATTGATGGTCCGGCGGCATCAGGAAAAAGTACGGTCGCCCGCAGGCTGGCCGAGAAACTTGGTCTGATTATGATCAATACAGGGGCGATGTATCGGGCGATTGCTTGGGCGAGTATCCAGCACGGAATTGACGCTTCCGATACGGAGGGAGTGATTGCCATGTTGGATCGCATCGACCTCCGCTGTGGTGTTCGCGACAGGGGATCGATCATTCTTGTGGATGGTGTTGATGCTGGTGACGCGCTGCGGGAGGACGCGGTCAATTCCCGGGTTTCCGCGATTGCTGCCATCCCAGAGGTTCGCCGGTTACTTGTGGAAAAACAGCGTGATTACCTTGAGCTTGGAAGCCTGGTGATGGAAGGGCGGGACATTGGCTCGGTTGTTTTTCCTGATACCCCATACAAACTCTATGTTGATGCTTCCGAAGAAGTGCGTCTAGCCCGTCGATCCGCCGAAGGCTTGGCCGATGTCGTTAGTCAGCGCGACAAGGAGGATAGCAGCCGGAAAACATCACCCTTGGTTGTTGCCGAAGGCGCCACGGTTATTGATAGCTCGGAAATGACGATTGAAGAAGTCGTGGACGAGGCGATGTCGATTTTAAAAAGCAAAGGCTTATAGAGCGCATTTTATTTATCAGTCTGATTGAAGGATCATGAAAACGATTTATTGGTTTAATTACACGCTGTGGAAAAAGCTACTTATCTGTTTTTTCTCTTTGAGAGTTGTCGGTCGAGAGAAATTGATCGAAGACGGCCCGGTTCTGATTGCCTCTAATCATGAGAGTTTCATCGACCCTCCTCTGGTTGGGATTATCTACGAAAATCCGGTGTATTTCTTGGCAAGGAAAACCTTATTCCGCAGTTTTGGAGCCTGGTTGTTTCCAAGAATGAATGTGGTTCCCGTCGACCAGGAACGGCCGGACATGACCAGTTTAAAAACGATCATCAAGCTGCTACGGAATAAAAACCGTGTAGTGATTTTCCCCGAAGGCTCGCGGACCTTGGATGGTAGTCTACAACCCGCTGAGGCTGGAACTGGTTTGATCGTAGCCAAGACCAAGGCGACGGTGCAGCCTGTCAGGATTTTTGGTGCCCGGGAAGCTCTGCCTCGTGGCTCAGCAAAAGTAAGCTTCTGCCCGATCACCATTGTTGTCGGTGATCCGATCACCTTCACTCCCGAAGAACTCAAGGCGAAGGGTCGCGATGGCTACCAAAAGATATCCGACCGGATCATGGAGGAGATTGCCAAAATTGAGATGCCTTGATTCTGAAATCCTCCGACTAGAATGCTGACGATTGGAGCTTATGAGCTTGATCTGTTCGATTGCAGGAACTGCATGAATCGCTCTTTGACTTGATGGGGTGGAATGTTAGGTCGTCCTAGGTTAGGCGGGGAGCCCGGTTTGATTTTCAGGTGGATGAGACTTGGGCCGTGCCGGCGGCGGCTGTCGTCGAGACAATCAGACAATTGGTCGAGGCTGTCAGCACGATAGACATTCCGATAATTGCATGCAGAGGCGATTTGGGCAAAATCCACGGTGCTGGAGGATGTTGCTTGGCCTCCTGTCGAATCATGGCTTTCGTTGTCGAGCACGATATGAAGCAGATTATCCGGTTGATAGTGACCAATGGTGGCGAGCGCTCCCAATTTCATGAGTGCCGCTCCGTCTCCATCTAAAACGATGACAGCTTGGTTCGGGAGGCTGGTGGCAATCCCCAGACCGATGGCACTCGCTGTTCCCATGCCTCCGACAACGTAAAGGTTTCCATCTCGATCGTTCTGGGTGAAGAGTTCACGCCCGGTTTTTCCTGTGGTTGCGATGATCGCCTCATTTCCGGAGCATTGAGAGAGCAGCGTGTTGATGGCCTTGGTTCGGCTTGGCCTCTTGTCTTGATGAGACGGGGGGTGTGATAGATGATAGGTCTGGACGGAAGCTTGTCGGCGGCTTGGTTCAAGTTTTGTTGGAGATAAGGTTCCTTTTTTAAGCACCAAAGCGTAGGGGGCATTGTCGTTTGAGATAGCGTCTTCAGCATTCGAGAGTGTTTTGGCGATAGCCTCTTCCGAGTCTGGGAAAAATTGCCAGGGGATTCGTAAGGTGTCCAGTAACTCGCCTGTGATTTCCCCCATGAGAGTGTGCTGGGGTTCGTCAGGGGTTCCAGGCTCACCTCTCAGGGTAGTAATGAGTAGAGTGGGAACTTTAAAAGGGTTGTTGAGTGAGGTCAGAGGGTTGACCATGTTACCTAAACCTGAATTCTGGCAGATGCTGACCGTTTTTTTACCGGCCAAATGTGCTCCCAGACTGATACCTATCGATTCTCCTTCACTACTGGCTCCGATGTAGTCGATATCCAGATCATTGATGACAGCGTTGATCAAGGGCTTTAAAAAAGAGCAGGGAACCCCGGAGAAGTGAGTATAACCCTGTTGTTTGAGGGCTGAGAGAAAGGTGGTCGCTTCCATAGTAGGATAGTAGAGATGAAGTGTTGGGACGCGTAACAGATGTGTGCTCGATTTCGTCACGCATTGCAGCGTTTTTAGGGGGTTCGTTTTTTTCTTTCCCTTGTGATTCTGCGGTGACTGGCGCCTTCATGATGCGTGAAGACTTGCTGGTGAAGAGCCTTGATGGTGCTAACTGATTTGCTGTTGAAATACATTTGAGGACTGTGACGAAAGATGTTTTGGAACAGGTCGTTTTTCATGAATTCACGGGGAGTGTAGGTTCCGAGGAAGTGCCAATACACCAGAGTTTATAAAAATGAACGCCCATTCAAGCAAAAATAGTGCCTATGCTTCTCGAACCCATAGAATGAACTGAGACCTTCTGATGGATCGAGGCTTGCTCAAAGCTTATGGTTTGCGTTCAACATAAAGCCACCTGTTAGATAGAAAGCGTTCAATCATTACACCTTTGTCTGTTTTGGGATTGTTGGTATCAGGGAAACGCAGGGTTAAAATGAGGGGTTCGCCTTGCTTACTTGATTTTTTTCGGAGTTCGAAAAAGTAGCGTAGATCCTTCCAGGCCGGGCTACCTCGTTCCACATATCCGTAGACGGGGGTGTGGTCGTCACGGCTTACCAGCCTGAAGCATTCGTATTTTTCTTCATCTCTGAATTGATAGGCGTAGTGGTTGTCAGGTTTGACGAGGACTCGCATGTTGAGCGATTGTGTCGGGCGTTGTTTGATAAATGACTGCCAATCCATTGGCAAATAGTAGACATCAGTTTCCCAGTCGACCTTGAATGCCGTGTTGCCTGTTTGCTCGACAGTCATAAAGACGGAGTCCCCACTCGTCGTGTAGGCTGTAAGCAGGACAAAGGGGCGCGACCAAAACGTGACAAAATTGATCGATTTGATGTGATCAAAATCGAGAGGTTTGAATGTATGGTTTTGATAGTATTGCTCCATCATCGGCTTGACGCGCTCAGGGTAGCGGCTCCACTTCAGCTTTTTTTCAAGGGAGTCGGCTGCGAGATAGGAGCGGATGGTCTGGTGGAGTGCTTGTTCAACGGATTGAATTTCCTCTTGGTCTTGTTCGAGGATGGAGGTGTTGATGGTAATGGCTTTTTCTCTATTTTTCCGTCCCTCGACAATCATTCGGGTCGATTGGGTGATGATGCCAGCCAGAATAAGGATTCCGAGAATTTGCCATCCGATAGGGATGTCTCTGACGCGGTCCATCAGTCCCCACTTTTCTTCGATATCCTCGGGTTCTTCCTCATCACCCAATATTTCCTCCACTTGGGCGGGTGTGGTTTTGGTGATTCCCAGCGGAGGCTTGTGAACCTTGAGGCTGATTGCTTTGCTGTCGAGTTCCGGCGGGCTATCCTTTAACGTGGGCTCTCGACGTTTTTCATCGGATGCCCGTTTGATTTTGGGGCGGAGTCGCTTCCAGGACCAATGGCGTAACTCGCGGCTGAGTCCTTGCCAGCCCTTGCCCTCATTGGGTTTCATCGCAGTGTGGAGTATAGCACAGCCTCTGGTTTGCGTCGACGGCGAAGAAACAGGAAGGCTGCCGTGCTCATGAAGGCGAAGGAGCTTGGCTCCGGAATAACGGGAATACCCTCGCGCACCCCAGTTGATGCCATGTCATAGAAATCACCGTTGGCGGCTCTCCACCGCCCTCTACTGTTAATATACCTGAGTGTGGCCGTGTCAGAGATTGTGCCGTCAGATTTATTTAACTCATAAAGGTCTCCGCCGCTGTTCCAGCGATTCGCCCAAAGCACGTTATTCTCGTCAAAGGCCATTTGATAAACATCACTTATATTGTCGTTAAGCATGGCCATCTCGTAATTAGGGTCGGTCAGATCAATGGTCCAGAATGCATAGTAAGATTGGCCATTTTTTGACATTCTGGAGCTCCCGTACATTAGCCCTGTGTCACTATCGATGGCAAAATCACCAAAGTCCCCGAGCCCTGCATTTCCTGATCCGTCAAAGAGGTCGGAATGGTCGCTGAGGTTGCTTGGTGCAATCGGAGTGTGGCTGACAATTTGGGACCCATCGCCGTTGAAACTGATGACATAGAGGCCTTCAGTTCCTGTTTCCGGTGTGTAATAATATCGTCCGTTGTAGAAGTCACCACCACCACTGCCGGTTTTTCCACTCGGCATACCGACGTCGATTAGGTCTCCAATCAGGTGTTGGGTGCCGTTTGTAATATCGAATCGGTAAAAATTCGAACCGTTGTGGTCCATGTAATAGTAGTTGTTACTACTGACGTCGTAGGCTAATTGGTTGGGCGTGACTGTGGCGCTGCCAATCTTGGTCGAGCGGCCATTGTCGGTGTTGATTTCGTAAAACGAATTAGGGTCAAAATTGCCATCACCCTGATTTCCGGTGACAGCCATCACGTTGGCAGCCTGAACGGCATTGCCAAGAAGCAGTGCTGTCGCACAGGTGACGATGAAAAAATGGGAAATTTTGAGCATGATTCGCAAAGGAAAACAAGTTCTGGGGGGCTTGGATTCAGATGCGGGGGTTGCGAAGAGCTAAAGCAGGTTTAGCGACTGCGCTTGATGTGTCCGATACCTCTTCTAATGCTGGAAATCAAGTGGTTTTATGCTTTTCCTGGGGTTAAAACCCCCAGGTTGTTGGTTTTTTCGTAAAAATGAAGAGGTGGCTGGTGGCTGATCGAGCAGGATCAGACGTTGAAGCGGAATTCGATGACGTCGCCGTCCTTGACTTCGTATTCCTTGCCTTCGATGCGCAGTTTCCCTGCGTCGCGGGCTGCTGATTTTGAGCCGGCCTCCACCAGGTCTTCGTAGGCGACGACTTCGGCGGCGATAAACCCACGTTCAAAATCACCGTGGATGACTCCAGCTGCTGCAGGAGCCTTATCTCCAGTGTGGATTGTCCAGGCCCGGGTTTCCTTTTCCCCACTGGTGATGTAGGTCCGCAATCCGAGCAAGTGGTAGACCGAACGAATCAGAGTAGAGACACCGGAATCCGTGATTCCCATATCGGTGAGAAACTCATTGGCTTCTTCGGGGGAGAGCTCGATCAATTCTTCCTCGATGCGTGCAGAAATTACAATGGCTTCGGCATCATGGCTGGCTGCGGCGTATTCACGCACTTTTTTAACCATGGCATGGCCGTCGGGATTGGACTGGGCATCGGCAAGTTCGTCTTCAGCCACGTTGCAGGCAAAAATTGTGCGCTTCGAGCTCAGCAGGAAAAACTCTCGCAGAGTTTCCTTTTCATCATCATTGAGTTCGAGCGTGACGGCTGGGTTTCCGGCATCGAGGTGGGGCAGGAGCTTTTCAATCAGGTCGAGTTCCTTTTTTGCCTCTTTGTCACCACCCCGGGCCTTTTTAGTCCGTGACTCCTTCCGTTTGTCCATCGCGGCAATGTCAGACAAGATGAGCTCGGAGTTGATGATTTCGATATCGCGCAGGGGATCGACGGTTCCGAGTTCGTGGATAATGTCGTCGTTTTCAAAACAGCGGACAACTTGCACAATGGCGTCGACTTCACGAATGTTGGCCAGAAACTTATTACCGAGACCGGCACCTTCTGATGCGCCTTCGACCAATCCGGCGATATCGACAAACTCGATAGCTGCGGGGATGATTTTCTGGGTGCTGTTGATTTCCCCCAAGACTTCCAAGCGATCATCCGGCACGGTGACGACGCCGACATTGGGGTCGATGGTGCAAAACGGGTAGTTGGCAGCCTCCGCGTTGCGTGTGCGGGTGACTGCATTGAAGAGGGTTGATTTACCGACGTTGGGGAGTCCTACAATTCCTGCCTTGAGCATGGCGCGGGACGCTAGGGGAATTTTTGACAATTGCAATGGTGATTTTTTACGATTTTATTGAATTTGAAATTTGACCTTCAGGCCGTTCGGGGCTTGGTTGCGGGCATGCAGCTCGTGCTATTAAAATCTAAAATCCACCGCGCCTGTGTCAGTATCGCTGATGTCGAGTATGAAGGCAGCATTGAAATCCCATCCGATCTGATGGAAGCTGTCGGCTTAATCGACGGCGAGCGGGTCCTTGTTACTTCAGCATCCAAGGGCGGTCGGCTCGAAACCTATGCGCAGGCCGGGAAGCCGGGAACCGGAACCATCATTATGAATGGAGGTGCGGCACATGTCATCAAGGCGGGAGAGCGGATTACCATCATGGCCTTTGCTCTCTCTAAAACACCGATCGTTCCTTTGAAGGTAGTTTGTAACGAAAAGAACGAAATTCTTCGTAAAATTTAAGCCTTTTCTCAGTTGGTTGGTTGCTAGGCGTTTGTTTGCCTGTCAGTATTCCGCATGAATCGCACCAACTGAATAGAAAAGGGGAGAAAATCAGAAAAAAGATGCCTAAAGTCGTAAATCGCGTCTTTACAAGCTGGCATCCGTTCACCATATTCCCGCGCCCATGACACCTTTAATTGCAGCCGTTGACTGGCTAACCATCTCGATTAATCTTCTGCTGGTGATCCACGTGATCATCTGTTTGTTGCTTGCACTCGTCGTTCTGATGCAGCGCCCCAAGCAGGAAGGCCTTGGAGCCGCTTTTGGTTCCGGTCTGACCGACCAGGCGTTTGGAGCACGCACGACCGATGTCTTGCAAAAAGGAACCGTTTACCTTGGCACCTTGTTTTTTGTGGTGACCCTGGTGTTGGCCATCTTGATTGGTAAGCGTCAGAACACCCAGATTGACATGAGTGATACTTCCGAGAAGGACGTTCCTGCTGAAACTGTGCCAAATGTTCCAACGGAAGCTCCTGAGGCTCCGGTAGTGATGCCTGGCAGTCCGGATGCTGATTCCAAGGAGAGCGCTCCTGCTGAAGATACAGACAACAAAGACGTTCCTGCAGAGGACAAGGACACGGCTACCGAAGAACCATCCACCGGTTCTGAAGAGACTCCGGCTTCATCCGAGACCGGAGAAGGAGGAAACTAATCCATCTTCGTGGGGCAATCGTCCAAGACATCAGGAGCATCCCAGACTCTGCCTGTATGGGCACGTAGGGATGCCTTTCCAGCCAAACCCGCAACATCTGGGTTTGGCTTTTTTGATGCTAAAGGTCGAGCGCATGTGGCTGATGATCTGGAAGACCTGGCATCCAAGCTGCGATCTTCCAGAGAGGGGATTGATTTGGTTTGGACTCCCGAACACGATCGTTTGGTTGTTCCAGAGGAAGTTGCAGCCTTGCACACGCCGATCCGCATTCGGCGCAAGCTTGCAGCAGAGCGGGATCTCAGCGATGGCTTGCGGATGGGAGCCGTTTTTGCCGCCGTTATGGCCTGGTCGTTATGGTCAGCCTGGCAGAACAGCGGAGGGCAGTGGAGCTCGCTTTACTCAAGTCAGGTGGCTGGTGTGGCCGCTCTTCTATTTCTCATTTTTGGTTTGCTGCCATTGTATGAAGGCTGGAAAACCAAAACGCATCTGGCAAAAATGAAGCACCGCGATATGGCGGAAGATTTGCCGGATGCCCAGTTTGACAGTTGGATGCATCGGCAGCGCATCCCGGTAACCTATGGTTTGTTGGCCTGTTTAGCCGTCTGTGCTGTGGTTCAGTTGGTCGTGGATATGGGGGCAGCTGGAAGCGGTGGTCTTAAATTGTCCATCCTGAGGGCTGGCTTGTTAAAACAAGAAGGCGTAAAATACCTTGCGGCATTTCCAGATGCTACGGAGACCTGGCGATTGATGACCACTCCTTTTCTCCATGGGAATATAGTGCATTTGTTGATGAATGCCGCCGGCTTGATGTACCTGGGTCGCCGAACCGAGTGTCTGGCACGTTGGCCCCATTTGTTGATTGTCTTTTTTATGGCGATGTGGGTTGGCGGGTATGCCTCCTTTTGGTGGTATCCGGATCGTCCTGCCGTTGGTGCTTCCGGTGGAATCATGGGGCTATTGGGCTTTTTGATGGTCTTTGAGCTGATGCATAGAAGTCTGGTTCCGCGGTTGGCCAGACGCAGGTTGATTGCGGGGGTGATTCTGATGGGGGTGATTGGCACGCTGGGGATGAGCTTCATCGACAATGCGGCACATGTCGGGGGATTGGTAGCAGGCATGGTGTATGCTGCGGTTGTTTTTCCACCGTCGGCATCAATGCACCGGCCTAAATCGATTACCCGTGATAAAATAGCAGGTTTTGTTGCCGGCTGTTTGATTCTGGTCGCAGCATTGACGGCCGTGCTGAAGATGCTAGGTTAACTGCCGATTGAAGTTGGATGAGGAATGATGCCGTATGAGTAAGCGCTTGGAAATTCGAGGATCGTGGAAGCAATTGGCCGCGGGCAAACTGGCGGCATCCGTGGTTGGTTTGTTGGGGATGACCCTGCGCTATCGGGTTGAGGATCCACATGAGACGCGTCAAGTGGTTGGCCCTGGGATCCCCGGGGTTTGGGTTTTTTGGCATGGTAATCTATTAACGGCTCCTTTGGCCTTGAGTCGATTTCTTGGAAAAATTCCCGCGAGCACTTTGACCAGTGCCAGTAAGGATGGAGCGGTGATTGCCTCGTTCCTTTCCTGCTTTGGTGTCAAGTCCGTTCGTGGATCGAGTTCCCGCAGGGCCGTAGCTTCATTGATTGCTTTGAAGCGAGCACTCAAACAAAATGACCAAGTGTTTGTTACGCCGGACGGCCCCCGTGGACCTCGATATGTGATGGAGCCCGGAGTGGTCAAACTGGCCCAATCGGCATCCTGTCCTTTGTATCCGGTCAGATTTTCTTATTCCTCAAGTTGGCGGTTAAAAACTTGGGACCGCTTGCATATCCCGAAACCGTTCAGCCGGGTGACGATTCATATTGAAGCTCCGTGTCATATTCCGGCGAAGTTAGATGAAAATGATTTTGAATCTGTTCGACAAGGTGTAGAGAGTTCTCTTCACGAAGGGATTGACGACTTCCCCGAAACTTCCAGTAAATAATAATCAGCATGAGCAAGATCATCGACGGAAAAACGGTAGCGGCCAAAGTGCTCGACGAGTGCAGTCAGGAAATTGAAACCTTAAAGAATCGCGGAATTACTCCGGGCTTGGCTGTGGTTTTGGTCGGTGATGATCCGGCATCCAAAGTCTATGTGGGCTCCAAAGTAAGGAAATGTGCCGAACTGGGGCTGCATTCCAGAAAAATTGAATTGCCGGCTGATGCCAGTCAGGAGGAAGTTTTAGCGGTTGTGGAGGAATTGAATGAGGATGCCGCTATTCATGGGATTTTGGTTCAATCTCCGCCGCCCCCACACATCGATGAAGAGGCGATTGTTCGCGCCATTGACCCAGCCAAGGATGTGGATGGTTTTCATCCTGAGAACGTTGCCAAGTTGGCGCTGGAGGACGCCTCGGGATTTGTTCCCTGCACTCCGGCCGGTTGTATGCGACTTTTGAAAGAAGCGGGGGTGGAGACCTCCGGAGCCCAAGCCGTGGTCATCGGGCGCAGTATGATTGTGGGGAAACCCATGGCCTTATTGCTGATGAGCAAGGAAGGAAATGCCACGGTAACCGTGGCTCACTCGCGGACTAAAGATTTGGCCGAAGTCAGTCGCCGGGCGGATATTATTGTAGCTGCCATTGGCCGTCCTGAATTTGTCACGGCTGACATGGTCAAGGATGGGGCAACGGTGATTGATGTCGGGATCAACCGGGTGGAGGATGCCTCCGCAAAACGAGGCTATCGTTTGGTTGGGGATGTTGCTTATGACGAAGTGGCTCCAAAGTGTGCCGCCATCACTCCGGTGCCGGGCGGTGTTGGGCCGATGACCATCGCCATGTTGATCGCCAACACCGTGAAGGCGGCCAGACAGTCGGTCTCATAGAGCACCTCGGTCTAATCTGTGGCTGTTGCAGCACCAAGGGCTGCCCATCTCCTTACAGATGATTGAGTTTGGCTTGAAGCTCTTTGAGAGGGAGAGTTGTTTTCACCTTTGCTTTTGAGTTCAGGACCACCTGACTCTCAGATTTGCTGACGGTGCGCAATTCCATGATTTGATCGGCTCGGACGATTGCTGAGCGGCTCACCCTGAAAAAATCAACCTCGGGAAGTTTACGCTCCATTTCGGTCATGGTTTCTCTCATCATGTGGGACTTATCATGGGTGTGAACAATAACGTAGTTGCCTGCCGATTCGATCCAATCAATTTGGTCAAGGGGGACGAACATGACACGGCCTTGATCTTTGATGACCAGACGTGAAATACTCGGGGGGGCGGCTTGCGCGAGAAGTGACTCAAGTTTTTTCTGAATGCCCCCGTTTTGAGGTGAAACCGTTATCATGCGCTCAAGTGCGGAGTCAAAGCGTTCCTTCGTGTAAGGCTTGAGCAGGTAATCGAGGGCGTGAATTTCGAACGCCTTGATCGCATATTCGTCGTAGGCCGTGGTAAAGATCACATAAGGTCGCTCATCTGGAAGGAGTTCTGCAAGCATCGCGAATCCATCCATTTCCGGCATTTGAATGTCCAAAAAAATGAGGTCCGGTTGATGCTGTCGGATGATTTCAAGTCCTTGGATACCATTGCCGGCTTCTCCAATGATCTGGATGTTGGTCATGTGGCTTTCCAGAAAACGCCTGACGCGGTCACGGGCAATGGATTCGTCATCGATGATGGCTATTTTTAAATTCATGATGATGTTTATGGGAGGGGAAGTTCGATATGGGCTATGACACCGTGATCCTCTTGTTCGATGAGGGTGACACTGGCCGATTTACCTGGGTAGAGGGTTTCGAGTCGGCTCTGGGTATTCCCGAGACCGACACCTGTCCCGGATTGGTTTTCAGGGTTGATGCCCGGGCCATCATCAATCACGTCGAGATGGAGCTGTTTACCCTCGAGGTGGGAACGGATGGTGATCGTCGTTGCCTTACTTGATTTCTCGACGCCGTAGCGGACGGCATTTTCCACCAAGGGAAGCACGATCATCGGCGGGACGTCGACTTTTTTGGTATCGTCCTCAATGAGGTAATCCACTTGCATGCGATCGCCGAAGCGCATCCCTTGAATCTCGAGATAAATTTTCAAGGTTTCGACCTCTTGTTGAAGCGGGATCATGCTGTCGTTTCGTTGGTCGAGTGTTCGGCGTAGCAGCTTGCTGAGCTGGATGACCATGGCGTCAGCGTTGTCGGGGCTGGTGTGGATCAACGTGCTGATGGTGTTCAGGGTGTTGAAGAGGAAGTGCGGTTGCAATTGGGATCTGAGAAGGTTGAGCTGCGTTTGCACCAGCTGGGATTCGAGTTTGAGTGCTTCCTGGTCGCGTTTTTTTATTTCATCCCTGTAGCGGGTGAGACTGAAAATGAAGAGAATCGTCACATAGAGCGGAATACCCAGAGGAGAGCTTTGACTCGCGTAGCGGATAACGCCGGTTTTTTCGAGCCAATGGTCAGATTTGATTGGCGCCTCATTATTTTGCAGGGAGGCGGAGGAAATGGACGAGCCGGGGATAGCTATGGGCTCCGGGTGAGCGGCTGAGGAGGCAGGGGCTGCTTGGGGCACCCTCGATTCGGGCGGGATGAGGGTGGGCCATTCTTCGAGTATGAATTCCCGGGTGCGGCCAATGCCAACCATGATGAGCAGGCAGAGCACTGAGTGAAGCGCGGTATGCAGCCACCAGCGGTCATAAAGGATGGGGAACCGGTAAGAAACATAGATCAGTAATGGGCTGGCAATGAACCATGGCAGCATCTGCTCAACTGATACGAGAAGACCTGATGTCCAGGGGGCTCCACTGTAGGTGAGCTGGGCTGTAAGCACCAGTGTGAGCAGAACCCAGGCCAGCAAAAAGGCACATACAACCAGCAATGCTTTAAGGAACCGTTCCATACGTGGACGAAGATTAACAGATTCGTCCCTCAATACCAGAGGTTCGTCACATATTCGGATCTGTTAATCCCAAAATTATGGATAATTGGCTGGATTATACTAAATATGGGTCACAGCAGAAGGGAAGGGTGTGGTTTGAGAGTTGTTGCTCATCCGCACCGGAATTCCTTTCACCGCTCAGACCCGTTGGGTGAATTAGCTACGAACTATCTCGAATAGGGCGAGGCCATTCCCCGGAAGGTTTCGAGTGGGCTAGGTAAGTGTATACTTATTGTTGTTGTCTATCTTCTCTGACTGCAGAGGGCGTGATCCATTAGTCAGTTGGATCCAAACTCTGCAGCGGAGGATAGATCAAAACTCAAAGCCTTGATTTTGGCTGTTTTTGTTGAGTTTTCCGAGTGAAGCTTCTTGTCTGTCTTCGTTTTTTCTTCTGTTTTCTCAATCGGCTTTCGGTCCCAAGAGACGTTTCCAGCTGTTCGCTGAGTGAATGAACCCTCGCTTGATGTCTCGTGCGATCAATAACTGCATGGGAAGCAAGATCAAGGTGATGAAGGTTGCAAAGAGCACTCCAAATCCAAGAGAAACGGCCATGGGTTTGAGGAATTGTGCCTGAACCTCGGTTTCGGCAAGCAGTGGGGTAAGTCCGACGAAGGTGGTCACCGAGGTCAACAAAATGGCTCGGAAACGTTCTCCTCCAGCTTGATGGATCGTTTCTTCCAATGAAGAATACTGAGGCCGAAGATCATCGATTCGGTGCACCAACACCAAAGAATCGTTCACCACCACGCCGCTGAGTGCCAGAATACCAAAGATGGACAGAATACTGACGGGGATTCCCACCAGATAGTGTCCGGCGAGAGCTCCGATGATGCCGAAGGGGATCACCGACATGATGAAGAGGGGTTTGACATAAGCTTTAAGCGGTATGGCGAGTAGAATGTAGATCAAGATGATGGACGCACCGAAGCCGATGAAGAGTGATTTCATGGATTTGGCCCGTTGCTCAGCCTCTCCGCTGAGGTTGAAGGTGATGTCCGGGTGTTGTTTGAGAAGTTCAGGGAAATAGTCCTTTTGAAGCTTTAGCAGGACTTCGTCCGAGGAGGTGACATCTTTATCGACATCTCCCTTAACGGAAACGATCCGTTTGCCGTCGTAGCGCTCGATTTTTGACAAGCCCTGACCGTAATGGGTGTCGGCAACGATGCCAAAAGGAACGGTCGTCCCGTCGAGACTGCGCACCCGCATGTCTCGCATCGTATCAATACTTCCTCGGTCATCAATCGGGTAGCGGACCATCACCTTAACTTCGTCGCGCCCACGCTGCACGCGCTGGGCTTCGCGACCATAGAAGGCGTCTCGGAGGTTGAGTGCCAAGTCTCGTTTATCAAAACCGGCGGCTTCCCCTTCAGGCGTTACCTCGATTTGAATTTCGGGTCGTCCCGAACTAAAGGTGTCCTGCACATCAAACACACCATTGTAGCTGCTGAGTTCTGTTTTTAGGGCTTCGGCTGCGGATTTCAGTGAGTCCAGGTTATCGCTTTGCAGTTGGATATCGAGCGCTCCACCGGGAGGCCCGGCTTTCCCGGAAAAGGTGAGTGATTTCGCCCCGGCGATGCCGCGGATTTTATTGCGCCAGGCATTGACGATTTCGTTGGTGGATATACTACGCGACTCCGAGGGGGTCAGTTCGACGGCGATGGTGGCCAGCGTGTTATTTTTTGAATGCACCTGAACGTGCTTGAATGGGTTATGTCCTGTTTCGGATTCAAATTCCATTCCTGTTCTGTGTGCAGCATCCGAGATGCGGCGGGCCTGTTCATGCAAATAGCTGACCGGCAAGCCTTCTTCCAGCTCTAGAATGGCTGAGGCACTGTCTCGTTGGATGTCTGGAAAAAAGACAAAGCGAAGTCGGTTGGATGGCAGAAGAGCCACAACGATGACAAACACAGCAACAAAGGCAGCTGTCACGGTGTAGCGGTGTGGCATCAACCAGTTGAGAAAGCGCTGGTAGACCGTCCGGATGAACCATTTCAGACTGGATGCGATACTTCCTTGAAACCTAGCCCAGGCGCGAGTGAGGGCATTGGTCGGCTTTTTGTGAACGTCGATGTGGGCGAGGTGCGCGGGAAGAATGAGTTTGGATTCAATCAGTGAAAAAATCAGGCAGAAGATCACACCGGTGGCAATTTGGCCAAAGGCATTACCCATACGTCCGCTAACCTGAGTCAATGGATAGAAGGCTGCGATGGTGGTCAACACCCCGAAGACGGCTGGCACAATCACCTTGCTCACCCCTCGGACGGTTGCCCGGAATGGAGCATTCCCAGATTTACAATCGATTTGTTTTTCTTTTTCCGCGTAGACGCTTTCGCCAATGACGATGGCATCATCCACGACAATTCCGAGAACCAGAATGAAAGCGAAGGAGGTGAGGACATTGATAGAGATGTCAACACCGGGCAGAGGGAAGAGAATGACGGCTCCAGCGAGCGAAATCGGGATACCGAGTGAGACCCAGAAAGCGAGACGCAGGTTAAGAAACATCGTCAGACAAACGATCACCAGCAGAACCCCAAGGATGCCATTTTTTGCCAATAACATCAGTCGTGCACGAATCACTTTGGATTCGTCGCTCCAGAGAGTGAGGGTGACGCCTTCGGGGAGCTTGTTGGATTCCAGATATTGCTGAACCAACTCATCGGCTGCTTTGCGGGACTTCAGGATATCGTCGCTTCCTTCGTTGACAATATTCAGGCTGACCGTTGGTGATGTTTCAAATTCTGAGAGAAAGTCCTGATCAACAAAACCGTCCCGGATGCTGGCAACGTCGCGAAGGTAGATGCGGGTGCCTTCTTCCGTGGTTCTGAGTGGGATAGCTGCAAAGTCACGGGTATTGTAGGCTTGAGAGCGGGTTCGCAATGAAATGTCACCCCGGTTGCTCCGGATTACTCCGCCTGACAGGTCGATTGAGTTCGCACTAACCGCTTGGGAGACTTCCTCGAAAGTCAGACCGTAGGTTCGCAATTTGTCTTCAGAAACTTCAATCGAGATTTCATAATCGCGCGCTCCACTGGTATTAACCTTGCTGATAGAGGGGTCAAGTAGCAAGTCGTCCCTGAGTTCGCGGGCCGTTTCTTTGAGCACTTCCTCGCTGGCATCACCATGAACCTCAATCCAGATGACGGAATTTTCACGTTTCCGTTCAGAAATGATCGGTTTCTCTGCCTGCTCAGGGAGTGTCGGTATGGCGTCGACTTTGATTTTGACGTCGTCGAGCAGCTTGCTCAGATCGTAGTCCTCGTATGCTTGAACGACGATGGTCGCACTGGTTTCCGTGCTCGTGCTGCGGATGTGCTCAATGCCATCCACATTTTTCAAGCTCTCTTCGATTTTGAGGACGACGCCACGCTCGACATCTTCGGGTGTTCCTCCTCGAAAGGGGACTTCGATATTGACGCTTTTGGCGTCGAATGATGGGAACGCTTCTTTGCGGACATTCAGCGCTGTCCAGATGCCAAAGCCGAGGATGGCGAACAGTAGGACATTGGCGACCACGGAATTGTGGGCGAACCATGCGATGATTTTATGGTCTTTTTCGATCGCATCTTTCATGGCGTCACGTCGTCGTTGTTTGCTGTGCTGGATTCGCTCGCTCTGGTTTTGGTTTCAGCTTTGACTTCTTGACCGTTTCTGAAACTGGGCAGTGGCCTGACACTGATGTGATACGGGGTGGGTGGGGCATTTTCAGGCAGACTGGCGATGACCATGCCATTGGAGCTATAGAGTCGGTTGACGGTTTGCCTTCTGAGTTTGGAGTCGCCATCGACAACCCACACAAAGTGATCATTGATGATGGATGCCTCAGGCACTCGGATTGTGTTCGGCAGGTCTTTTCCTTGCATTCGTGCTTTGACGAAGGTTCCGATAGGTAATGGCGATCCCGGAGGGTCGAAGGGGGCTTTGATTTCTGCTACAACGTAGATGACTTGGTTTTTTGCATCCACGCTGGCTTCTGTGCGAGTGATGACGCCCGGCCAGGTAATCCCAGGGTATGCAGGTGATGAGAGTGTCACATCGATCAGGCGTTCCCGATCGACGGTTTCATCCTCGGGAAGTCTGAACGCAAGGGGTAACTTGAGCTGCACGACCTCATCCGGGGTAAGGGGGAGTCGAACCTCAGCTTTTTCCCTTGCGATGAGCCTTCCCAGTGGCGTGGCAATACCGACGATGGATCCGGGGCTGGCGAGCCGTTCCTGGACAATGGCATCGTAAGGAGCGGTCACTTTTGTGCGTTTCAGATCGAGTTCCGCTTTGGCTAGAGCCGCTTCGGCGGAGTCCACGGCTGCCTGGGCAGCTTCTTGCTGTGGGACACGCAGAGTGTATGGGGAGGCGTCTTCGAGCTTGCGCCCACTCGACTGCCAATCGCTTCGGGCGATCCTGCCACGAGCCTGCTCTGTGAGTAGGGTTTCCTTGGCTTTGGCGATATTCGCTTTTTGTAAGGCAATGGCAGCGAGGTAGTCTGCGGTGTTGATCTCCACCAGAACGTCCCCTTTGCGCACGGATTCACCGGTTTGAAATCGTGGTGAAATACTGACGATTTCACCTGCAACCAAACTGGAAATTTCAGTTTCATAGTAACTTCGAACCGTCCCGTAGGTGTCAATCCATGGAGTATGCGTGTCGGTTTGCGAGTTGATCACCTCAACGTGAGCGATGATTTGCGGAGGGATGGCGCGTTTGGGTTCCGGTTTGGTTTTGATGAGATAAATGACAACCGATCCTCCTAATGCGAGGATAACCAGAGGGATCAGTCCCAGGGAAAGAATTTTTTTCAATGCGTGCATGAGATCAATTAGTCGAAAGTAAAAAGGGGGGCTTGGGGAATCGGAGTTTAAGATGGATCGGTCATTTTCAGGCTTTGTAAACCGGCAAGTGCAAATCGGTGCTGATGCTCCGCCCAGAGTGTCAGATCTTCCTCGCTGGGCGGAGCAGGGAACAGGTGTTGTTTCATTGCAGGGGCCCAGCGCGGGAAGACACAGAGTGCAACCACATTCATCTTAGCCTGTTGCAAAAAAGGTTCAGATAGTTCACCCGTGATCTTTCGGATAATTTCTGAGAGATGGTTTCCTTGAAGATTGGAGATTTCCTCGATGACAAGGGCGTGAGGCGCTGTTGGCCGTGACACTTGGTGAGCCATGATCCGGTTAAGATAACCGGCAGGGCCATCGTCGAAATTACGTCGAATCATGGCGCTCATCATGGCGAGTAGTTGAGCTTCAGGTGTCGAATCTTTATCAATACCTGCGTTGAAGGGGTATTTTTTGTTGGCCAGCTCGAAGGCTCTCCTCATTGAGAGGCGGTATAAATTCTCTTTGCTACCAAAGTGATAATTGATGGCCGCGATGTTTGCTTCGGCCGCGCGGCTGACTTCGGCACAGGTGACGTCCCGGTACCCTTTTTCAGCAAACAGTGGAACCGCACAGCTCAGGACTTGTTCTTTGGTCGAAGAAGCCTGTTTTTGTTCGGATTCACTTGCTGAAAGATGATTGCCTGACTCGGACATGGGCGCAAGCTAGCACTGGATCACAGGAAGTAAATGATTATTTCAAATGGTCATTTGAAATGCGCGATTGAGTTGGAGGGCTCATTGGATATTGCCAAGGAGTCGGGTTTGGATATAATCCGCCCTACGAAAGGGACGCATTAGCGTCCTTTCTCCGTCTAGACCGGATGGAGCTTTCGCTAAGTTCACCCTACTAGAATAAACCAATTTATGGGATTTATTGATGCTTTTAAACGATGGCGCCTTGCTGAAAAAGGGATGTCATCAGGCAAAAAACGCCGAACTACGGCAGCGAGTGAGAGTGCGGTAGTGGACTCCATGGAGAGAAGCATTCTGATTAAGCTGCTGATTTACCCTCTTTTTGCCGTTTTTTCCTGTGTGATTGTCGGGTTTTACGTTGGAGAGCAGACTCTCTTTTGTGATGATGAAATCCGCAGGGGGTTGGTTTGTTTTGTGTTGGCTGCGCTTGCCGTGTTTTTTTTCCATATTCGTCACAGCTCTCAGGTTCGAAATGGAAAAGTGGCCTTGGTCTTTGGGGGGATTCTCATTCATCTTCTTTTGGTTCGGGCGACGTTCTATTTCATTGATACCAACGGTTGGGATCTGGACTACCGTTTCCTGTTGGCTCCTTTGGCCTTTGCTCCGATGGTGCACTCTGTTTTGCTGGGGCGGCAATCGGGAGTGTTCTCCACGATGATCGTCAGCCTGTTTGGCTCCTTGCTGATGCCTGTGGAGGATATCTTTTGCTTTTTGGTGATTAGTCTGGCAGCCGGAGGTATGGCGGTCTCCTTGACGCGTAACGTGCGTCGTCGTGGATCCTTGTTGCGGGCGGGCCTTTATGTGGGCGGAGTTACCTTGCTCTTGGCCTTGTCATTCGACAAAATACAATTGCAGGCATTGTATGTCAGTTCCACGCTTCCCGTTGAGGGGGGGAAGATTGCGGTAGCTTTATTGGGGGGCGTTGTGACGGGCATGGTCGTCAGTGGGCTCTTGCCCATTTTTGAGAGTTTATTTGCGATCACGACGGATATTTCCTGGTTGGAGCTGAGCGATTTGAATCACAAGCTGCTACGTCAGTTACAGCTCGAGGCTCCGGGGACCTATCATCACAGTATGGTTGTGGCGACCCTGTCGGAGTCGGCGGCAGAGCAGATTGGAGCGAATGCGGCGATGTGTCGCGTGTGTTCCTATTTCCACGATATTGGAAAGCTGAAAAAGCCGAACTATTTCATTGAAAACCAAGGGGATACCAACCCTCATGATGACTTAACGCCCACGATGAGTACCATCATCATTATTGCGCATGTCAAAGATGGGGTGGATATGGCGATCAAACATAAATTGAATCCCAAGATCATTGAGGTCATACGTGAGCATCACGGCACATCGGTGATGCGCTATTTTTATCACAAAGCCTTGGATCAACGTCAGGATGCCGAAGAAAAAGTGGAGCAGGGATTGGAAAACAAGGAAGACTTACCGGATGTGGATCTGAAGAGTTTCCGATATCCCGGCCCGTGCCCAAGCAGCAGGGAAAGCGGAATTATCAGTTTGGCTGATATTGTCGAAAGCGCGTCCAGAACCTTGAAAAAGCCGAATCCGATGAAAATTTCCAAACTGGTCAACGAACTGGTTATGGCCCGCGTTACTTCCGGTCAAATGGATGACAGCGGACTGACGATGGGCGATATCAAAATCATCTCTGCCAGCTTTACATCCACCTTGACCAGCATGATGCATTCACGCATCGATTACCCCGATGACGACGATAAGAAAAACCGCGATGCCTTTCCGGTAGAAAAAATCGAGGTGATGGAAAATTTGCCAGCAGATCTCAATTTGGCTGGCAAACATGTAGCCAGTCTCGGCTAGTTCAGGTTGGAATGTGATGAAAGGCATGCCTGATATAGCGGTCTACAACCATCAGGACCGGGTAACTTTGACCAATGAGTTGTTGGCGCGCTTTGAATCCGCCGCCAAAGCCTCTCTGATGGGGGTGTTGGAACACAGGATTGGATCCCGTTCGGTGATTCAGGATTTGGACGAGATCGAGGTCAGTCTGATTGATGATGAGACGATCGCATCGGTGCATGAGCAATTTATGTCCATCCCGGGAGCGACTGATGTGATCACCTTCGAACATGGGGAGATTCATGTGGGGGTTGAAACCGCTGTCAGGCAAGCGTCAGAATTTAGCAACGATGTGGACAGGGAGATCATGTTGTATATTATCCACGGCTTACTCCATCTGGCTGGGCACCTGGATGCCAAGCCAGACGACCAAGACCGGATGAACCAGATTCAAGAGCAGCTTCTCAATCTTGTTTGGTCGGACTAGTCGCTAGGTTTTGACTGAACAATCCCGACTTCGGTCACAATGTGGTCGACCCGGATGTCATGTGCGTCATGAGGCACACTGGCTTGAATTTGCGAAGCAAGGGCAATGCCGAAACTGGTGGAGTCGGGTGATTTGCGACTAAGTGCCCGATCATAGTATCCACCTCCGTGACCAAGTCGGGTTCCATCTTCTCCAAATGCGAGCCCGGGGCAAAGAAAGCAGTTGATTTGGCCAATCGGAATTTCGGGATGAATATCCGGTCTGGGTTCTAAAATCCCGAGCATTCCCGGTGCGAGTTCTTCGAATCGATCGACTTTATGAAAAGAAAGGATGCCACCCGCGTGGCACAGAGGATAAAGCAACTCACTCTGCGGTAATAAATGATGCAGGCTGGAGAGATCGATTTCCGCTCCGTGTGCGGCGAAGACCGCAAGATGGGTGGGGAGCGGTCTATCTTGCCAATGCCGTTGGAGGTGCAGGCAAATCGTTTGTGAAGCCCTAGCCAGCGACGGGGTCGGTGTGCCCGCAAGTGACTGGCGCACTTGTTTGCGGAGTGTGTTTTTTTGATTCATGGATTTACGACTTGCGTGATACTTGACTTCGAAGGAAAGTAGCCACGATGAATCGCTTATGGCAAGGTCTCCTTTTGTTGGCACTCGTTCTTGGTTTTGCTGCTGAGCTTGAGGCTAAAGATGAACTGCAAGGGGAATACAAGGCCCCGACAATCAACCGTCGTTTGTTTGGCGAGTCGTTATCGATGGTGAATAACGAGCGAGACGAATATGCGTCTAATTTGGCTGCCATTGCCGTGCTTCATGTGAATGAAAACAAGGGTTCTCAGAAATCCTTGGACTACGCGCGCCAGTTACTTGGCTTGGCCCTTCACCTTTCTCCCCGTAACCGGAAAAGCGTGGTGGCCAACCGGCAGCTGCAAGCCAGCATGATGCCAAAAAAAGTTGCTGCCGACTATGATCCAGAGGTTTTCGCCAGACTGTTGCTGGCGCGTGGTCAACTCTTGGAAAAGCAAGAGGGGAAAGCAAATGCCCAACTGTCTCGTTATTTTGTCGCGTTGGCTGCGATGATTGACCCGCGGAATGAAGATGCCATTTATGAGTCAGAGATGCACCGTATTGATCATGGTGACTTGACTTGGTCAGATATCACCGATGCTAAAACAGAGCGTATGGGGATTACACCCGCTCCTCAGGATTAGGGCTTGCAGTTCAAAGACTTACGTGAGAGGCTCCCCGCGCAATGAGAATGTCTGACTATCGGATCATCCGGACCTTGGCAATGGCGGCTTTGCTGATGCTTACCTCCTGTGAGTCTGAGCGCACGATGACTCAGAAAAAGGTCAACAAAGACCCCTGGGGGAATGAATTGCCGTTCAGCGTTGGTAAGGATGAACACGGCAATCCGATGATGCAGTCGGACAAACGGAGTAGCTTTGAGAATAAAAGCAGCCAGATAGCAGCGAACAAGGATTTTAGCGGTAAGGACTACACGAGTAAATCGTATCGTAAGAAGCGCTGGGCTGGTGACAAATCCTATCAGGCAAAACAATTCAATGCCCGTGGTGATACAAGTAAGTATAAGCACGAACCGTGGTACGTCAGAAAACAGTCCGGAGAACAGAGTGTGCAAGCTGCCGACAGCAAGAAAAAGTTTTCGATTAACCCGTTTCGCTCGAAGCGAGCTACCGAACAGACTGCTCGAAGAACATCAACCACAGAGAATGTCCAGGTAAGTAAACGTCGGCAATCGTATAAACAACCGGATGTGACGGACTGGAAAGACCAACGGGGTCTGACGATCCAGGATACGAACGGCATGCTTGGTCGTTAGGTTTGATTTGATCTTTGATTGCCAGGATAGATGAGGGCATTCTTTTGTATGGAATAAATCTTGCTGTCATTGTTAGTCTGGAGCATAAACAAATGCGTGAAGGGACTGTCTGTATCTTGTGTTGGTTTGTTGATCCTTCTCGGTCTGGTTTCCTGCAACCAAGTGAAGGAAGTAGCGCATCAACTGCAGCAATTAAAAAATGGCGAAAGCAATGATGCTCAGGAAGAGGTCGTGGACGACCAAGGCTTGAAGATGAAAAAAACCGCAGGCTTGGAAAGCGTTAAGGATCTCGAAAAATCCGACGATGCGGTCTCCCGATGCTTGAATGTTTATGGTCGAGTGCCATCGGTGCTTGTCCGGGTCCAGGATGAAGAAAGCGCTTTCGAAGCTCGTAAGCAATTGGACCTCATGGCTTATGATATTGAATCCATCATGCCCGACCTTGTAGAGGTGACGGACCCTAGGGATCTAGCGAAATGCAAGAAGCGAAGTCTTGAGCAATACGGAGAGCATGCATCGGACATCCGTTATTGGTATGTGCTTGATGTCAACTGGGCAAAATACAACAAACAAAGTTGCTCTATTGATGAACGCATTCAGAGGCAAATGCTAAGGATTAGACGGGATGTCAATGAGAGTCCGGTGGTGTTTGATATGCTTCTTGAAGGGATACGAGGCATCGCCATTGTCGAATTGGGTGGAAAATCTGCGAGTGAGATTAACCAGGTGGATGAAAGCACCTTGATTACTCCGATGTCGGATGACTGGTTGCCGCCAGGCGTGACGCAGGGGTAATACCACTCCGCAAAACAGACGAGACGATTGATCGTTGTTGAGGTATTTGGAAAAGCACTGCGTGATCCATGAGAGTTCCGGATGAATGACTCCTTTGGCTTTGTTTCTCCTTAGTCATGGTGCCCGCACCATTCCTTCGTCGCGCCTTGCCAAAGAACTTATTCATCTCGGCTATCGTCCCGTCTGTTTTACTACTTGGTCTAATGAGGCTACAAAAAACGGGCAACCCGTCATAGGGCAGCCCGTTAAATTTGATGTTGGGTTGAAGGTGCTCGGGATAAGCGAGTGATGGCACCATCACCTTTATTCTAGAATGGGAGCTTCGGCAGTTTGCCTCCTCCTTTCCCTCCGAGCAGGCTGTTCATATCGCCCATCCCCTCCATTCCTTCCATGCCGCCGAGCTGCTGCATCATGTTTTTCATTTTCCCTTTGGACTTCATCATTTTGCGCATCTGGGTAAACTGCTTTAAGAAACGGTTTACTTCGATGATCGTGTTGCCAGATCCATTGGCAATGCGCCTTCTTCTGGATCCTTTGATGAGTTCGGGGCGGGTGCGCTCCCGTGGAGTCATGGAAAGCACGATCGCTTCCATACGTTTCATTTTATTTTCATCGAAGGCATCCGCTGGGATCTGTTTCTTTATTTTGTTGAATCCGGGAAGCATCCCAAGCAAGCCATCGAGCGGGCCGAGCTTGCGAAGCATATTCATCTGGTCAAGAAAGTCGTTGAAATCAAATTTCCCTGACTGGATGCGTTCAGCGGCTTTGATTGCGTCTTTTTCATTGATGTTTTCGGCAGCGGTTTCCACCATGCTGACCACATCACCCATGCCGAGAATCCGACTGGCCATGCGTTCCGGGTGGAAGACCCCGAATTGATCAAGTTTTTCACCTTCACCGATGAATTTGATCGGGCGGCCTGTGACCTGGCGCATCGAGAGTGCTGCACCGCCTCGCGCGTCACCATCGAGTTTGGTAAGGATAATCCCCGTGATGCCGACAGCTTCATCAAAATGACGAGCCACAGAAACCGCTTGCTGGCCGGTTGCGGAGTCCGCGACCAGGAGCGTTTCCGCTGGTGAAACAAAGCGGTGGAGCTCCTTGAGTTCGGCTACCAGCTTTTCATCAATTTCCTGTCGACCAGCGGTATCGAAAATCAGGGCGGTCCCTTGTTGATCTTTAGCCCAGGCCAGTGCTTGTTTGGCGACTTTGACCAGATTTTTTTCGTCTGGGTCAGGGGTGAAACACGGGACGTTGATTTGCTTGGCGAGAGTGGCCAGTTGATCGATGGCGGCAGGGCGATAAAGATCGCAGGCAATCAGCAGGGGGCGCCGGCCCTCTTTTTGGAGTCTAAGAGCGAGTTTGGCCGCTGTGGTGGTTTTACCTGCGCCGTTCAATCCACAAAGAAGGATGTGGGCGGGCGGGTTGAGGTTGAGGGCCTCGGCATCATCACCAAGGAGATGAGTGAGTTCATCGTTGAATATTTTGACGATTTGCTCTCCAGGCTTGATGGATTTGAACACATCCACGCCCATTGCCTTTTCTTTTACCTTGGCGATAAATTCTTTGGCGACTCCGAATTCCACATCGGCCTCGAGTAAGGCGAGTCGAATTTCCCGTAAGGCATCGGTGATGTTTTTTTCGGAGATTTTACCTACGCCGCGCAGATTGCGGAATGTTTTGTCTAGGCTGTCTGATAAGGCTGAGAACATGATATGATGTGGAATATGGAAATGGGTAAATGGAGCGACAATTATTTGTCAGTAAGAGGGGATGCTTGGTAAGCAGCTTCGCGATCGATTCTGAATGTCCAAGTCATGGGTTTCTGGTATTTTTTCTCTTCGAGAAGTTTCCACTGTACGCTGACCTCACAGGTGCGGGAGCGTAAGCGGCGTTTGACTTTCCAGGTCACCGTTTTTCGGGTTTCGTCATAGTTGGCTGGAACTTTACCAAATCCAGCGATGCGCATGACGATCGACTCAGGGTCGAGGTTTTCAACCGCTGACAGGTTGGCGCTGATGGTAGGCATTCGAGTTTCGGAGAGGGCTCCGGGTTCGGGGCTGACCGGGTGTTCCGTGGATTGCACAATGGCTCCATGGCTTGCGCCACTCGTGCTTGTGGCTTTAAACGATGTCGCATTGCGGAAAATGTAATCGTGGGTTCCCAAGATAACGTAGCGAGGCAAGCGTTGGTTTGCACTGCTGGCAGTGACCTTACCTGGGAGCACCGTAAACAAGCACTCATATCCAAGATCCGTGGCAATCGGAGGCATTTCATCGGTCACGAACCCGCCGGGGTAGGCGTAGGTAGTGACTTTTTGCTGAAATTGGGATTCGAGAAACTGCTTGGAGTCTCCCATTTCCTTACGAAGATAGGCTGCATAGGACGTATCACCCTTTTTTTGTTCTTTCCTGATACTGACGGGGTAGGGGTGAGAAATTGAGTGACTACCGATACTGCAGCCATTTTTCATCATTTCTCGGATCATCGGAGATGTCAGTGCCGCGCCTCCTCCATCGACATAATTGGTGTAGAGAAAAACCGTAAAAGGGTATCCAAACTCTTTGAGGATGGGATAGGCGTCTGTATAGACAGACTTCCAGCCATCATCGATGGTAATGAGAACGGATTTATCAGGCAGGGTCTTTTCTCCGCGGCGCCAAGCGAGAAAATCTTCCATGCCAATGACGTTGAGCCCCAAATCCTGCAGCGCTTGCATTTGTTTGCGAAACTTCTCGGTTGGGATCAACATTTCTGTCGCTTTTTTTGTCGCAGAAAAATCATGGTAGCCGAGAACGACTACGCGGGAGCTGTCCTGGTTTTCTTGGGAGGCTGGGCCCTTGTTTTCAGCATTGTCAGAAGGGGCTTGCGCATCGGTGCTGATCAGGAAAGGTCTGTATGTATGAGATGCACGCGGCTGTTCGTTCCCTGACAATGCAGAGGGATGTGCCATGGCTGAATACCATGACATCAACAATGCCAGCAGGATGAACAATAGATGCTTCATAGACGGAGTCTGGGAATATAGTGCGATTTGCTAAAAAAGGAAGGGGTGTTTTCTGCATGGTTTCCCATTGCCGGCAGGGAATTTGTCGACCTCAATGCGGGGCTTTTATTTGCGTTGTCGCCCTACCTTGGTGTGGATGATTTCTTCGAAATCCTTGCCCGCGGCCGCTGAGGTTTTGGCTTCAAGGACTTGGATTTTCCATGCCATTTGTTCATCGAGCACGTAAGCATTGAAGTCGCCTTCCTGATGAAATCCGTCGGAAGCAATGACCGTGGCTGTGCGGTGATCATTATCAAAGCGGGTGTTGGGTTGATTACTGTTGGTGAATTGGCCATCCCGAACCGTTAAAGTAATGGAGTCTCCGATGTAGTCTCCATTGACATTACGGAAATAAATACGCAAGGCTCCTGAGCTTGGGGAAGCATCATCGAGAGTCATACTTGCCGCAGGAAGGACCTTAGCCCCCATTTTAATCTCTTTGAATTGACTGGCAGAGACCCAATGCGTGGAAAAATCCGAGATGCTGATGAACTCACCCTGAAGGGGAAGCTGTATCGCTCCTTCGTCTTCGATAATATTCTGATCATACAACCAGAGGTAGGCCCAGATGGCAGCCCCAAGAAAGGCCGCCGCGACAAGGCTAAGGGACACTTTTTCAAGTGGATTGAGCTTGTTTCCCTTGTTTTTTTCGTTCACCGGTTCGGGTGCCGCTGCAAGCTCTGCGGGCTCATTTTCTTTTGCTGCAGGGTGGGAAGGCGGGGTGTCTACAGACGTTTCGGCTTGTTCAGTTGGCTTTGTTTGGCTTTCGGCAACCATTACATCGCTGCCGGTGTCGATCTCATGGTCGAGCAAGGTATCAGGTTCAAAGGTATCGTGCTCTCCGATTTCGGTCGTTGGCTCGGGTAATGATGCCGCGCGATAGGAACTGACAGACTCAGGTGCTGGTGGGATCGGAGGTGTGTCATCATCAGTCGATCCCTCGGAGGATGTGGAACTGTCGGCATCAGTCCAATCATCATCCAGTTCCCAAAGGTCATCTTCGTCGATATGGGAGGTCAGGTCGCGTGCGCTATGCTGCTTCTGGGGATCGGGTTGGGACATAATGTGATGAATTTGGGGAATCTGAAATGAGGACCGAAACGAGGAAATGAAACGAGACTCAAGTGCACCACCGAATTAGCTTCTGCCCAGTGGTTTGGCCAGCAGAATTGTGACGATCCTGATGACTACTGTCAAATTTGTTCGGATTGCTTTATTTCATACTTGATTGGGAGCTGTCTATGGACGATGAGTGTCGCGGACAATATTCCGCAATCATTATGGCTGATAAAGAAGATAAAAATCCTGAAAATGTAAAAGGTCAGTTCTACGTCGATAGTCAATGTATCGACTGTGACCTATGCCGTGAAACGGCACCGAATAATTTTACCCGTGAGGAAGACGAAGGTTATTCCTACCTCAGTAAACAACCGGAAAACGACGAAGAGCGCGAACTCTGTATCGAGGCGATGGAAGGTTGCCCGGTTGAGGCCATTGGTGACGATGGGGAATAACTCCCACCGTATCCCGGGATCTCGAGGCAAGGGGAGGAAGCGAGCTTCCTCTCACATTCGTAGAGTGCGTCACAGTCTCTTGACCCAGTGGCGGGGAGGGGTTGACCCTCCTGCGCCGGATCGGAATATTCACCGAGCTGATGAATTCCTCTCGGATTTACTGAAAAGCGTTGGCCTTTCTGAAGGGATTGATGAGAGTCGCCTGAAAGAGAGTTGGAGTAAGGTTGCGGGCGAGTTTGTCGCCAAACACACTGTTCCGGAGTCCATTCGTAACGGAGTCCTTGTCTTACTGGTCTTACAGCCAACGATGAAATTCCACTTGCAGCAGATGAGTGCCCAATTGCTTGAAAACATGCGGCAGGAGTTGGGAAGCGGAGTGGTGAAACGGATTATCTTTAAAATCGGCTGATTTCAATAGGGAGCATTTCATGGTTTCATCACGTATCCATACCTATGAGAACTGGATTTTTGATTGGTCTGGCACTCTGGTCGATGATTTAACGATGGTGGTAAACGCCACCAACCACGTTCTCAGGATCTACGGACGACCGGAAATTGACCGGGCTGAATTTCGCAGGCGCTTCCGCCTTCCCTATGCTGGTTTTTACGAGGAAGTTCTTCCCGGCGTTCCTCTGGAGGAATTGGAAGATCACTTCAGAGAAGGTTTTGCCCTTTCGGTGGCATCCGGAGTGCAGTCTCCGATGCTTCCGTATGCCATGGATTTTTTGCGTTGTTTGCACGCCCGAGGCAAAAGAATGTTTATCTTAAGCTCGATGGATGCATTGGCATTTTCAGAGCATGCTGATGAGTTGGCCGTCTCTCATTATTTTGAAGCGACGTATGCGGGAGTTCTGGATAAACGGGATCAGATTCACCGGATTCTTGACAGGCACCAGTTGCAGAATGAGCAAACCGTATTTTTGGGGGATATGACCCATGATATTGAAACTGCACGCCATGGTAAGGTGACCTCGATTGCTCTGTTAACCGGATACCAAGGAGAAGAAGAGCTATCCAGAGTAAGCCCCGACTTATTGGTTAACAATCTATCCGAAATACAAACACTGCTTGAAACCAACCAGCCATTATGAGACAGAGCGATCAAATAGTGATCAAGGATCTTCGCATTGCCTGCCATGTGGGGGTGCCGGATGAAGAGTTGGCTAAAAGCCAGGAGTTGGAGGTGTCGGTTACGATGTTTCCCTTGGCTCAATCCGGTCCAATCAACGACGACATCGACCGAACCGTTGATTATTATGCCGTTTCCCTTCGACTGGAAGAAGAGGCTCAAAAAAAGCCGAGGCGACTGATCGAAACTCTGGCTGAGGATTTAGCCCAAGTGATACTTAACGAGTTTGCAGTCTTTGCTGTCACCTTGGAGATTAAAAAATATATTTTACCCAATACTCGTTATGTTGGGGTGACTGTTACCCGCAGCCAAGGGGATTTGATAGACCAGTAGTTAGGTGATCTTAGGTAAATCTTTCGTTGTCAAAGCTTTGAGGGGTGTTGTTTCTTTGACAAATCGTCATTTTGCGTCATGATGCTAGACCCTCCCATGCTGGGGCTGGTGAATATGTCATGGCCCGAGAACGAACAACCGTTGATCCTGACGAGGATTTAGTCCGTCGAGCTAAGTCCGGGGATACCCGCGCCTTCGATTTGTTGATCATGAAATACAGCAGGAAGCTGTATGGTTTGATCTACCATATGACGTCACATGCTGAGGATTCTCATGACCTGCTGCAGGATACATTCTCCAAAGCCTATCGTTCGTTGAAGCGATTCAAGGGAAAGTCAGCTTTTTACACATGGATTTATGCGATTGCGGTTAATATCACCCTGAATCATTTGAAAAAAAGCCGCAAACGGGCTGGCCCAAGTTATTCTGATGACCAATCCGGCTTATTGAATGACCCTGCATTCATCGATCAGGCCTACCGCGCCAACCCTCGTCGCAATTCCAATATTCACGAGCTCCACCAGCGCTTGAATGAGGCTTTATTAAAGTTATCCGAAGGTCATCGTTCCGTAGTGATGATGTTTGATATCCAAGGGATGCCGCATGCCGAGATTAGCCGGATATTAGGTGTATCCGAGGGTACCATCCGGTCTCGGCTGTTTTATGCACACAAGCAACTGCAAGGGCATTTGAAGGAGTTTGATCATCGTCCTGGCACAGGCACCAGCGGTTAGTTCATGCACTTCAACAATAACGTAACCTGAGTTGGCTTTTGGCTTGCCTTGAAGATGCTTGCTGTTGAAGATGATTTTCATGAAATCTATGAGCGTTCTTCCTTCTTCTTTGGGTGTCGTTTTTCAGCTGATGCTTGTCTTGGGTTTGGTTTGGGGTGGCTCACTTCGGGCCCAAGTGGTAAAGTTTGAAGCCCTGCCAGTCAAAGGAGGCAAGGCGTCAACATCCGCATGTTCTGTGTTTGGAGAGTCCGGCAAGGGAAAGGTGTTGGTTACGGTTGTTGCCCTTGGAGCTGACAAACGAAAGGCGACACTTGAATGGAATGGCAAAAGTGAGTCGCTTTCTCTGATGGCCTCGGATATCAACAGTCGTCTGGCACTTTACCAAATTCCAGCATCGATGTCAGGATTGGAAGGATCGTTGTCAACGCTTGGGTCTTCGACGGCATTGCAGCCTGCCGATCCGGTGTTTGTTTCAAAACCTGAGGGGAAGGAATCAGCTCGGGTTGTGGGAAGAGTAGATCGTTTCCAAGCTAAAACATTGCCTTTAGCGGTGATCCGGTTGAATCATGAAGGTGAAGCACCTTTGCCCGGCACAGCGATCCTCGACGCCAAAGGCCAATGGGTCGGCATTGTTCGACAGGCTGTGTTCGGTCAAAAAAACAGTTCTTACTGCCTGCCCATCGAAGTCATGTCCAGAACCCTTAAGGATTATAAGAAAAATGGTAAAATTCGACGTTGCTGGGTTGGCATTGTGATGGATGAGAGGGTGGCATCACCAATCATTGAAAGTGTTCGCCCAGAGTCTCCGGCACAAAAAGCAGGATTAAAGAATGGCGATGTTCTACTTAAGGTAGGGTCCTTGAGTGTTCGCGACTATGCGAGTGTGGTGGATTCCTTTTTTTATCTGATTGCAGGCGAGCCGGCTACCTTTGTTGTCCTGCGAGGAACCACCGTCATGAAGATCCCGGTTCAGCCCGAAGTGAGTCCGGGGAAGGATTGATTTCTCCTCAGATCACGGCGATTTGCCGTTGTGATATTCGGGCACTGACAAATTTGCTTTTTCGCTTCATTGACAAGCGCCCAGCTATCGGGTTTGCTCCGCGCCCGTATGGCATTTTCCACGGACAGTCTCAACCCGGCCCAGCGACAGGCCGTAAATACGCTGGATGGCCCGGTATTGATCCTTGCCGGGGCAGGAACGGGGAAAACCAGAACCGTGACCTGTCGGATTGCCCATATGGTTGAAAGGGGGATTAGCCCCAGTGAGATTTTAGCCGTAACCTTCACTAATAAGGCCGCCAATGAAATGAAGGAGCGGGTCGGAGACATGGTCAGCCGCTCCGCATCCAAAGAAATCACGGTTTGTACTTTTCACTCCTTGTGTGTTCGCATTCTCCGAATGGGGATTGACCGTCTGGGATATAAAAGCAACTTCAGTATTTACACGGGCAACGATCAAAAAGGCCTGCTGAGTCGAATCATTATCAGTAAAGGAGGAATCAACGAAAAGCTGAAGCCGGCCGAAGTTCTGGCGATGATTTCCAATGCTAAAAACTCCCCGGAGGGCATAGCTGGTATGACGGATGAGTTTATCGCGGATATCGCCCAGGCGTATCAAAACGAATTGCGCGCTCAAAATGCCGTTGATTTCGATGACCTGCTGGTACTGGGAGAGCGCCTATTGCGTGAGTTTTCTGATGTCAGGGAGATGTGCCGCAAACGCTGGACCCGGGTTACGGTTGATGAGTTTCAGGATACCAATAAGTTACAGATGCGTCTGTTACAACAGTTGGTGGGCGACCCCTACCATGTCTGTGTGGTGGGGGATGATGACCAGAGTATTTACGGGTGGCGCGGTGCCGAAGCTGCCAATATCCTGCAATTCGAAAAGTTCTTCCCCAATCCGGAAGTCATCCTCCTTGAAACCAACTACCGCAGCTCGGAGGCCATCATCCATACCGCCAACTCATTGATTGTCAATAATGCCGGTCGACGCGAAAAGCAGTTGCGGGCTCACGCCGTCGGAGGGCAGGATATCCGGATCATATCGATGCCGGGCGACTTGGAGGAAGCCCAGTTCATCGCCCATGAAATTACAGACCTTCACCGGGTGGAAAAAAAACCGCTTGAAGATATTGCGATTCTGTTTCGGACGAATGTGCAGAGTCGGAGTCTTGAGCAAGCGATGCGGGAGGAACAAATTCCCTACCGGATGATTGGAGCCCAGAGTTTTTATGATAAACGTGAAGTCCGTGATCTCATGGCTTATCTCGAGGTGATGAACAATCCTCTGGCAGATGTGCCACTGTTGCGAATCATGAATGCTCCACCTCGAGGGATCGGACAAAATGCAGCTGTCCTCCTAACGGATGCCTCACGAGAGAGAGGTGGAAGCGTCTGGGAGGCCATGGGCAACCCACCCGAAGAGATGGCGACGCGATCCCGGAATGCAATCGAACAATTCATTGAACAACTACAAGTTTTTCGTGAGCGGATAATCACAAAACATGAAAACATGGGGCGTGTGATGCTCGATTTCCTCGATGAGATCGGCTATATCGAGTGGGTTAAGCGCAATAGTAAAACCGAGAAGGAAAGTGACCAAAGGCGTAGCGCGATCGATGATGTCGTACAGATGTTGATTCAGGCGTCTTCTGAAGGGAAATCATTGGAAGATTTTTTACGACATTCGGCACTGGCTCAAGACCGGGAGGATGACAACGATATTGAAAAGCAGAAGGGGGTTACCCTGATCACCTTGCATGCATCCAAGGGGCTTGAGTATCCCATCGTTTATCTGGTGGGGCTCGAACAAGGCATCTTGCCACACAAACGTAGTGTGGAGGAGGGGACCCAGGATGAAGAACGACGGTTGTTCTACGTCGGAATCACCAGAGCTCAGGATCGATTGACGATTTCAAAATGTTCGGTAAGAACCAAATTTGGAAAGCAGGAAGCGTGTGAAGCCAGCATTTTTCTACAGGAATTAAGCGACCGGTATCTGGAGGTGCTTGATTATGATGACATTATGGGAGCCGATGCCACAGAAGATGATATCGCTGATTTATTCAGTATCTTTGACTGATCGAATCCCTAGAAATAAGGGCTGTAAAAAAATGCTGTTTTTTACCATTTAGTTCTTGCTAAATCAGCGGCTCGCCACTAGGTTCCGCCCGCACCCGACAGGGTGAAACCATTTCAATCGCGGGGTGGAGCAGCCAGGTAGCTCGTCAGGCTCATAACCTGAAGGTCGTAGGTTCAAATCCTACCCCCGTAACCAATCTTAAAACGCTGTAAGTCAAAGGCTTACAGCGTTTTTCTTTGTGTGTTTTTGCCTATTTTGAAAAGTGTGAAAAATGCAGGGAAATGATATAAAATGGGGTGTTTTGAAGGTTTTATTGCATGAAGTGTTGCATGAAAAACCCCGCCATTTGTTGATAAATCAAGGGCGGGGTGTTGGGGGATGGTTTGAATCAGACTGGAGTTGACTGCATATCTTCATGCAACACTTCATTGCATGAAAAACCCAAAATAGGAACTAAGAGGGTTTTTGCTGTGATTCTGCTTATTGTTTCTTGTTTGTCACAAGATTCCGATACACAGAATCGTAGTATTGAATCGTTTTGACATGAGATTTCTCAATCTCATCTTGGATAACTTCCCTTTGCTTTTTCTCGCTTTCGTAATTGGCTTCAGCTTGGCAAAGGCGGGAAACTATTCCAATCACCGCAGCAAACCCAATTATGCCAACGCCTTCGGTTGCCTGAGTAAGTGATGAAACCCCATAGAATGCTACTGGAACTGAGAGAAGGCCTAATAATACTGCTAATAATTTCATGACGCTAGAATAGCTAACGCTCTATCAAAATAACTACAAGACAAAACACCCCCGGCCACCGCTGCAATAAGACGATGACCGGGGGCTATCTATGGCCACAAATGTTTCAATCCCTGATTCTGTGATAGTGTATTACGTCGATTTGACGTTGTGCCGTGATCCCGCCCAAGGCATCAAGCAAGCTGTATTTGAAATGATAGGTAATGCCCCCGAGCGCGTTGCTTGTTTGTCCGGTCAATATGAAATCACCCGGCGTTAGTGTTGACCCGTCCGCCTTGAGCAACCCCCGTGCAAACGCCTTTGCCGCTTCAAGATGGTTTTTGGCGGCATAGGGGTGGAAGTCTTTTGATCCGTAGAGAGGCATTGATTCTAAATTTTACATTCTACAACACTGACAAGGCCCTGTTTTATCATGGTTTCATTGTCTTTTACTGAATAGTAGAATTTTTGAATGCCACGAGTTGTCTCTATGTATTGGACATGCAGATTCAGACCCGGAGGAAAACCCATGCTCACAAAGCCCTGTGCTGCTTCACTTGCATTGTCTGCTTCGATAGGTTCAAAGGTGTCTGTGATATAGTAAGGCATTAGTAGGTGTAGGGCTTGACCACAAAACGGCGTTGTTCTGTTTTCTCCTGTTCAACTTGCTGGCCTTCACTCCAATTTTTTGCCTTAGTGGTGACGGATACAACGCAAGCGGAGTGATCCCCGCCATGCTCGCAAGAAACTAGTTCAACCTTTGCACCAAGATCGGTGCCTAAATGGTTGCAGGCTATCAATACTGCTTCTTTTTGATTGGCTGCGGTGAACGGGGCGTGTGTGGCTGTGGATTGGTATTGCATAATTTATTTGGTTGGTAGTTTTTGCCCCCTGACATGAACGGAACCATTGACGCTATTGCCGCACATGATGGTGCCGCGTGCCAAGTTGTCTTTGATATTCAAGGATGCGATAAATAGTTGATTTAAATCGTGGTTATCCCGGACTGTGTTGCACCCTGCGAGGAAATAGGCATGTTCGGTAGCAATGGCTTCCCATTCGCCCGAATAGATGAAATTGCCGAATCCTGGTCTTGGGTTTTCAATTTCATATTTACTGCCTTCTTGTGGGGTGTCCGTAATGCTGAAAGGGGATTCAAGCGTTGGCATGTCAGGAATGAGTCGGGCAATAAAATCGGGTAAGTCAGGCTCAAGAACCAATCGCACCGCCTCAATCTTGTGCCGGGGGACGGTGAAGCGTTCCGAACTATGTATTTTCATTTTGCACCCGGCATGTTCACCAGTGGCGATGATTAAATCAGTGGTCACTTTCTCAATGGCTTCTTCAATGGTTGCAGCTTTGACCGTGTGCCCGGTGTTTGTTCTGAAAGTAGTCATGCTGTTTTTTTAGCATAATAAAAGTTCATCGCAAGAGTTTTCTTGTATCAAGTTGATGATATGCTATAAAAGCAGCATGACAATCAAGCAAAGAACAGCACTTGCAGCGGTTGCCAAGGGTTGCACATATAAAGAAGCTGCAAGGGCGGCAGGGTATAAGAACTTGGAAACGGTTTGGCAGATTTGTAACTCAAATGAGGGGAAAGCCTATCTGCGGGCGATTGCAAAGAACATAGACGCGGAAACGGTCTATTCTGTCAGGGAACGGATTGCAGACTTGCGGACATTGGCGCGGGTGCATCTTTTCACTAACCCCAAGACCGCTTTGGCGTGTGTCCGGGAGGCAAACAAACTCGCAAAATGCGGTTAAAAATTTTTGCTCTCGTTCCTAACTATCCACCAAAAAGACCCGCATGGCTCAAAAATTAAACGACCAACAACGCAACGCGCTTCGATATGTGGCAACGGGTATGACGTTGACGGAAGCGGGGCGCAAAGCTGGGTATTCTGTCAGCAATGCCCCCCAAATGGTTTCTAAGCTCATGCGCCGGGCGGATGCACAAGAATACCTTGGCACCCTGCGAGACAAGGCAGACACGCCCTTTATTCTTGATATAACAGCACGCAAGGAGCATTTGAGCAAGATCGCCACAAGCCAACTGGCAACACCTACGGAACAAATGGCAGCAATCCATCTGCTCAATAAAATGGATGGGCTCTATGTTCAGAAAGTGGAAGCTGATATAAACCATGGCGGGGTCATGTTGGTGCCGGTGGTGAATTGTTTGGAAGATTGGGAAAAAGCGGCAGTAGGGGCACAAGCCCAACTCATGAAAGAAACGATAGAATTGGATTAGATGTGAACTGAAAGCCCCACGCCTGAAGTTCAAGACCTTGAAACAATAGTCTTTTCGATTTCATGCAACTATTCATGCTAACTTGTCGTTTTTAGGTGGTCAAAGTGGTCACTTTTTCCAAGTTGGTTTTGGTGTGTTTCGTTCACTATCTTCGGTTGTATGGGGGCTTTTCTCTATTTTACATTTACAACATAGAATAACTGAACACTTTGACCACTTTGACAACCCTAGACGCTATTCAGGTGGGTAAATCGTCCAAATAGTTTTTCCGTTCGTAATTTTGGATCTGATACGTCCCCCGTGCAGCTTTTTCAACTTTCCAAGTAGTTTTCCCGGTTTATTTGACCACGTTCCAAGCAATTTTTCCGCGCTACGTTGTGCAGCGTGTGACCCACTACTGCAAAGTTGGTTTTTCAACTCCAATGCTTCACCTTGCCATTTTTCGAGTCGTGGAATTATTTCGTCGGCTTCATCATTCCCAGACCAGAAATGTGAGTCAATCAATGTGAGGAATTGCCCTTCTTCACTTTCAGCATGAATTAACTTCAGAATTTCATCGTTGTGCCACGTGCTAATGCAGAAACGTCCACATTCCCTTTCTTGTGGGATTTGGTATTTATTCAGAAGCCACCAAAGAAACCCCGGCAACTCTTGTTCAATCTGTTCACGCAAGGCCTTCTTCTCCATAGCTGTTTTGGTTGGCATTGGAAACGGTTCCCGGCTGGCTCGCAGAATGATTATTTTATCATGCACGTCATCATTTAGTGGTGGCAGAATCAACAAGTTTTCAGGTGTGTCATTCAATGAAATGCTGACACGCCACCAAGGGGTGATGGATATTGCATCAACACCCTTTGCATGAAGTTGTTCCCCGTGTGTTGAAACAGTGAATTTCTTCAAATTCGCTGCCAGTTTCCCCCGTGATTTCATGTCACGCGTCATAAACTCATCTGATAAAATTAAATGCTCGGCCTTGAATAAATCAGAGTTGAACGCGGTTCCTCCTTGCATGAACAATGCAGCCTTGGCTGAACGTCCACCAAGGCAAGGTGTGATGATGTAATCTTGAATGAAACTTTTACCGCAATCAACACCACCAACAAAGGCCATTGCTTGCCCGTGTTGCTCATTGCTACCACGCAAAGAAATTACACCTGTTTGCAGCCACCCATAGAATGAATCAAGTTGCTTATTGGCGTTTTCGGGCGATTCGTGTTTCAGCAAAGCACCTTCAAGAATAGCTTTGATAGTAGGAAATTCGCTTTCTTTGGGTTTGATGAAATGCGGTGATTTGGTCACTAGAAACCTTGTGCCTCCTTCATCATAGAACCCTGCCATGCGTCCAGATATTTCACCAGCATAGCAAATGTCCCGGTTCTCTTGGATGTGGTCAATTTTATCATCAATATCATGGTTTTTAATGCCTGATTTTTTTAACCTACGTCTAACGTCCGATATGTTTTGAGCAATGTATCTTCCTTGGCTACTTTCAAAGCGATAGCCTTTTTTGCCTTCATAGAAAAAGCGGTCAACCATGGCCACGTCACCCCGCCAACCTGCATTTTCCCTTGCATAATGAATCACGGTGCCAACGCCTATGTCTTTAAGCAGCTTGCCACGCTTTTCTTGATAACCATCGCCGCCGATAATTTCCTCAACTGCTTGAAATCCATCTTCCCCGTATGAGTTGAACATGCCAGAAAGGATCTTCAGCCATAACTCATATTCTCCTTCTAAGTTCCCCCCGTGAATATCTTTGATTGCTTTTAATGCATCCTTAGCAACTTCGATGGTGTAATATGGTTCTTCTCCAATTTCTGAATCACCGTTCTTTGCCGGTTCACGTTCTGGCAGGGGAACGGGCTTGAATTCCTGCACTTTTTCAAATGGTGCCTGGTATAAATGAGGATCATAGGAGACAAAGCAGGCTCGTGAAATGTCCTTGCAGTTGTCATCTATCACAACTCTCTTGGCAGCGTATGTTTGCCGCATTGCTTCATAGCACCCTAGATGGTCATCCGGGTTGATTGAAACCCTAGCAAAGCCTTTCACGCCATCACCAGAAGGTGAGTCAAAAACAACGAAAGTGTGTGGATCATCTTCAACGATTGCCCGCAATTCATCCTTTGTTTTGTTGGGGTTGTCTTTCGGGTCAACGTCGATCTGCATCAACCCGCTATGTTTGATTAACGACTCTCCATTGCGCCGGGTGAACGTCCCGGATGTGGTGAAGTTTGGGAGTTCTTTCTTTGCGTCCTTCCATGCAGTTTCCTTTTCACTTGTTGGGTCTGCAACATAGTCTTCTTTTAGCTTGGTGACGTTTTCAACTTGCTCTTTATATGCCCCGTTTTTGATTTCATCGCACAATGAGGCAATGCTTACCGTATCCGGGTTTGTTGTTTTTCCAATAGTGGGAAAATATGAAACTTTGATTTCATCTAAGGTCATAATTATAAATCAGTTATTGCCCTGATTTATGAATTGAGGTAGCATCATCCTACGTCAAGAAATGCCCGTTCCTCGCTTCACGGCAGGGCGGGTTTCTTTGTTATCGGGCGGCAGGGATTGTGAACCGCTTTTCAATGGCGGCACGGACTTCTTCAGGATTCAGCAGGACATTTCCACCAATTTTGATTTGGGGGAAATAGCGGCGTTTTTTCCATTCGCAGAATGTGCGGAAACTTGGCCTTTCCTCCGGGTCTGGAAACAAGGCTTCATAGCAAGGACGCATGCGGAGCAGGGGGCTTTTCTTCTTTTGTTGGGTGATGGTATTCATCGGAATAATAGTTTTTTAGTTTTTCCAATGACACACGCTTGCGGCGTTACTCGTTTCCCCAAGGGGAACTAAATCTATTATTCTTTTCGGTTGAAAGGTGTCAGGCAATCATCCTAGCGAAAATCTTGCTTATTAAACGGTCAATTTCCGCTGACCGTTAGCACGATAATGCAATGGTTTGAGACTACGTGCAATATATTCTTTGACGGTGAACAAATTGTGTTCATGGCTAAAAAAACAAAAAGCCCCGTAACCTTTGCAGGACGCGGGGCGGGGACTTAGAACAGATATTGTTCACCGTTAAAACATAGCAAAAAAAGTTTCAAATAACTTTCAATGCACCTTGTTTTTGTGGCTTCTGGTCACTGAAAACCGCACGTTTCCTTTCCGCATCCGGAACGATTGAAAAGAATGCCTCACCTTCTTCACGGGTATGCAGGCGCAAGTAGTGTTTCTTGATGATGCTTTCAGAGTTACCCGCTTGCAACGCGGCATCGCCAACAGACCTATTTAGCGCGACATGGTAGGAAATGAAAGAGTGCCGAGTTTCGTCCCTGTCAAGTTTCATGCTCCGCCGGGCACGTTTGCAAAGCCTGTCAAAGTTGGTGGGAACAATCGGCTTGTCTTTGCAGAGCTTCAACCATTGCATGAGGTTTTCTGAAATATCAATGTTTCGTTCCTCCTTGGTTTTTGAAATATCGGCGGGAATGTGGATTGTGCGGGTTTTTAGGTTGATTAGCTCTTTTTCCCGTGTTGCCAGTTTCTGCAACTCACCATCCGGGCGGATTCCTGCAAAATAGGCCAAGGCAAAAAACTTCATCAAGGAACCTTCTCGCCAGTTCATGAGCGATGACATGGAACGCTTCACCCGTGCCGCGCTCGTTGTCGATGGTTTGGCGCGTTGCTCCGCAACTTGTTTTGCCGTGAAAATGGGGATTTTTGCGCATGGATTGGTGAAGCTCCAAGGGCGGTTTGTGTTCAAATCTTCTTCACAAGCCCAAGAAAAGAAGTGGTTCACGTCATTTCGGTAGTTGTTCCAAGTCTTTCGTTTGGCCTTGGTTCCGTCTTTTGCCCGTAAACCGTTCAGAAACGCTTTGATTTGCTCAGTGGTCACTTCATGCACCGCAACGCCCCCGGTGAATTCCTCAAGCTGCATCAGGACGCTACGGCGGCTCCTGATCGAGTTTGCCCGTAAAGTGCTTTCCAATTCACCAAGATATTTGTTGATACCGTCCAGAAGGGGGATTGTGAAATCCGGTGCCCGGTGGTTTTCGAGAAAGAATCGCACCGCGTCTCGTAGCGTATATGTGGACCCGAGTTGAGCAACAGCGGCTTCTGCATGCCGCAACTGCATTTCGTCAAGCGATGTGGAAAGAAGTCTTTGATTCGCCCCGGCACTCATGAAACGCCGTTCAGTGTCATTTTTGAACAGTTTTGCGGCAGCTTCTTCTTTGAATTGCCTCCGCTGCCATTTCCCGTTCTCTCGCCATCCTTGGACAATCCAATTTGAGTAAGTTTTTCCGTTCTTTTTGTAGGTGTTTTCCTTGATGGTCATTCCTTTTTCGCTGATTCCATCAAGCGGGATTTTTTCAATTGTTTTGGATTCACTCATGCTTTTCTTTTACCTGCATTTTCCTGCAATAGCAATAATTGTTAGCATGAAGTGTTGCATGACTGAATGTTAGTCTCATTTTATAAAGATGAACTAAAGGCTCATAACCTGAAGGTCGTAGGTTCAAATCCTACCCCCGTAACCAATTTAATTGCCGTCTTCTTTATTGAAGGCGGCATTTTTGTTTTTCATGGTAGCGCTATGAGTTATCATGGGCGTTGTTCCCCGTTCGTGTTCGGTCTGGCTTTTCTATCACATTCAAACCACGGCGGCGGCGGCAGATCGAGAATCAGTCCGGTTGCCTGACCGATGGAAAACGCCAATCAAAAACAACAGCTGCAATCCTGAAGATTACGATGAAAATTACACTCACACTGATCAGCAGCGGCCCCTCCCAACACAGCATCGCTCCAAAGACATAGATCCAAGCCCCACAAAATGCGCAGGTCGCGCACAAAGGTGCTGGTCTGAAGAGCGATGGAACTTCATTACATACGATGTCAGCTAAAACCCCTCCGAACGTTCCGGTAATGGTTCCCAGTAAGACAGCGATAAAATTTGAATCTTGGGCATCCAGGGCAATTTTGGTTCCGACCACCGTGAACAAGGCCATACCAAGGGAGTCAGGATAAAGAAGGATCGGTTTGATCCGACTGATGAACTTGATCAGGAAGGGCACAATGATACAGATGATAAAAACGGTGATCGGATAGTAGGGCTGGCCGATCCAAAACAAGGGGTGACGGTCCAGAATCAGGTCTCTTAATGAACCTCCTCCCAAGGCTGCGAGAAAGGCAATGGTAAATGAACCCACAAAGTCCATTCTTGCCCGTGCAGCCATGAGGGAACCATAGACGGCGGAGACGGCCACGGCCATAAATTCTAGAATAAGCATGATGTCCACAGGGCGAATGTAAAGTTCGGTCGATGCCATTTTTCAATAGCAAATTCCACCAAATATTTAGTTTTGTTTTAATCTTCAGAAAAGGCTTTGGATTATCGAAAATTGGACAATCTGATTTGAATGTTTTCAGTTTTTCAGGAGCTTTGTTCATCTCAAAGCAGTGTTGTTTTTACTCTTGTAGTCAGAAGACAATAGGGGGAAGTTTGATCTGAATCAGGTCAACGTGGTGTTTTATAATAAAAAGAAAAGTCATTGCTTGCTTTGCTTAGGGTTCGGGTTTCTGAGCCTGTCATGCCTCCATGCAAAGGTGTGGGTTGTTTCGGTTGATGGGGATGATCGTCATGCTGGAACCGAGGAAGCACCTTTTGCGACCCTGGGCAAAGCTGCGAAACAAATGAAACCAGGGGATTGTTGTTTGATTCGTAAGGGAAGATATACCGAGCTCTTGGAGATCGAACAGCTGCATGGGACGAAACAGTTGCCGATCACCTTCAAAGCTTGGCCCGGTGAAACCGTTATCCTGGACGGGACAAGACCTCTTCAATTAAAATGGGAGAAATGGAAAGACGGAATCTACCGGGCTGAGGCTTCGGGGCCCGTGAAACAGCTTTTTCAAAATGGGCGTTATTTGATGCCAGCCAGATGGCCCAATGCCGACATTTACGATGAAAGTGTATTTGACTTGCATGGTCGATGGCGAAAGGCGGCAGCGGAAAGCACTTTTGGGGTGATGATTGATGCCACTCCGAAAGTGGGCGATCAGAAACGCGCACCTTGGATGGAGGGCTCCTACGTATCTCAGAATACACAGACATTATCGGACACTGGGAAAGATTTCACCGGTGCTGTTGCTGTAATGAATATTGGCTCTTGGTTGTCGTGGGCTCAAACGGTTGGCCAACACGATCCGGGGAGTCAGCGCTTTACCTACAGTCTGGATTTTGAACGATCGGGGCGAGCGATGGCTCGCGCTGCTAACCATTTCCCCAAAAAAACTGAATTTTGGAGGAAGAAAATCCAAAAAGGAGGTGAAGGTTACTACTACTTGGAAAGGAGTCTGGAGTGTCTCGATTCGCCTGGAGAATGGTTTTACAATCGATCTGAAGGCTGGCTCTACCTCATGCCGAGAGATGGAGAAATCAAGCTGAGGAGCAGACAGATCGATTGCGGTCTTCGTGTGCGTCAGAGTTCACACCTGAAGTTCGAGGGGCTAAGGCTGTTTGCCTGTTATGCTAGTTTTTCCGACTGCTTATCGATGACACTCGACGCTTGTCATTTTAATTTCCCATCAGCAACGGCACTGGGGGCAGGGGACATGCGCCGCCCCGAGGTGACTCATTTTGCGTATAGTAAAAAGTTCCTTGAGAGCATGGATCAGAGAGGGACAGACAACCGAGTGTACAATTGCTCATTTAATTATTGTAACGGGCCGGCATTGTCGATGTCCGGAATCAACGATGTGGTGGAGAACTGCCAATTCTATGCCATCGACTGGATGTGCCTCGGCAATGGTGGTGAAGGGGCGCTGAACTTTGGCAACTCGAGAGGTATGGTATTTCGCCGGAATACTGTAGATTTAACGGGGAACTCGGAAGGCGTGCGGGTGGGAAGTCGTTCGCTTGTAGAATACAATCATATCTCAAGAACGGGTTTGTTACAGCATGACGGCTCTGCGATTAATGTCGGTGTAAACAATATCGAAGGTTCTGTGTTACGCCGGAACTGGGTGCGCGACACCGCGAAGGCAGCACTTCGTTTTGACTCTGCCAATATGGGGAGTCCCGATGTGCGTTATGGTCATCGTGGAGCGATGATTGAGAACGTTTGTTGGAATACCCAGCAAGTCAAAGTGAAGGGGGACGGGCACCAAATTATCGGGAATACTGTATTGGGTTCACCCAGAGTTGATGTAGGTATCCTTGATAGATTATTAGCCGGGGGAATTAACACGCAGACATTGACAGCAAGAAATCTCGCAGGCAGCATTTCCGGAGCGTTTCACAAGCAGGGTATTCCAATTCCGGGAAAACACCAAAACAACTGGACGGGTGATGTAGGAAGTCAGCTGACCAACGTTAACAATTTTGACTTCCGCCCTCGTCAAGATTCTGAAGTTCATCTAGCTGGTAGAAATGCGCAACCATCGTGCCAGATTGGAGCATATTCTCATGACCCTGCTCAATATTGGATCCCAGGTCACCTTTCCGAAAAGGCGAGTATGCCTATTCCCCGTAGTGGTTCCAAGCATCTTGATCCCAACACCGTCTTGATGTGGAGGCCTTCATTGAAGGCTAAATCCTATCTTGTGTATTGGGGGGAGAAGCCAGAGAGATTGGTCCGACTTCAAAAAACGGCACAATGCTATCTTATTTTGCCTAAGACCACTTCGCAGTCGAGGTGCTATTGAAGAGTTGATAGTCTGACAACGGACGGGCGTCGAATCAAAGGTGACCTTTGGAATTATCAGATCAAAAAATAAATACGATGAACATACGAGAGCTTCGGAGATTGATATGGGTGGTTTTATTTGCGGTCGTTACAATCACCGTGGGACACGCTGGGCAGCCGAATATTATATTGGTGATGGCAGATGATGTCAGCCCTGAAATGTTTGGTTGCTATGGATCTCAGGATGCCAAGACTCCCAACCTGGATAGAATGGCAAGTCAGGGAGTGATGTTTAAATCCGCATGGGGGAGTGCCTTGTGTTGTCCCGCACGTGCTCAAATCATGACGGGCTGTTATGCTACTCAAACAGGCTTTTGGAGCAATGGGTTTTCCATTCCTCAAAGTGACGGATCAAACAACCTGTTTAGACATTATTCAAGTTTCGGTAAGTTAATGCAAGATGCCGGCTATACCACTGCTGTAGCTGGTAAATGGCATATTGGTGGAGCTGAACCACCCCACGCCAAACATGTTGGGTTTGATGAGTATTGTCTGTGGGAAGGCCCCAAAGAGCTATCCAGACTGCCAGACAGCCCCACACACCGTGGTGCCTGGGAGGACGAATCAACACCTTCCAGATACTGGCATCCATGTGTTGTTCAAAATGGCCGCCTCGTTCCAACCAAGAAAGATGATTACGGCCCCGATGTGTTCACTGATTTCCTCTGTGACTTTATGGAGCGGAGTGTAAAATCGGGGAAACCCTTCCTCGCTTACTACCCGATGGTCGCCCCACATGGGACACGTAAAGGGTCACCCTCAACGCCCAAGTATGGCGAAAGAGGATATTTGGGAGGAAACAAGGAAAACAACCGCTCTCATTTTCGAGCCTTGAACGATTACATCGATGTCTTAGTTGGTCGCTTGGAGGAGAAGGCTAAAGCCCTTGGAGTTATGGATAATACGGTGATCATTTTTTGCTCGGATAACGGCACCGCAAGCATCGCCAAATCCAGGGGGACGGAACGTGGTTGCCGCATCCCCTTGATTGTTTACGGGAGTGGGATCAAGAAGCGAGGGGCAAGCGATGAAATTGCGGACCTCTCAGACATCCTGCCGAGTCTGGTTGATTTTGCGGGTAAGAAGCTACCAGAGAGCATGCCGATCGACGGTAAGAGCCTGAAGCCGTTTTTGACGGGTGAGTCAACGAAACACCGCGAATACATTTTTGCCTGTATTGGCTCAACCCGCTTGGTCAGGAGTCGAACCCACCTCTTGGAAGTGGTAAACCCAATCCTGGGTATTGCCGAAGGGCGGTTTTATTATTGTGCTAACAAGCATGATGGACGCGGATACAAACGGATTGATTCCGATCCGGAACATAGGCAGGTTCGTAGGCAGTTTTCTCAAATTCTGGATAAATATCCCGGCCTGACGAAGCAACATCCTTACTTTCAAACCAAAAAAGGTAAACGCTTTCTAGAGCTGTATACCAAGCCAAAGGCTGTTCAAAAGCACCTGCATAACCATAAAGATTACCAATTCTATGATGAAATCTAGCTTAGGATTGGCTAGATTCCAACTCGGGCTCTGCAGTGCATTTGCCCTGACGATGGTTGCCAGAGTATCTGGATATGTTGGGGTAGCCTAACTTTCGGTGTCGGGGTAGCTGCCGAACATTTTAACCAATGAGCAATGTTTCTCCAATTCCAGTAGCGCTTCACTGACCGCAGCATCCGTGCAGTGTCCGGCGAGGTCCACATAGAAAATGTACTCCCAGTCTCGTTGTTTCGAGGGGCGCGATTCGATTTTGCTCATGTTCACGTTGAGCTTATCAAATGCTTGTAAGGCGTTCACCAGTGACCCTGGACGGTCGTGAATGGAGAATAGAATGGATGTGCGGTCGTTGCCGGTTGCCGGACAAGTTTCCTCGCCGATCACCAGAAAGCGGGTGGTATTGGTGGATCGGTCTTGGATGGATTCCTCAAGCATCGTGAGCTCATTGAGTTCTGCGGCCAGCTTGCCTCCGAGGGCAGCTGCTCCATTGGGGGCATTTTCGCGGGCTAGAGCGGCAGCTTTGGTGGTGGATGAAACTTCGACAAGGTCCGCTTCTGGAAAATGGCGGAGAATCCAATTACGACACTGGCCAAACACCTGCGGGTGCGAATAGAGAGTTTTGATCTCATCCCTTGGAATGCAGGCCATTAATCCGTTTTCAATCCTTAACATGATCTGTGCACAGATCTGTAGTGGAGAATCGACAAAGAGATCGAGGGTATGTGAGATCGCACCCTCCGTTGAGTTTTCAATCGGGACGACTCCGTAGTGGGCCTTGCGGCGAGCCACCTGATCAAAAACCTCGGCAAAGTTTGCCTGGGATGCGTAGTTGATCGAGTGACCGAATTTTTTAATGGCAGCCTGATGTGTCCAGGTTCCTTCAGGCCCAAGATAAGCCACGGTCAGGTTATCCTCCAGAGCGAGAGCTGAGGACATGATTTCCCGGTAGATGGCACGCAATGATTTTTCAGGGATACGGCCTTGGTTGATTTCGGCCAAGCGGCGCAGCAGCGCATGTTCACGTTCGGGAGCGTAAATTTGCAGACCTTCTGCTTTTTTAATTTCCCCGACTTCGTGAACGAGATCAGCGCGTTCACTGAGGAGTCCGATCAATTGGTGATCGAGGGTGTCGATTTTTTTGCGAATTTGGTCGAGTGGCATGGAATGAATTCAATGAATTGGGAAAAACGGGTGGGGCTTATTGGTCAGCCGTGGTGGTGTCGTCGGGTGAATTTTCAGAATCGGTTTGGGGTCTTGCTTCCGGGGAAACGGCACTCAAAGCAAGTTGTTTTTCAGCTTCTTCTGTTGTCTTGGCAGAGCTCTGGGCCTCATCTTCACCTTCTGGGGAAGATTCAGCAGTTTCTTCGGGTTCGGGGAGTTTGACGGACCTTAACTCGTTGGCGTTGGGCAAGTCCTCGACCGATTTGATCCCGAAATGCTCAAAAAACAAATCCGTGGTTTCATAAAGAAGTGGGCGGCCTGGCAGCTCGGCCCGGCCGCCGACCTTGACGAGTTCGCGATCGAGAAGTTTTTGCAGCATTCCATCACAGGAGACACCCCGGACGGCTTCGAGGGATGCCTTGGTGACCGGTTGGCGGTAAGCGATGATGGCTAGGGTTTCCATGGCGGGGCCGCTCAAACGGCTCGGTTTTCTACCAGGGAAAAGGTGCCGGACAAAATCGGCATATTCGGGACGAGTGTAGATTTTCCAGCCTTTGGCCCGTTCGGAACAGAGAAAGGCCCGACCTGAGGTTTCATAACTGTGATTGAGCTGCACAATGCTTGCCGTAATGGCATTCTCATCGACGTTGGCAAGTTTAGCGAGTTCCTCAGGCAGAGTGGAGCCTTCGGCTGCGGCTCCGTCCTCAATCTCTGTGGCTAGTGTGTCCTCAGCTTCCGCAACGCGGGCACGGATAAGCCGGGCCAGTTCGGAGCTGGGGAGAGGCTCTTCTGACGCAATCAACAGGGCTTCAATGATGGCTGCGAGTTCCATGGCCGCACAGCCTAAGGAATCATCGACAGATTGCAAGTGAGGAGATAGCCAACATTGAACGAATTTTGGCTATTCTTGGACAGCTGAGTCAGCCGGTTGTCCGGAAAATTCGCTTAACCATCCTGATATGCGCCAGCAGAGTAGGTGAGCTCGTAGCTATGGGTGTAGAGTTCGATGAGGTTACCGAAGGGGTCTTCGCAGTAAACCATGCGATAGGGTTTTTCTCCTGGGTAGTATTCTCGGATAGGCATGCGTTGCTTGCCTCCATGGGCCACGATTTTGTTGGCAAGCCCCTCGATATCCGGGTCTTGCACACAGAAATGGAAAATGCCGGTTTTCCAATATTCAAAGTTATTCTCGGGAGCCTCTGCATTTTCAAACTCGAAAAGCTCTACCCCTAGTTTGTCTCCGGTCGATAAATGGGCAATTTTGAAGGAGTTCCAGCCTTTGCCAAAAACATCGTCACACATGATGCCGATGGCTGAATCATCCGAGTTAATCACAGTGGGGGGCATGATGACATACCAACCGAGGACTTCTGTATAAAATTGAACCGCCTGCTCGAGATCAGGCACGGAGAGACCAATATGTGAAAAGGTTCGAGGATAGGGTAGTTTAGTAGCCATAATGGTTTATTAAACGTTATTTTCGAATGTCTGCAAGTATTATCTGGACGGGTTGCTCGACCAGTGCTTAGTCGCTGCGAAAATCTTGAATTGTGCTTTATTAGCATGTATCCGCTACACATGTTCTGTGTGCATGAAATTGAAAAATACGCGAATGAAATGGTTGCTTCAAAAAGCATGCCTTACTCTGGGTGTTCTGACTCTCTGTATGCCTGGCGTGCAGGCAAAACACATAAAGGTATTTATCCTTACCGGGCAGTCTAACTCACTGGGAACCACGGCCAACAAAACCGACACGGATCCGGAGAATCTTCCCGCATCGGAACTCGATGCCCGGATCCCTTTTTTCTGGAGCAATCGCTCGACAACGGCTGCGGACGGGCCGGCTGCCATCATCGGTGACTCAGGAGGTAAAATTCTCACCATGCGAAAACAACAGGGGCAGGGGCGTAACCCCTCGTTTTGGGGGCCGGAAGTGGCTTTTTGTCGTGGGCTCTATGAGAACGGAGGTCGCGATTTTCTTTTGATCAAGGCTAGCCGCGGTGGTGGAGGTAATGGCTATTGGCTTAAAGGAAAGCAGATGTATCAACATGTTCTGGATACGGTGCAGGCGGCTGTAGCCCAATTGGAAAAACATGGTCACACTTATGAGATTGTTGCCATGCTCTATCTTCAGGGGGAGAGCAATTCTGCGACCGAGGCCAAGCTGGCTGGGGAACGCCTGGGGGATTTGATTGATGAGCTCAAAAAAGATCTACCACATGCCCGGTCCATGCTGACGGTTGTTGGAGGGATTGCCGCAAGTGGAGAACGGCGGGATTTGACTCGAAGATTGCAAAAAGAATTGGCTGATAGGCGTGATGACACCACGCATTTTTCAACCATGGATTTGCAGAGCCACTTATATGACCGGCTTCATTTTGACAAAAAGGCCAAACTGGAAATTGGCAAGCGCTTCTACATGCATTTCGTGGCGTTACAGGAAAAGAAGGGGCGTCGGCAGGGAGAGGCAAAGCGATAACGTCAACTCGTTTCGTGTTTTCGAGTCTCCGTGATAGATCTGGTCTGACAACCAGTCCAGCCGGACATACTTGCGCGGCCTTGATCTAGCGTTATATTCCGCCTATCCATGGTTACACACAGATTACTTTACCCTCTGCTTTTCATCACATGCGCGTCTGGCCCCTTGTATGCTGGGGCTGAAGATTTCAGTCGATTCAAGCAAGGCGATTTTACTTCGTTAAAGAGTCCTTTGGGGCATTTTAAGGCGAAGTCGGGAGCTGCATCCATTAACAGCAAATCTGCAGATCAAACTCCAGGTTCTCTGAGAATCAATGGAGGAAGCAAACGGGAGGTTGTTCTGGAATTGGCCTCATCCCTGCAAAAGCCTTTACTTTACCTTCAATTCAATGGGGAGCGGTGGACCGGAGCGAACCCTTTTTCTTTTTCAATTGAAGGCAAACAGGCAAACAAATGGAAAAAGGTCTATCACGGTGATAAGCTGCCATTGCGCCAACTTGACAAAACTATCCATGTCGATTTGAAGGGGGAGAGCTTCAGTGCCTTCCGCTTTTCAGCAACAACAAAAAAAGACAGTGGTGTCTTGCTCGATAATCTTCAGATTGTACCTGATGGTGACATGGAGATCAAAGGATTGACTGCACAGCAATTGCAGATCCCTTCACTGATCCGTGGTGGTAAGACTCCATTGCTTAGCTTTAACCTTTCAACTGAAGGCAGTAAAAAAGCAGACACCATTCAAGAGGTCGTCATTAGCACGGATGGAACCAGTGCTTTGGGAGATATCCAGTCCTACACGCTCTACCTTGGCAAGAACGGGGCTAGCGATGTTGAAGGAGCTCTTGAGGTAGGTAAGCATGCTGCGGCTAAAAAGTTGGTATTCAATTTTCAACAAGAACTTCGGAGTGGAGCCAACCGCTATTTTCTGGTGCCTGAGTTAAGTGGGACGGCAGACCTATCACATCGAGTCGTCGCAACCCTCGCTTCTGTTCAGTTGGCCAAGGCTGGAGTGTTAAGACCTAGCGACAAAGGGGAGCCGACCCGTCAACGTATTGGATATAATGTCGCCCATAGTGGTGATGTTGTGGTCCGCACAGATGGATCAAGTATGGAATGTAAGCGGATGCGTATTCCCGGCATGGTGACAAGCAATGAAGGCTCTTTGCTCGCCGTGTATGATTTGCGTTGGAAACAAAATGGTGATCTTCCCGGAGACATTGATGTTGGCCTGTCTCGCTCCACCGACGGAGGTAAAACTTGGGAAGCTCCTCGACCAGTGCTCGATATGGGAGAGTGGTTAGGCCAACCTGAAAATAAAAATGGGGTGGGTGACCCCGCTATCTTGGTCGACCGCAAAACCGGACACATTTACATTACGGGGCTTGTTGCCCATGGACTCAGCAGTGGTTGGTATTGGGGGAAGTCCAAACCTGGAATGGACCCCAAGGACACCGGGCAAGTCGTGATTGTCAAATCCGAAGACGATGGAAAAACCTGGTCAAAACCTCGCAACCTCACCCCGGAAATCAAGAACCCTGAGTGGCAATTAATGCTCCAGGGGCCGGGTGCCGGGATCACCACGCGCGATGGCACGCTCGTCTTTGCTTTTCAATACAAAGAAAATCTGGGCACTGCATCGAAGCCACGCTACTCGGCCCGGTCCTCGATCTTGTATAGCAAGGACCATGGGGAAACATGGACGGTGGCTCCCGGTGTGGATTATCCTCAGGAAACAACGGAAGCGCAGGTCGTTGAGTTGAACGATGGTTCGTTGATGCTCAACTGCCGTATTTCTGCTGGTGGTCGAGCCGTCTTCACGACCTCGGACCTCGGTAAAACCTGGAAGCAACACCCGACCTCGGGACGAGGCACGTTCAATATGTCAGGCTGTATGGCATCGATTCTACGTTATTCATCTACCAAGGATGGTGATAAACAAGACATCCTGCTCTTTTCCGGCCCCGCTGACGGAGGTAAAAAGAGACGCTCTCATATGTCCATTCGTTACAGCCTTGATGAAGGAGAGACATGGTCGGACCCGTATTTATTGGATGAGATTGGAGGGGCGTATTCATGCCTTTCACTGGTTCATGATGGTGATCGCAAAGATATCGGAATCATCTATGAAGGAAGCCAATCCAATATGACCTTCGAACGCCTCACTCTGGATGAGTTGATGGGCAAGACGGGGAGTCAATAAACAAGCGCTTTGGCTGGATTGGATCTGAAACTCACGCATGGGTATTGGGACGGGGGGAATACCTTTTTGCGTGATCCAGTCAGACACTCGATGCTTTAGGTAGGGCATTGGGTGTAGACTGGAATGCAACTCAAACCATTCGCGATGTGAAAGAGCTGGTCTTTGGCCAAGGTATTCGATCTAACGCTCACAATCGGAACTTAAAATATACCATGCGCTTCTTCTATTCTCTTTTGCTTGTTTTGTTGTTGGGGTGCCCGCTGCTCTTCGCTGGAAAAACTCCCAACCTTATATTCATTCTGATCGATGATGCGGGTTATGATGACTTTGGCTTTACTGGTTGTCAGGATTGGGAGACTCCTCAAATTGATCGTATTGCCACTCAGGGAGTGCGCTTCGACCATGCCTATGTGACGGCTTCAATTTGTGCTCCTTCCAGAGCGGGACTCATTAGCGGTCGGTATCAGCAGTCGTTTGGGTTTGAAGAAAATCTGACAGGAGGGTTAACGGAGCCGATCGCTCCGGAGCAATTTGGTCTACCGCGTAATGTGCCTACGCTAGGGAGTTTGTTGCAAAAAAAAGGGTATGTTACTTCGGTGTTTGGTAAATGGCATCTTGGTGAGCATGATCATTTTCATCCGAATAATCGAGGGTTTGATCACTTTGTTGGTTTTCTCGGAGGGCATCGTAGCTTCTGGCCATTGGAAAAACCGAACCAAGCATTCAATTTGATGAACAACAGGGAAGTTGTAAAGACTCCTGAATATCTCACAGATCACCTTGGGAAAGAGGCCGCACGTTTTGTCAGAAACAACAAAGAGAAGCCGTTTTTTATTTATCTGGCATATAACGCCGTTCACTCACCCCTCCACGCCAGAGACGAAGATCTGAAAGCCCTGTCTTCGATAGAAGATAAAAAACGACGGGTCTTAGGCGCTATGACGATTGCTTTGGACCGTTCCATTGGCTATGTGCTGGATGAAATCAAACAGCAAGGACTGGAAGAAAACACTTTGATTGTGTTTAGCAATGACAACGGTGGGGCTACCTACCTCAAAACAAACAATGGGGGGTTCCGTGGGCGAAAGGGTTCTCTATGGGAAGGTGGAATCAGAGTGCCTTATTCCCTGCATTGGAAAGGTAAAGTCAAACCCTCCGTTTCGAATGTCCCTGTGAATACTTTGGATATTAGCTATACCTTTTGTAAACAAGCTGGATATTCCGAGGATGAACTCCAAGCATTGAAGTTCTCAGGCAGGGATTTGTTGAACATAGATGAAGCGAAAGGTGATACGGTTCCCTTGTTCTGGCGGCGAGGCAATACATCGGCCGTTCGTTATGGTGACTGGAAGTTGATTTGCTTCAATAATCAGCCGAAGTTTTTGTTCAATCTCAAGTCAGACCAGACCGAACAGTTGAACCTGCTGAAGCAACACCCGGAAAAAGCAACTGAACTTGAACCCTTGCTTCGGACCTGGGACGCGTCATTGCCTGAGCCATTGTGGACGAAAAAATATTCCAAGCGCAATGACCAGTTTATGATGCGCTATTGGGATCAAAAGTAATCGGCGGCGTCCCGATAGTTCATATGCAACCGAGTGGAAACGATGGTATGCACTCGAGTAGCGTGGGGCATACATGACCTATGCCAAAGAATATGAAAATTGTATTCCTCATAACCAGTATAGTGAAGATATGAAGTTGTTGATTGCTCTTAGCTCGATACTATTCGCATTGCAGGTCATGGCGGCGGACAAGCCTAACGTGATTTTAATCATGGCTGATGATTTGGGCTATGCTGATTTATCTTGTTATGGTTCCCAATTGATTGAGACCCCGGTATTGGACAAGTTGGCAACCGGCGGGGTGAGGTGCACTGATTTCCATTCGAATGGTGCGGTTTGTTCTCCCACGCGGGCCGCTTTGATCACAGGAAGATATCAACAACGGAGTGGTGTTACGGGTGTGATCACAGCAAAGAGCCATCGACATGCCGGCCTTGCCACCAATGAGTGGACGGTGGCTGAAGCTATGAAGTCGTTGGGTTATCGCACAGCCATGTTTGGTAAGTGGCATTTGGGTTATCAAGCCAAGTTTAACCCGGTGAAACAAGGCTTCGATGAATTTAGAGGCTTCGTCTCCGGCAATGTGGATTACCACCGTCATATTGATCAAGAAGGGTATGCTGACTGGTGGGTGCAGGATGAACTCAAAGACGAACCCGGATATATCACCGACCTCATTTCACAACATGGGGTCGACTTCATTAAACGAAATAAAGACCGTCCGTTTTTCCTTATGCTGACACATGGAGCTCCGCATTATCCCTTGCAGGGGAGAAAGACTCCGGGACACCGTGTTGTTGGGAAACCCCATGGCAAACAACCTCGACAGGTATTGGAAAATCCCCAAGCCATATATAAAGAAATGGTGGAGGTGATGGACGAGGGCATTGGCAAACTGGTAACCGAGCTTGAGCGTCTGCAAATTAGGAAGAACACATTGATCGTCTTCTGCTCCGATAACGGCCCAGCGCGTTCGGGGTCTGCCGGGGTGTTAAAAGGTAAAAAGGGAAGCATATGGGAAGGTGGCCATCGCGTCTGCGGAATCTTCAATTGGCCGGAACACCTGGAACAGGGGCAAACTTGCCACCAAACCATGATGACGATGGACTTGTTTCCCACGTTCGTTTCTCTCGCTGGAGGGAAGGTTGAAGATAAACGTGAACTCGACGGTGTTGATATTCTTCCCGCTCTGCAGGGTAAGCCGTTGGCTCCTCGAACCTTGTTCTGGAGCACGGGGCGAGGGGTTGCCGTTCGGCAGGGGGATTTCAAGCTGGTGTTAGACAAGAAAAAAGTTTTGCTCTACAACCTCAAACAAGATGTGGGTGAGCAATCCGATCTATCAAAAACGAAGCCAGAACAAACTCAAAAACTATTGTCCCTGCTGAAGGATTGGAAGCGTGACGTTGCTCAAGATTCAAGCTCCAAGATGAAACCAAAGTAATGGGAATGCCTGTATCGATTTTATGAATGCTTCTCATTTCTTTTATTTGTCCGCATTGGGGGGCATCTTGAGCTCGACTCCCATCTCAAAGGCTGAGACGAGTCGTTGTGATTGTGAAGCGGTGCATCAAGTAAGCCCTACGTGGAGTGCGTATCAGAAGGCCAAACAATCCGGCAAACCAACCCCGCTGATTGATTATTCCTATGTGGGATACCGACGAGGGGAGGTCCCTATCCCGGACGTCAAAGGGCGCACCTTTGATGTGACCCAGTATGGTGCCACCCCCAATGATGGGAAATCGGATAAGATCGCTATTCAGAAAGCCATTGATGCCGCGAGCAAGGCAGGAGGGGGGATTATTTATTTTCCGCGTGGTCGCTTTCTTATCAATGAACCAGGCGACGATCAGAACGCAATTATCAGGGTTCAGTCGAGTCGTATCATACTGCGTGGTTCCGGATCGGGAGCAGGCGGCACTGAGTTGTTTATGCGGCACGCTCTCGAAGCCAAGGATCCTGATAAAATGTGGACCACTCCCTACATGATCCAAGTGTCGGCTCCATGGAGAAAATCAAAGCAGCTCGGGAAGTTGGTTCAGCCCTCACCAGTAGACAGCTTGAAGATCCAGATGGATACTCCGGATCGACTTCAAGCTGGTGATTGGGTTGGAATTCGACGCAGGGACAACTCTAAATCGGCGATAGCGAGTGCTTTGGCCCCCTACAAACCCAGGGCCGAATGGAAAAAGATCATGGAAGGGGGTGTTCAAATCCGTGAATACCACCAAGTCAAGTCAGTGCAGCAATCACAAGTGACCTTGAGAGCCCCATTACACTACGCTGTTAACCCTGATGAGGGGTGGACCGTGGAACAGTGGTCTCCCATTGTGGGCGTGGGTATCGAGGATATTGCGTTTGTCGGAAATTGGCATGAAAAATTTGTCCATCATCAATCGGCCTTGCATGATGGTGGCTGGAGCTTGCTGTCATTTTCTCATGTGGCCAATGGCTGGGTCCGAAGGTGCAGATTCACGGATAGCAATAATGCCTTATCATTGAATAACAGCGCGCATATCACAGTGTCCGAGATCCTGCTGGACGGCAACAAGGGGCACGCTGCTGTTGCCTTTCGTAATAGTTCCCACTGCTTAGGAGCGTTGATCGATGACCGGGCAAGCCAGCATCACGCCTGTGGTGTCGGGGGAATGAGTTCAGGCAATGTTTTTTGGCGGATTCGATATCCGTCGGACACCAGTTTCGAAGCGCATGCCTCACAACCCCGTCACACCTTGTTTGATCGTGTGACCGGAGGTTTTATAGATGGCCGTTGGGGTGGTGCCGTTCAAAGCCAGCCAAACCATCTGGAGGGGGCTGTTTTTTGGAATTACCACAATACCAGCCAAGATAAAAAAGCCCCCTATGAGTTTGTCAAAACCAACAAAAAATACGGGCAGATCATCATGCCTCACGTCATTGGTTTCCACGGTGGCTTGGTGAATTTTGTGCCCGAACAAACATCAACTCTGGAATCATTGGGAAAACCCGTCAGCCCTGAATCGCTTTACGAAGCGCAATTGCAACTGCGCTTGCGAAATACCCCCAAGTGGCTCAAGGCCCTGAAGAAGAAAGAATAAAGCAAAAGGGGACGTCAGACTTCAACCTCAGGCAGAAGATCAAGCAGCTCCCGGTAGCGGGCTTGGTCGAAATCCCTCTGCTCAATAAACATACGGTTCGACTCCTCGGCCAGACAATAAGCGATCATTTCCTTGGCGTCGTCTGGACTAGTCTTTTCTTTTTCCACCAAACGAGAAAAGGTGGATTTGACGTATGGTGTTTGATCCGATTCAAGTTGTTGTTCAACTGCTGGCAGGAGCGAATTGATCAATGATTCATCGTTATTCATGGCCTGAATACTGGTGCTGAGATCAAAGAGAGTCAAGTGCTCCCTTGCCATTCAGCTTGCTGACTGAATCATCATCTTAAACTCAAACCATTCTGCCAATTTAACTGGGAGAATGGTTTGAGCATACAGCTTGGTGGCGAACTCGATTATTCGAGACCGAGCTCACATGCCTGGGTCCAGGGACGATAGGCCTCGGGGACAGGTGCCAGAAAAGCCAGGCGCTCAGATGTCCGTGGGTGATCGAGCGATAACTTCCAGGCATGCAGCATCAACCTTCCTGGTTGGCATACCTGCCTTGCTGGTTTTGCGTAGATGGGGTCTCCCAGGATAGGCGTGCCCAAGTGGCCCATATGCACTCGGATCTGGTGGGTTCGGCCGGTGTGGAGGTCACAGAGAACGAGGCAGGTATTGTCCGGTGCCTGGTAAAGCACCTTGTAATCGGTGATGGCCGTTTTGCCTGAGCCTGGGTTGCATACCGCCATTTTCATGCGGTTGACCGGATGCCTGCCTATATGGGTGAAGATGTGGCCCTCCGGCTGGGTGGGTGGGCTTTGTACTACGGTGAGGTATTGTTTTTCTGTGTTGCGTTCTGCGAATTGACCGACCAAGGACTGGTGTGCTTTGTCGTTTTTAGCACAAACAATGCAGCCGGAGGTGTCCTTGTCGAGCCGGTGAACGATACCGGGGCGTTCCACGCCGCCGATGCCTGCTAATTGGCCATGGCAATGATGGAGCAGAGCATTGACGAGTGTTCCGTCTGCATTGCCTGCGGCAGGATGAACGACCATTCCGTGAGCTTTATTGATGACAATGATATCGTCATCCTCATAGAGAACATCGAGTGGGATTTCCTGTGCTTGAGCCTCTGCGGGTTCGGGTTCGGGCACCTCCACCACAATCAGATCCCCATCACTGACCGATTGCTTAGCTTTGCTTTTGCTTCCATTGAGTAGAATATCCCCTGATTTTAAGAGGGATTGAATTCTCGACCGGGAAAGCTCGGGCAGTTTCGACGCCAGAAATTGGTCGATTCGCTGTGGTTCTCTACAATCAACCTGGATCTTCACGCACCCAGACTGGATGAGCCGTCCGATGAAGTCAACCGTCACGATGGCGGGATCTTTTGTAAATTATAGTTTCGTATTTGCTATTTGGCAGTAAAATCATGGGCATGAGCCAGTTCAGCTTGATTCAGAAGCGCGCCATCATCTCGGTGGCCGCCGCATTTGCTGTGCACGGACTGGTCTTTGGTTCATGGATATTGCTGATTCTTTGGGATCTGCCTATTTTTGCCTATCAAGAGACTCCATATGAGGAGCGCCCTGAGCCCGAAGTAACGGTGGTGTTAAAACCCTTTGTTGAACCCGAACCCGTCGAATTGCCGGAGCCGGAACCTTTGCCTCAGCCAAAGCAGTTGCCGCCGCTACCTGAAATACCCAAAATCCCGAAACCCGAAATTGCCGAGGAGCAGCCACCCCAGCAGGAGAAGGCTTTACCCGAGCAGAAACGCAAGTATGCGAGAACCTCGGAAGATCAGGCAGGAACCCCGGACCAACCCACTGACTTGATCGGTGATCGCGACACGTTGGCAGCTTCGGATTTGGCTCCCACACTGGGGGCCGACCCCAATACGCCATCTCAGGATGGTGAGAACCCATTATTTCCAGGGCAAGTTGAGACCGTGACACGTGAATACGAAGACGGATCGGTGGGCATGGACAAAACCGGAGAGGAAACCGAAACTCCACAGGAGGAAACCGCCTCACGAAAGGACACTCCGGATGTTGATATTGCTCCTAAAGTCGAAACCCCGGAACCCGAGCAAGAAGACTCAGCCCGGCCAAAAAACAAGCATCTCGATAAAGGAGAGATGTTGCCGAATACGGATGCTGGAGAAGGCAAGGGGCTTGTTCAGGATCGACCGAAAGCCGATGAATCACCGAAAGAACGCCCCAATGAGGGAGAAAACAAGGAGAGTCAGGGTGAAGAAATTGACCAGAAACCTAAAAAAGACGGATTCAGCGGGCACTCACGGAAAAATCGAGTAACCGGGTCAATCAATCGACGAGGCAAAAGCTCCCTCAATGTCAAGAACACGGCTCTCGGCCGCTACCAGGCTCAGGTGAGCAAGGCCGTGGAGCTTCAGTGGAGGCGCAACTGTGAGCAGCACCGAGACCACATCGTTCCGGGAGTGATTTCATTGAGGTTCTACGTCGATGAAAAGGGGAAGGTTTCAGGGGTTAAGTTTCAAGAGGTGATTGCTGCCAATTTCATTGAACGTGGCTTTACCCAGCGTGCGATCAGACAGGCAAAGCTTCCCAAGATGCCAAGTGCCGTGGTCAAGGAGTTGGACGGTGAACCGCTCGAGTTGATCTACAACTTCTATTTCTAGCCTTCACGGGGAGGAATAACTGGATCATATCACTCCGCCAATCAGACGAAACGGTGGATGATCGGATCAGGTGTACAAAAACGCCCTAGGTGATCCATGAGTCCCGGATCGATTGCCCCGAATCACATCAAAAACGGGCCATCCGTTGATTCGGAGGGCCCGTTGATGTAAATGGGATGAGATTGGCGTTTTGATGAACGCTCGTTGATTAGGCAAGAGCCTCGCGCGTCACAGCCATGGCGTAATCGCGGTTGAGACGTGCGATGTTTTCAGCGCTGATCTCTTTAGGACAGACCGCTTCACATTCGTAAAGGTTGGTGCAGTTACCAAATCCTTCAGCGTCCATCTGACGCACCATGCCGAGCACGCGTCTATCCTTCTCAGGAGACCCTTGTGGCAGCAAATTGAGGTGTGCAGCTTTCGCAGAAACAAACAGCATAGCACTTGCATTCTTACAGGCTGCCACGCAGGCACCGCAACCGATACATGCCGCGGCATCCATGGAGGCATCCGCTTTGGTTTTAGCAATAGGCAGGTTGTTGGCATCCTGGGCCGAACCGGTGCGCACGTCGATGTAGCCACCGGCTGCGATGATGCGGTCAAAAGCAGACCGATCAACCATCAGGTCACGCAGCAATGGGAAGGCCTTGGCGCGCCATGGCTCGATCCAAATGGTATCACCGGATTTAAACTTCCGCATGTGAAGCTGGCAAACGGTGATGCCTCGCTCCTTGGAGTGGGGGATGCCATTGACTGTAAGTGAGCATTGCCCGCAAATACCTTCACGGCAATCGTGGTCGAAGTGAATGGGTTCGCCGCCGTCGTTGAGAATACGTTCATTGACGATGTCGAGCATTTCCAGAAAGGATGCCTCGATCGGGATATCCTTGGCATCGTAGGTCTCGATGTGCCCTTCTTCGTTTGCGTTTTTCTGACGCCAGACTTTGAGAGTGAGATTCAGTTTGGACATTGTTAGTAAATCGTTAAAGGTTCAAATGTATGATGGTGTCAGTGGCTTAGGCGTAGCTTCGGATGGCAAGTTGAATGCTTTCGAAACTGAGTTCCTCCTTATGAAGGTCGGGTTTGGCTCCAACCCCCTTGAATTCCCAGGCTGCGACGTAGGCAAATTGGTCGTCACGGCGCATGGCTTCACCAGGTTGGGTGGTTCCGGCTTGCACCTCTGGGGAGTCGTTGGTGAATTGGTATTCGAGGCGGAAGTGACCACCACAGGATTCATCGCGTTCCAGCGCATCGTAGCACATGACCTCGGCGAACTCGAGGAAGTCGGCGACGCGGGCTGCTTTCTCCAGTTCGGCATTGATACCGGAGGCTTCGCCGGGGACTCGAACATTTTTCCAGAACTCATCACGGATCTGAGGAATGCGCTCGAGCGCCTTTTCAAGGCTTTCTTTCGTGCGGGCCATACCGCAGTTATCCCACATCAGGAGACCCAGTTCCTTGTGGAAAGAGTCAACGGTGCGGTTACCCTTGACATTGATCAGGGCGTCCATGCGATCTTGCACATCTTTTTCCACCTGTTTGAACTCATCCATTTCGGTGGTGATGCTGCCTGGTTTTTCTCCGGCAAGATAAACGGCGATGGTGGAGGGGATAACAAAGTATCCATCAGCCAATCCTTGCATCAGAGCGGAAGCTCCGAGTCGGTTGGCTCCGTGGTCCGAGAAGTTGGCTTCACCGAGGCAGTGCAGTCCGGGAACGGTAGTCTGCAGGTTGTAGTCAACCCAGAGTCCTCCCATGGTGTAGTGCACAGCAGGGTAGATTTGCATCGGTGTTTTGTATGGATTGTCACCGGTGATCTTTTCATACATCTGGAAGAGGTTTCCGTAGCGGGCCCGGATGACATCCTCACCAAGGCGAGCAATTGCATCCTTGAAGTCGAGATACACACCGAGTCCGGTTGGTGCGACACCGCGGCCGTCGTCGCAGGCTTCCTTGGCTGCTCGGGATGAAACATCACGTGGGGCAAGGTTACCAAAGGATGGGTATTTCCGTTCGAGATAATAGTCGCGGTCGTCCTCAGCAATATCCTCGGGCGTTTTCTTGCCTGTGCGGATGGCTTCGGCATCTTCCTTGGATTTGGGAACCCAGATGCGGCCGTCATTTCGCAGGGACTCTGACATCAGAGTCAGCTTGGATTGGTAGTCACCGCTGACTGGAATACAGGTCGGGTGAATCTGGGTGTAGCATGGGTTGGCGAAATAAGCACCCCGCTTGTGGGCCCGGAAGGCGGCGGTGACGTTGCACCCCATGGCATTGGTGGAGAGGAAAAAGACGTTTCCGTATCCCCCGGTTGCAAGAATTACGGCATCACCAGCATGGGAGCTGACTTCACCCGTGACCATGTCGCGCACGACAATCCCTTTGGCATGTCCGTTGACCTTGACGACATCCATCATCTCGGTGCGGGTGAACATTTCCACACCTCCTTTGGCAACTTCTTTTTCCAGCGCTTGGTAGCAGCCGATCAGGAGTTGCTGACCCGTCTGGCCACGAGCGTAGAATGTCCGTGAAACCTGAGCTCCACCGAATGAACGGTTGTCGAGAAGACCGCCGTATTCGCGGGCGAAGGGGACACCCTGGGCGGTGCACTGGTCGATGATCTCATTGGAAACCTCGGCCAATCGGTAAACGTTGGCTTCGCGTGCCCGGAAGTCACCACCTTTGACCGTGTCGTAGAACAAACGATAAACGGAGTCGCCGTCGTTCTGGTAATTTTTAGCGGCATTGATACCTCCTTGAGCCGCGATTGAGTGTGCGCGGCGCGGGCTATCCTGGTAGCAGAAGCACTTAACCTTGTATCCCATTTCGGAAAGGGAGGCTGCGGCAGCTCCACCGGCGAGGCCGGAACCGACGACGATAACGGTGTATTTCCGCTTGTTCGCCGGGTTGATGAGCTTGGAGTCCATTTTGTGTTTGGTCCATTTCTGCTCGATCGGGCCTTCTGGAATTTTGCTATCTAGTGACATGGTGTTTAAAAGGGTAATGGTTGAGGAAAGAGTGATTTAGGAATCTTCAGTTGCTTGTCGGAATTACTTGCAATCAGGGCATGAACTGCAGCCGGACTTCTTCTTGATCGAAGGAGCAAGCTCGATTTCTCTGGCGTATTCGGTCAGGTTTCTACCTTCGAGTAATTCAGGCAGTTCGCAGTATCCTTTCTTCTGCAGGGTATCGACCAATTCAGTGGTGGTGTTCATTTCTTTTTTTCCGAACCCAAACAGGCAGGCCACTGGGATGGAGGAAAAACCAACGAAGAGGACGATGGCGTAGCCTTTCGAGAGTAATGAAATCAATCCTTCAGTCTTGCGGGAACGCAAGCCGAGGGTTTGGAAAATCGATGCAACCCCGTGGCTGAGGTGGGAGCAAAGCAGCCCCATGGCGAGCACATAGAAAATCACCACGATCGGGTTCTGGAATCCTTTCACTGTCATGGCCCAGTTTTGACCGAATTCAGCGAGCACTTTCAGGTCTCCAGTGACGCGGACGGTGTAATGGAGGATGTGGAAGACAAAAAAGACGAGAATCGTCAGACCGCTGTAGATCATAATCCGTGAGGATTTGGATGCAACCATGGTATCATCTGCCTGGTAGCGTGATGGTCGGGCGGCACGGTTGGCTTTCACCAGTTGAACCGTGGCGACAATGTGCAGTCCAAGCGCGGCAAGCATAGTGAGGCGGAACAGCCAGATTCCCCAGCCGTGCAACATGGTGTGAAGAAAATGGGCGTAGTGGTTGAAGGCTTCGGAACCTTGGTAAATTAACATGTTGCCTACAAGGTGTCCCGCGAGGAACAACACAAGGAAGGCGCCTGTGAGGGCGACAACAAGTTTTTTACCGATGGAGGATTGCCAAAATTGACAGAGGGCGCGGCAGGGAAGACAAGTGGATGAGCTCATAAAAAATATAGCGTTGGCTGGCCGATTATTAGTTGTTGGAGTGTCGACTGGCAAGGTCTGAATTCCATAATATGAATTTATGCGTAAGCTATGGCATAGAATGCTCAGCGCCGTGCTGAGCTAGAGCAAATCCTGGATCCCCTTCTATAAAAAAGGAGCCGCCCGATGAAATCGGGCGGCTCCTTTTGGGGGAAAGGGATAGGGGGAAGCCTACTTAGCTGGGAAGGTAAACAACTCGTCTTTTGAGAAAAAGCGCTTCAACTCAACCTGTGCGGCTTCCGGTCCGTCGGAGGCGTGGCACACGTTAACCATCATGTCCTGCCCGTAGTTTCCTCGGATGGTTCCTGCGGGGGCTTCCAAGGAGTTGGTTGGTCCCATCAGTTCCCGTGCACGACGAATGGCGTTCTCACCTTCGAAAGCAATGGCGATGACGGGGGTGCTGGTCATGAATTTGACGATATTAGGGAAAAACGGCTGGTCAGCAATATGGGAGTAGTGTTCAGCCAACAGCTCTTCTGAAAGTTGCATCATTTTAATACCGTGAATGCTGAAGCCAATCTCTTGAAAACGAGAGAGGACCAGGCCGACGATATTTTTCTCAATGGCATCAGGCTTGAGTAGAATCAGAGTGGTTTCCTTGGACATGCGGGTGGCTGTAGACCTGCATCTGGGCATTTGCAATACTGAATCCGGCAAATGACGCAGTTTTTTTCAGATCATATGCTAAGTCTTTATCCTTTCGCGAAGCTAATCCATGCGCTAATAGGCAAAACGCCCGATCTGGGCTTGATCCAGATCGGGCGTTGTAATGTGAGACGGGTGTATTGTGGATTACTTAGTCAGTAAGCTCTGAATGAGCTCTTCCAATTTGACGATATCCGCTGAAAAGCTCCGAATCCCTTCGGCCGTTTTCTCCGTAGCCATGGCGTCTTCGTTAAACATGAAGCGAAAGGCTTTTTCGTCGAGGGTGATTTTTCCCAAGTCTGACACTGCTGCCGATTCAGGTGTCAACTTGGCCTTGAGCTCGCCTTCTGTATCTTGAAGCGTTTGAAGTAATCTGGGGCTGATGGTGAGGAGGTCGCAGCCTGCCAAGCCTGTAATCTGAGACGTATTGCGGAAAGAGGCTCCCATCACTTCTGTTTGATAGCCGAATTTTTTATAGTAGTTGTAGATTTTCTGCACGGATTGCACTCCCGGATCATCGCCGCCTTGGTAGTCGATCCCTGTTTTGTTTTTATACCAGTCGTAAATACGGCCAACAAATGGTGAAATGAGCTGAACGCCGGCTTCGGCACATGCGACAGCCTGGGCAAAAGAGAAAAGAAGGGTGAGGTTACAGTGAATGCCATCTTTTTCGAGTTCTTCAGCAGCTCGGATACCCTCCCAGGTAGCTGCAATTTTAATGAGGATCCGCTCTCGGCTGACGCCTTCTTTTTCATATAGGTCAATCAACTGTCTCGCTTTTTCGACGGTTCCTTCTGTATCAAAAGAGAGTCTGGCATCGACCTCGGTTGAAACCCGACCTGGCACAATCTTGAGAATTTCCACCCCAAAGAGGATGAGGATCCGGTCGATAACGCTTTCAACCAGAGCACTGCCCTTCAGTTCCGATGATTGATGTTCGGAAATGGCTTGTTCTACGAGGGGACGATATTCCGGTTTGGATGCCGCTTGAAGGATAAGTGATGGGTTGGTGGTCGCATCCTGTGGCTGGTATTCCTCCATGCTGGCGAAATCACCGGTGTCGGCAACGACGGTGGTGAACTGCTTAAGTTGGTCGAGATGATTAGCGGTGCTCATGACAGAGGCATTCATATCGCCTGCCTCTATTCATGCAAGGAGGATGTGTCGACTGGAGATAAATTTTACGAAGCTTTTGGCTCGCCACAGCATGAAAAATCCTCGATCAAATGAACGGGCGAGGCCCTGTGATTAATTGCACGAATTCATTGGGTTGTGGGAATCATCGCTTCATGCCTGACACAAACTAGACGCTATGCCCTATGGTCAATAGTAACAAGCAGGTGCATTTTTGGACCCGCTTCATCCTCCAGATGAACTGGTATTTTTTTTAAACCATAAAAAACACCTTGTCGGATTTGATAGATTGCTGCAATATTCTTCATACACCTATGAAATACACACTAAAAAAGCGATGTTTGTGTATGTTATCGCTCGCGGCCTTGATCCTACCCGGTCAGGCCCTTGAAGAGCGGACATTCCGAAGCGCTAGCAAAGACAAGTCATTCAGCGGTCTGCTGACCGGCTATGACAGTAAGAGTAAAGTTGTCACAGTGAGGCTCGCCTCAGGCAATGAGAAGCGATTCAATATCGACCTGCTGTCTGATGATGACCAGAAATACGTGCTCGACAACCAGGACACCTTGGCAGTGAGCAAAGACGTCAGCGTCTCATTCAAGGAGATTAAGGAAAAGTCGATTCGCAGCAAGGAAGGTTTGGTTCGGACTTCAGCCGTTCCTACCTACTTTGACATCACGGTTTACAATAGGAGCAAAACACCGGTTGAGGAATTGGAGTTGCGTTATCATTACTATTATTGCGTGGGCACTCTCAAACCGGGAGGTCCCAAGCATACGCCGCAGGTAGCCAAAGGTGTTCTTGTGTTTGATAAAATTTACGGTCAGGACACCAGCACCTTACAAACGGCCAAGATTGATATTGTCCGAGCCAGTAAAAAAGGAACAGCCCCACCAGTCCCAAGTGGCGGCGGCGGTGGATGATGTAGCATCGATGACGGGGATTTGGACCTCCCCGGCCTTTTTGACGGTCGTCAAAAAGATATCTATTATGTCCAGAACGGTTTCTCTGAAGGTGGTCGCCGGATCGATCACGTTATTGGCATTGCGGTAGAGGTTGTCCTTGATGACAAGGTGATCAAAACCGTTGCCAACACGCCTAGCGTGTTAAAGATTCACAAAGAAAAGAAAATCACCCGCGTTGCCTCATCCGACTAATCGGTCAGACAACGATCACACTCATAAAAAAATTGCCATTCCCAGCTCGGGAGTGGCAATTTTTTGTTGGCTTTTTGATTCGCCAAAAGGAAGTGGGAGACGAGCCCGCCCCACTTAAGCAGCATCGGCTCGTTTTTTACGCATTATGGGCGCGCGTTTACCTTCGACGACGCCACGGTTAATGGTGACTGAGGCGATGTTGTTCCGGCTGGGGACTTCATACATCACATCGAGCATGATTTTCTCAAAAATAGACCGCAGTGCGCGAGCTCCGGTTCCTCGTTTCAGGGCTTCTTCTGCGAGTGCGTGCAATCCGTCTTTGGTGACTTTGAGTTTCACTCCGCTCATGGCGAGCAGTTTTGTATACTGCTTGATCAAGGCGTTCTTTGGTTGGGTAAGAATCTCGATAAGCTCATCTGTCGTCAACTGGCGAAGCGATGAAATAATTGGCAAGCGGCCGATGAATTCCGGGATCAGGCCAAAGTGCAGCAGGTCCTCAGGCTCTGCTTTTTCGAGCAAACGCTCAGCGTCGTTGACTTGATCTGCGGATTCTCCTTCCTCATGGAATCCGAGAACGTGTTTCCCGAGTCGACGGCTGATGATGTCGTCTATCCCGACAAAGGCACCACCGCAGACGAAAAGAATCTTCTCGGTGTTGACCTGGATATATTCCTGCTGCGGGTGTTTGCGTCCACCTTGTGGCGGGACGTTACAGACGGTTCCTTCGAGGATTTTCAACAGCGCTTGCTGAACGCCTTCACCCGAGACATCGCGGGTAATGGAAACATTCTGGGTGGTTCGACCGATTTTATCGATTTCATCAACGTAGATAATACCTCGCTCAGCTCTTTCGACATCAAAGTCAGCTGTTTGAAGTAGGCGCAGGATGATGTTTTCTACGTCATCGCCTACATAACCAGCCTCCGTGAGGGTGGTGGCGTCTACGATGGTAAAGGGAACATCGAGCACCTTTGCCAGAGTGCGGGCCAGCAGAGTTTTGCCTGATCCGGTTGGCCCAAGCATCAGAATATTGGATTTTTCGATGTCGACCTCTGAGAATTCGGGAGCGGTGTCGATTTGCCCTTGTCCGAGTCGCATGTAATGATTGTAGACAGCGACGGAAAGGACTTTTTTGGCTGTTTCCTGACCGATGACATGATCGTCGAGCTTGGCGGAGATCTCGGCGGGGGTCAGGATGGTATTTTGGTCAATACTAGCCTCAGGAAAGGAGCTTTTGGCTTGGCTGAGTTCTTTTTCCATGATCGAAGAACAAACTTCGATGCATTCGTTACAGATATAAACAGCGGGGCCGGCAATTAGCTTTTTCACTTCTGAGTGACTTTTGCCACAGAAGGAGCACATGGTGAGATTGGTTGAACGTGCCATGATGAGTTTGATGAAGAATAGATTGGGCGAGGTGTAGGGAGATCGATGTTGAAATGTGTGCGGCGGGGAAATGACTTTTGAACATCCAGAAATGGACTTTGCCAAAAAACGGGGTGTCAGACAGATGGATTCTGCCGGACACCCCGATGATAGCTTAAATCAGAGCGTTTGTCTTACTTTTTTGCGTCATCGGAGGATGCTCCGTCGGGGAGTTCCTTGCGATTTTCCAGCACCTTATCTACTAAGCCATAGGCTGTAGCTTCCTTGCCGGACATGTAATTATCTCGATCGGCATCTTTTTCAATTTGCTTCTCGGTTTTGCCGGTATGCTTCGAAAGGATGGTGTTGAGACGCTTTTTCAGATCAATCATGAATCCGAAGGTTCGCTCGACATCCGCTGCCGTTCCCTGGGCTCCACCGGACACCTGGTGAATCATGACGTGGGAATTTGGCAGGCAGAAGCGTTTACCATTGGTCCCGGCAGTCAACAAAACGGCTCCCATGGATGCTGCGATACCGATACAGTAGGTGTTCACATCGCAGGTCAGGAATTGCATGGTGTCGTAAATAGCAAGTCCTGCTGTCACCGAGCCACCTGGGGAGTTGATGTAGATATGAATATCTTTTTTGGGATCCTGCATCTGCAGGAACAGCAATTGGGCGATCACGGAGTTCGCGACGCCATCATCGATGCCGGTGCCAATGAAAATGATCCTATCCTTTAGCAGGCGGGAGTAGATATCAAAGGCGCGTTCCCCACGGCCATCGGACTCGATGACGGTGGGGATGTAGTAGTTGTTTTGAGGATTTGAATCCATGGATAGTTGCAAATGAGTTAATGGATAAATGGTGAATGACCGGGACAAAGGAAAAAACCGGCTGATTAAGCCTCAGCTTCTTCTTCGTTCGCCAGTTCTTCAATCTGAGCATTTTCCACCAGGAAGTCGATTGCTTTTCCTATCAGCATTGAATTTTGCAGACCGTTGATGCGACCTGACTTCTGCAACTCGCGGATGAAGGACTTGACGGGCTTCTTCTCTTGCTGGGCCATGGCGGAGATTCTCTGGAGCAGGTCTTGCTCGCTGACACTGATGTCTTCTGCGGCTGCAATTTCCTGTAGGATAAAGTTCGTCTTGAGATTGTTGCGTGCCTGGATTTGAGCGGTGGCGATAATATCAGCTTGTTGTGCTTCAATTTCTTCATCACTCAGACCAGCCTGGGCGCCACGGGCGACCATGTCATCGGCGCTGCCCTGAGCTTCGGCTGTGACCAACTCTTGGGGCAGTTCGAAGTCCACACGTTCGATCAGTTGCTCGACGATTTGGTTGACCTTGCTTTCTTCGATCTGGCGTTCTTTTTGCATCTTCACCTGATCAGAGATGAGCTCCTTGAGGTCATCCACAGTTTTGCCTTCACCAAATTGCAGGGTGTCGGCAACAAAAGCATCGTCCAGTTCAGGTAGGTTTTGCTCCTTGATGCCTTTGACGGTGACAGCAAAGACAAGCTCTTTACCCTGAATATCTTCCAAGGGGAAGTCGTCGCCCACGGCACAGGTAACTTCACGTGAGTCGCCGATGGAGGCACCTTCAAGCTGTTCGCTGAAGCCTGGCAAAAAGGCGTCTTCCTGAATGCGGACCCAGTAATCTTCCTTGCCACCAAGGATACCTGCAGGTTTTCCGAGCGCTTCCTCAAGAGGCTTGCCTTCCAGTGTGGAAGTGAAGTCGATTACGGCGATGTCGTCGGTCTGTAACGGCCGATCTTCAATCTCCTTGTAATCCGCATAACGCTCAAGCACTCCATCGAGTTCGCGCTGAATTTCTTCTTCGCTTGCTTCGGCTGAAGCAAGCTTGACTTCGATTCCTTTATATTCCGGAAGCTCAAAAGTGGGAGCGAGAATAAGAGGCATCACAAAAGCAAAGGTTCCGTCATCATTGTGGTTGATGGACTCAGGGTTTTTAAACTGAAGCACCTTCAGGTCTTCTTCCTGTTTGACTGCACCGGAGCAAGCATCGTTGATCAGTCGGGATTCAAGCTCTTCTTTGATTGCATCACCAAAGCGCTTCTCGATCACGGAAACGGGAGTTTTGCCGGGACGGAATCCGGGGATCTTGGCTTGGCTAGCATAACCTTTGACGATTTTTTTACGCTCGGATGAGACGTGGTCAGCTGGGAATTCCGCACGCAGGGTGGCTGTGCATTCTGGTTGTTTTTCGACAGTGATGTTCATAATGAAATGATGGGTATCGGTTAAAAATGGGCATCGGGAACCGCACCATGGCGCGTCCGAGGTGCGGCAAGCTAGAGGGGAGGACCGGTGGAGTCAAGAACCATGACACCGAATCTACACCACAGGGAACGAGAAAAAAGCAGAGGCATGCGCTGCTTTCTCTTTAAGCTCATCCGGCGCCGTGGAGAGCTCGTCTTCTGATCATGAGTTCGCCCTTGATCTGGCATCCGCTGCAACGGTTTATTCAGCGCTGTCAGGCTTTTCCAGATTCTCGGTGATCAAACGCTTCATATAGTCGGGCGTCAGAATTTCAGGAGTGATGATCGGTTCCTCCACCCCAGGGATGTAGAGAACATTGACGGGGATGGCGGTGCGGCCAAGCTCCTGTAGTTTCTTCTCAATTTCCGGGTCCGGGCTTGTTTTGTCTGCCTTCAAGGCAACCACCCCATAACGTTTGAAGAGATCGACGACCTCATCGGTGTAGGCTGTTTTTTTATTCACTTGGCAGGTGGCACACCAAGTGGCTGTGAAATCGACAAATACCGGGGTGTCGTTTTCCAAGAGTTGTTCCACTTTGGCTTCACTCCACTTCTCCCATTTGATCTTATTACTGGTGTCCGGAGGCCAGCAGGCAAAGAGACCAAGAGCCAAACCTGCGAGTGTCAGCCCCCGGGCAATATTCCGCGCTTTGCCGCTCTTGTGCGGTAAGTTCCATCGACCGTAAACCCACAGGGCCATGGCGATGATGCTCAGGCCAAGCACAACATTCAGCATGTAGTCCATGCCGGTTTGCGCCACATAGATCCAGAGCAGGTAGCCAGCAGTGGCAAAGAGTAAAAAAGACATTCCCTGCTTGAAGCTTTCCATCCACGGGCCGGGGCGGGGCAGTTTTTCCACCAAGTGGGGGAAGATGGATAAAAAGAGGTAGGGGAGAGCTAGACCAAGTGCCATGGCCGTAAATGATAGCATGAATTGGACATTCGGTAGCGCGAAGGCTGCCCCAATGGCTGCCCCGAGAAAGGGAGCCGAACATGGGGTCGCTACGACCGTGGCCAAAACACCACTGAAAAAAGAGCCCTGCAGCCCTTGCTTGCTTTGAAGCTTTCCACCTACGCCTGTGGCACTGGTGCCAATTTCAAAGACCCCGAACATATTGAGTGCCAGAATGAACATCAGCAGCAAAATAGTCAGAACGACGAAGGGGTTTTGTAGTTGGTACCCCCAACCAACATCTTCACCCGAGCCATCCAGTGCCTTATTGCGCAGTGAGAGCAGGAGACCTGCGATCACCCAGAAGGAAATCAAGACGCCGGCGGCAAAAGCGACACCATGCAAGACCACTTTGCTTTTGGCTTCGCCAGCCTGCTGGGCAAAGCCCATGATTTTCAACCCGATGACAGGGAACACACAGGGCATCAGGTTTAAGATTAGTCCGCCGATCAGCATTCCTCCGAGAATCCCCAGCAACTTTCCAATACCTGCGGCTTCCAGTGGTTTTTTGGTTATCTCAAGTTCATCGACGATGAATCCTTTCGCCGCACCATTCCACCCTGCATCATTGTAGAGAATACCTGATAAATGAGGGTGGTGGATGACTTCGGCACCATTGCCGGTTTCTTTCGCCTTGCTCGCCGTCAGGGTGTAGGTCCCATCGTCATTTTTCGTCAATTTTTGAGCGCTGGATCCGTTACTTTGTTGATCAGAGCTAATAAAATAAAGGTCGGTAAGCTCTTGAGGCGTTTCGGTATTCGGGGTGAGTTCGAAAATATAGGAGCCGCCTTGTTCACTTACCGATAGCTCCCATGGGATATTTTTGACTGGAAGCGCTTCTCTCGCCTTTTTAAAAAAGGCAACCTGCTCGGCATCCTTCTCTGTGGTTTCAGCCAGTGGAATTGTAATTTCCAAGTCTTTTGACTGAGGCGGATCACACCCTTTGTCGTCGCAAAGCTGCCAGGTTGGGCTAACACCTACACGGATCTCCTTGCCAGCCTGAGTATTTGCCGGTGCCTGAATTTCAGCAAGCAGGGTGTATTCACCTTCGTAGACATAAAACTGGATTCCCGCGCTGCTGTATAAATGGGGGGTCGGCCAATGCAGTTTTACCAAGCTGAACCCCTCGGGCAGTTTCCAGTCAAATTCCAAAGGAAGCCCCGGACCTCCCGGGTTTTTGAAGTAAGAATGCCAGCCTTCGCTATGTTTCAGGCGAACTCCGAGGAAAAACCGTTCTCCTGGGGCTACTTTGCTGACTTCCGAAATCAAGGCCGCCTCGGTTTTTTCCTTTTCCTCTAAGCCATCAGAGAAGGGATCGAACTGTGCTGAAACTGGCAGAATACAAAGTGCCGCAAGTGCAAAGATCGAGGCGAGGTAACGAAGTTGAGCGAGTGGCGAGCGGTGAATCATGGTTGTTGAAGGTTGTTCAATCGTGCTTAGCGGTGGGCATAAGCCATCAGACTTGTTGGTGTGTGAGCGTAACAGACCCGATTTCTTCCTTAAAAAAAGAACCTGATAAAAACTTCCACCGCCCATAATCTATGAGATCAAGTGGGATTTAAGCACTCACTTCCTCGGCATCGTCTGGTTTCTGCGGGGTTCCGCCTAGCGGAGACTCCTGAATACGCCGCTCCCAGATATAGCGTCGGAATAAAACCTTCACCGCGGCTGTCAGCGGAACGGCAAGAAGCGCTCCGATAAAGCCTCCAAGGAGAATCGACCAGAAAAGCATCGAAAATATAACGGTCATCGGGTGGAGACCAACCGAATCCCCGACAATTTTCGGAGCCGTGACCAATGAGTTGATCTGCTGCACGATAAAGAAAATCGCACACACAGAGGCCACATAAATCCATGGATTATGCCCGAGGAAAAACTGATTACTTTCCTGTCCAAAATGCACATAGGCAATAATGCATGCTGGAATCAGACAAAGGATATTGCCGATGTAGGGGATAACGCCGACAAAGGCCATAAAGAGACCAATGACCAGTCCGTATGGTAAGCCGAACAGCCAAAGGGCGATCCCAACGAGCATGCCGTCAATCACCGCGACGAGCAATTGCCCTCGGAAAAAGGAAATGAGGTAGCCGTTGATTTCGCTCAAAGTGTCAACCACTTCGGTTTTAAAATGAGACGCCTTGAGTGGCACGTATTCGTGCCAGTGGGCTTTGATTCCGGAACTTTCCTTCAGAAAATAGTAGAGGTAAATCGGCATCATGGCGAATCCCAGGACAAGCCCCAGAAAACCAAGCACTTTGCTTGTACCTCCTTTAACCCAACCTGCTGAGGTCGCAACGATGTTGTCAGGAAGTAGCGCGGCCATTCGGGTTTCCATAAAGGGAACCCCATGATCCGACTGCAGTTCGGCAGAGGCTTCAGGCTCGGCAGGAGGGTTCTCGCCATTGGCCTGGTCGAGGGCATTTTGAGCCTTTTGGGTTTCAGCCTTTTCCAGCCAGTGGTGAACCCAGGGGACTTCTTTGATTTTTACAAGTGCAGCTCCGGTGTTCTCAATCAACTCATTGCGTTTTTGTTCGTTGCTTACCTGGGAAACGATAGGGGGGACAACAAGCCAGGCCATGACCCCAATCAGGATGAGAAATGATGCAAAGACAACAATCACGGACTTCAGTCGAGATAGACCCTTTTTTTGGAACCAAGAAACGAGAGGGTCGAGTAGGTAGGCCACGATACCGGCGACAACCAATGGGACAAGCACAGGTTGGAGAACTCCGAATACTTTGCCGGTTATCCAAATAAGGCACGACAAGAGCAGTCCGATAACAAGGATTGCCAGCCCAGTCAGGGCGTTCCACAGTGTTTTGCGTTGAAAGTCTGATGGGTATTTGGGCATCACGCAGCCGAAGATAGAAGGAAAACCGTGATTGGCGATGGTAAAATAGCCTAGACTTTATAGCTGCCGTTAGTTTTTTGAAATCTTGGCATTCAACCGGGGAACCTCCATAAGCAGGGGGGATTCAGCGAGGTCAGACGGGGCAACCATGGCTTCATTAAGAGGTAATTGACTTATTGAGCCATAGCGCTGTTTGATAATTGGTTGCACATCTGGGTGGTGGAAATTGTAGGAACTCATGGGGCGCGTTTTGCATAGCTCAATGCCAGTTGCGTATTTGTAGATTTTCCATACAAGCTCGGAGCAATACATTTGATCCTCGGACCACTTGAAATAAGGGTCGTAGTTTTTGCCTAACTGTCGCTGTGCATACTGCCGGGCTTTTTGCGAACTTTTCCGGTTGATGTGCTGAGCGGCATCTTTTAATCGCATCGCGTGAAATGATTTTGGACTGCGTGCAATAAAATCAGCTAGTGGAGTCGTTTTGACGGGTTGGACAGCCTCCAGAACCCATGGCTTGCCATTATGAAAAAAGACGAGTCCAACGTGGGACCATTGTGACCGAGTCGCCGCTTTGACCGCCTTGGACTGAACGTCATTCGAACTCTGAAACACAATATCTCCGTCCTGCAGTAGGTAGGGGCGCCCATTTTTTTCTCCACAAAAAGCGGTGAGAATAATCAATAGTTGAAGAGAGAGTCCGGTTAGCAACGTGCGAATGCCGGAGTGAGGGGGTAAAGAGTGAGACATAACGAATAGACACTAAATCGCCACACGTAAACGAATCAAGCAATCTTTCACAATATGTCATTTTTTCTATTTTCCGGTGAGCATGACCTTTCTTCAGGCTGAGCGTGTTCGATCGAGGGATGTTTTTTGTGCACGAGGTCCAGCAAGTTATAGCTGGGGGGCTAGCAACTGAGCCACCAACCTCCGTGGAAGCGTGAGTGGATTCCATCGTGATGGAGGGTTCGTGATTTCCTTGCACGCTTTTTTATCCTTCTCGATGAGCTTTAATTGCTGGCGTGCAAACCCACGGTCCAAGACATTCAAATTGGCCTCATCATTGATATACATCGAACGAGGGTCGAAATTGGCGGAGCCTATCGAAACAAAGTGGGAATCGACCACTAACACTTTACAGTGCATCATTGTTGGTTGGTATTCATGGATGGTGATGCCGTGCCTGAGCAGGCGTTCGTAATAACTTCTGGCAAGACTTCTGACCGGCCAAGCGTCGATATGTTCCCCTGGAACAAGAACTTCCACCTTCACTCCACGTTTGCGGGCTGCAAAGATTTCATCCATGATCGACGAGTCTGGGATGAAATAGGAATTTTCAATAACGATATGCTGGCGCGCCGATGCAATTACTTGACGGTAGAGGTGAGGAACGGAAAAGTTGTTATCCTTGGGGGCTGAAATAAAACATTGGGCAAGGTGTGGCCCGGTTGGCCGAAGCTTGGGAAAATATGCCGGACCCGACAGTGTTTGACCGCTTACTCTAACCCAGTTGTCGTGGAATGCGTGTTGCAGTTGTGCCACCACAGGGCCCGTCACCTTGTAGTGGTTTTCACGCCAATGTTTGGGCGTTTTGGCATCACCGGTCCAAGCATCCGCCACACCACATCCACCGATATAGCCAATTTTGCCGTCAACGACCATGATTTTACGATGATCTCTGGTATTGTAACGCAAGGGTCTGAGAATGGAATAGGGGTGATAGAAGTGAAGTTCAACCCCAGCAGTTCGCAGTTGATCGATATTTGCCTGTCCCATTTCAATCGATCCAACCGAATCGAGAATCATATGGATTTTCACCCCCTTGCGCGCGCGTTCACACAAGGCTTGGGTGAAGGTGTATGCCGCCGTGCCATTAATATAGGCGTAGGTTTCAAAGGTGATCGTTCGTTTTGCGTTTTTGATGGACTCGAGCATCGCCGGAAAAAAGGCCTCACCATTGACCAGAGAGGTGACCTTGTTTCCTGAGATCCAGTCCGCCCCAACAACTTCCGATACTGCTTGTTTAAAAGACTCGGTTCCAACCGGGGCATCCGGGCGGATAGGATGTTGTTTTGCCAATCTTGATCCGGGTGAGCAGGCAGCCAGCGCCAGAACAACAATCAGATGAAGGAGATGCAGAAGTGACTTGGAGGTGTTCGTCTCTATTGGCATGGGTGAGTGCACATTATAAGCATGTGATCATGAGGTGACAAGCAGTTGCTAGGTAGGATGCAAATGAAAGAATGATTGGAAATTCTCCAACGCAAGGCTATGGCTTGTTTTGTGGACGAGATACAAATCAAGGGAGCCCGCCAACACAATTTGCAAAATATCGAGGTCTCGATCCCTCGGGGGAAACTGACGGTGATCACCGGCCCCAGTGGAAGTGGTAAATCGTCCTTGGCGTTCCATACACTCTACGCCGAAGGGCAACGGCGCTATGTCGAGAGTTTGAGTTCCTATGCTCGGCAGTTTCTTGATCAATTCGATAAGCCGGATGTCGATTCCATTGAGGGGCTTAGTCCGGCGATTGCAATTGATCAACGCAATGGGGTAAGTAATCCCAGATCTACGATCGCCACATCAACCGAAATTTATGACTATTTGCGAGTTCTTTTTTCTGCGGTTGGAGTGCCTCATGACCCTGCAACAGGGCAGCGACTCGAAAAGCTGACAAGTCTTGAGATTGTTCGCTCCCTGAGCCGCCTGCCGGAGAAAAGCAAACTCATGCTTCTGGCGTCGGTCCCGCTTAGCGAGACGGGAGATTTTTCCAGCTTGAAGACGTCCCTGCAAAAACAAGGTTACGTGAGAGTTCGTATCAATGGAGAAGTTCATGAGTTAGATGAAATCCATCATGATGAAGCTGTTTCAATTCACCAGTTCGAGGTGGTGGTCGATCGCTTGGCAATCAGGGAAGGGGTGGAAAGCAGGCTTGCTGACTCCGTGGAAGCCTCGCTTAGGATGTGTGGTAGCCAGCTCATCGCATCCGTGATGCGGCCAGGTGACAATTCATGGAGTGATCAGGTCTTCATGACCAGTTACCGAAACCCGGAAACCGGCTTTGAAATGCCAGAAATTTCCCCGAAGCATTTTTCCTTTAACTCGAGAGTGGGGGCTTGCCCCCATTGTCATGGATTGGGGACGGAACTGTCCTGTGACCCCGGGCTGATCGTGCCGGATCCTACGAAGTCCATTACCGGAGGGGCTGTGGCTATTTGGAAAGGCAGCAAAAAAAAGCAATCCTGGCAGGGAAAGAAAATCCAAGCTTTGGCCGAAACCCTGGGAGCGAATGTCGAGGCTCCATTTTCCTCGCTCCCAGAACATTTCAAGCGGGCGCTCTTTTATGGCACGGGAGAAAAGGAAATTCAAACGATGTGGGAAAAAGAGGGTTACAAGCTCCCACACCGAAAAGCTTTTGAAGGCTTATGTCACACGGTTGAACGCTTTGCCCGCGAAAGTAAAAGCAACGCGGTGCGGAAGAGCATGAACCGCTTCATGAGAGCTAAGCAATGCCCGTGCTGTGCCGGGCAACGGCTAAAACCTGAAATTTTGGCCGTCCGGCTCCCCGACCCGGAGTCCAAGGTCGACCGTCAGAAAGGCCTGAATATCCATGAGCTGTGTTCGTTATCGGTAGAGGACGCATTGGGTGTCTTAAAGGGACAAGAGCTTCCAGGAAACAAAGGGGAAGCTCTCCAGGGCGTAATGCATGAAATATTGCGGCGTTTGGAGTTTCTCGATGAAGTGGGGCTTTCTTATCTCAACCTCAATCGCCCGAGCAACAGCTTGTCGGGCGGTGAGAGTCAGCGCATCAGGCTCGCCACCCAGATAGGGGCCGGGCTCTCAGGGGTCATCTACGTATTGGATGAACCCAGCATCGGACTCCACCCAGCGGATAACAGACGCTTGATTCAAGCGTTGTTACGGCTTCGAGACATTGGGAATACGGTGGTGGTCGTTGAGCACGACGAAGATACCATACGAGCTGCGGATTGGCTCATTGACATCGGCCCCGGGGCGGGGAGTCATGGAGGGAGCCTTCTAGCTGCAGGCACTCCAGAGCAAGTCATAGCGAACAAGGAGTCAATCACAGGGCAATGGCTTAGCGGTGTGGACACTACAGAATCCGCCCCCGGGCCAGCGCCCACACCCACACCAGCACCCACTGGCGAACTGATAATCCGCGGGGCCCGGGAACATAATTTGGCAGGTATGGATGTTTCGATCCCCTTGGGGATGATGGTGCTCGTCACAGGAGTGAGTGGTAGCGGAAAATCCACCCTGATTGATCACATTTTGCGTCGTGCACTGGCTCGCTATTTTTACCATTCCAATGTGCAGCCCGGGGAGCATGAATCGATCGAAGGTCTGGAGTCACTGGATAAGATGATTGTCGTTGATCAAAAGCCTCTGGGACGTAGTCCTAGGTCTAATCCGGCAACCTATACCGGGGCCTTTGATTTGATTCGAGGATTGTTTGCCAAGCTGCCGCTATCCAGACAACGAGGGTATCAGGCGGGGAGGTTTAGCTTCAATATGAAAGGAGGGCGCTGTGAAAAATGCCAGGGTGACGGACAGATTCGGATCGACATGCATTTCCTGAGTGATGCCTACGTCACCTGCGACGCCTGTTCCGGAAAAAGATACAACCGTGAAACGCTCGAAGTCACCTACAAGGGTCGCAATATTGCGGAAATTTTGGAAATGACAGCGGAAGAAGCCAGCTCGTTTTTTGATCCCGTCCCCAAACTGAAACGCATTCTTCAAGCCTTGTGTGATGTGGGGCTGGGGTATGTCCACCTGGGGCAAGCGGCCAATAGTCTGTCCGGAGGCGAGGCCCAACGAGTCAAAATTGCAGATGAACTCTCCAAGCCTAATCAAGGGCATTGCCTCTATCTGCTCGATGAGCCGACAACCGGCCTGCACTACAACGATGTCCGGATCTTGTTGAAGGTGTTGAAACGACTCCGTGACGACGGCAATTCCCTCGTGATTGTCGAACACAACCTTGATGTGATCCGCTCGGCGGACTGGGTCATTGACCTTGGGCCTGGAGGGGGAAAACACGGCGGGCAAGTGGTGGGGGCTGGAACTCCAGACGATTTAGCTCAGATGCCGGCATCCCGGACCGGAGCATGGCTCAAGTCCGGCTCAACCACTTGATTTCACCTCAGAGGCTTCCTTCTATGTTTAGATGACATCAATTTCTTTCCGGCACTTGCACAATTTGGAATTGATGCGACGCTATGCATGAAAATAAAGTGACCTTGTGAACGGCTCCCCGGCAACCATATCGATCCATTCAGCACTCGACCTCGACAATGAGGAGGGAGAAGAAGCAGGCGCGTCCACGCGGCTTGCAAGGGTCCACGATCTTCACGACGACTTAAGGGAGGGCGCCTGGACCGACTGGTTACAGGAAAACGGTCCTCGGATGTTGCTCTTTGCGCGAAACCAAACCAGAAGCACGGAAGATGCTGAGGATGTGCTGCAAGACGCTCTGATCAAATTAGCTCGAAAAATAGAGGAAGGTTCATTTGATGGCGGTCAGGAGTCGTGGAAACCGTATCTTTACACCGCGATCCGCAGGTTGGCCATTGATCTGGGAAGGAAAAATGACCGCAGATCGAAGCGTGAGGAAAAATCTGAGATTGATCGTCGCGTCCAAACGGGAGGGGTGACGGACCCGTGGTTTGAAAGTGAATCCTCAAATGATGAAACCAGGGTTTTGCTTGAAAAAAACCTCAAGAAGCTCCCTCAAAAATTCTCTGAAGTCATCATTATGAAGATCTGGGGAGAACGCACGTTTGCTGAAATCGGAGAAATCCTCGGCGTTTCTTTAAACACAGTGGCGTCCCGGTATCGCTACGGACTTGAACGCCTTCGTAAATCTCTCAACACATCTCGAATCCAGGAAGACATCTAAATCTCAACCCGATCGCCGTGAAGTAAGCTGTTTTCAACTTATCCATCGGCTCATCACCCCAAGCACCCTATACTTGATCAATTATGTCAAATAGCATGGAACATAGCCTTGACGAAGAACTACGCGTCATTGAAATGCAGCTGACACAGCTCTCACCACAACGCTTGTCCGGCGACCTCTTATCTCGGATGGAAATGCTGATGCAGCAGTGGGAGGTTCAGCCTGATGCTCAACCGGGTATCGAACAACTCCCGGAAGAGCACGCTCAACTCACGGATCTCGAGCTTCACCTTGACCAACTCTCACCAGCTCCGATGCCGGATGATCTTTTGCTTCGGATGTCCCAGGCGATGGACAGCTGGCAACATCAGGAGGAAGCTCAAAAACACACCATTTCATTTCCGGCTAGGAAATCCTCCCGACATGGCAACGGCATGCTTAAAGCGGCCGCGGCTATGGCGCTGCTCGGAGTTCTAAGTGCTTGGTTTTGGAACCCCGGCAAAGAACAAGCTACGGCAAACTTGCCAGAAGCGGCTTCTCCAGGGGGACAAGATTCACGAAGACCTGATTCTGGGCAGTCCAACGCCATTTCCAGTCAATGGCTCAAACCCGACACCTATAGCCATAAGGTAACGCACACGAGTGATAGCGGAGTGATCATGACTCGCGACAACGTACCACACCGATGTATTCGGGTGGAGTATATCGACCGCATCAAGGTTAAAGACGATGATGGACGCGAAATTGAAATCAAATCTCCAGGTGTCGATTTCATGCTCATCCCGGTGGAAACTAATTAATAATTTTAGACAGAATAAACCTGTGTTTACGCTGTATTGACAAAGCGAGTGAGGGTGGACAATCCAACCTCTTCGTAACAGTTCAGGTGACAATTCATGGATCTTATGCGGATCCTATACGGGTCTCATCCTGATCGACCGATCTACTGATCTATTGATCAAGAACGGCAAAGAAGGAAGCTGGTTATCTTTCAGATCGCCCAGCTTTCATCGAAAGTTGGCTTCCAACTTTTTTGTCTGGCTGCTCATTTCAGTGGATTGTCACCCATCGTAAAACCAACAAAGACCATTCCAACTTCCATTAACCTCAACCACATTAGCTAAACGATGAAAGCTACCCCTAGAACCACCAACCAACGAATCAAATGGCTCAGCACCTTTGGCATCGGAACCATGCTTTTGGCATTACCTGTCACGGCTATTGAGCGTCCATCCGAACCTAATGACCCGAAGCCGAAAGAAGGGCCTCAGGGTGAAGAAATTAAAGCCAAGGGCGATGCGCCAGAAGTGGCTCAAGTCAAACGTGCCATGTTAGGCTTAGGCGGAGCTCCGGCGTCCGAAATCCTATCGCTTCACCTTGGTCTCAAGGATGGGCAGGGGCTTCTTCTTTTCCATGTTATTCCAGGTTCGGCCGCCGATAAGGCTGGCCTCAAACCTCACGACATCATCACCCAGATCGAGGGAATTCCTATCGGCAGTCAGGACCAGCTCAGAGAGCAAATCTTCAAGCACAAACCTGGCGATGAAGTGAAGATCCAGTATATTCACGCAGGTAAACGCGTGGAGAAAAAAATCACCTTGGGTGAACGCCCGGCAGAGATGCGAATCGGGAAAGCCCAGGGTAATGCTCCAGGGGGCAATCCATGGATGTTCAAAGGACTCGGAGGCCAAATCCCAGAGGGTGAGCGAATGAAGATTGAAAAGCAGATTCAACAACACATGGATCGTATGCGTAAACAATTCGACCAAAAGGGGATGATGGAACTTCGATTTGACGATATCGAAAAAGCCATACCCAAAGATGGCAATGGAGCGAAAGGCTTCCAAATGAACGCATCAACATCTATCAGCATCTCTGATGAGGAAGGCTCCGTCACGATGAAAACCGTAAACGGAAAGAAGGAAGTCGTCGTTCGCGATAAAAAAGGAGAAATCGTTTTTGAAGGCCCCTATGACAATGAACAAGACAAGGCAGCACTCCCCGATGACATTCGGGACAGGGTTGGCCGACTTGATTTGGGGAAAGTCGACGGTAATGGCCTTCGCCTTAGGATCTTGCCTGGACAAATGAAACAAGCCGAGCAGCCTGATAACGAAGAAGAGGCTCAGTAAGCGTTCATCAGAACCATGGGCCTGCTCAGCCTCCGACACTGTTCAATCAGGACCTGATATTCAGGAGTCGGTAAACGGCAGGCCAACCATTTCTCAAATTCTAATATCAAGTAGTCATTGGCGTCAAAATAAGGACTTAGCTCTTTCTGCTAAAGGTTTTCGATGGCGTTTTTCGTGCAACAGATTTTTGATGGCATAGGTGAGTGGAGCCTCGATAGATCTCATCTCGACAACTCTCAGCGACAGCCACTGCGCCACTTTTTCAATGCTGACGCTGCGTTTCTTCTGACTTTTCCCAAGCATGAAGCAATAGGACTTTCCGATCAACTGCGCATAGATCATCAGTGCTGTCAGCAGAATGTGAAGATGAGTTTTATTTGCCCTACAATTGAGTAAATTGCGAATTTTAGAACTTCCTTTCAAAGCACGAAACTGAATTTCGATGGCCCAGCGTTGCTCGTATATTTTAACTATATCGAGACTCTCAACTTCGTCGACATCAAGGTTTGTTAAATAAAGACTCCAACCTGCGCGCAGGAGGCTTTCCTTACGAGGTTGACTCCCCATCTTTTTCCGGTGTTTCTTTGCCTTTGCTCGACGTAAGTTCGCCACTTCCTCCGGTGCTCTCACGGCAATGAGTCGGCATTTGTGACGTTTCTTAGTCACAACGACACCCAGATCCAAAACGTCTTGGGAAGTANGTCTGAGAAGTTCTTCAATGGGTGTTTTATTATCAACCCAGACTGAGGCCAAAGCAGTCAAACGACTTACCCAAAAAGCTCCTTGCGCTTCGATCCTAGCGAACGCTTTCACATCAAAATATCCCATGTCTCGTAAAACGAGATCGCCTTTCTTTAAATGATCAAAAAGTTGGTGGCCATTGACTCGATCTTGTTCTTTGCCGTTGGTAAGGAGAGTTGATACAACTTCACCAGTAGAAAGAACAGTTAATGTGTCGAGCTTTGCACATGAGACTGCACCTGACTTGTTTCCAATTCCTTTGTAGTGCTTTGCATTTTTGGGATGCAAGCGCACTTGCGTTGCATCCTGAAGAATGACCCGGGAGAACTTCACAGGAATGAGCCCCTTATGCTTTGGCTTGTGGAGATCTTTTCCGACCAAAGCAAGGCACTCTTGCATAAATTTCAACCCTTGTGAGCTAAAGCGATAGGCTAGCCCCTGCCTGGTCAGAGTCCTCACTTCGGTTGCTCCCAATGAAGTGGCTAGTTGGCTTAATGACCCCTTGCCTCCAGTCACTGCTTTAAGAAGAGAAAGAAGAAATCCCGAGGCTGAAAATCCCTGAGTGCGACGCTTGATAAATCCTACCTGCTTCGCTAAACTTTCGATCTCATCCCGAGTGAGATTCAATGTGGCGGCAGGCTGGGTCGAGTGACCTCGGTAGCTTTGAATAGGCATACCAAGCGTGCCGCCACACCTGTGAAGTCAAGAGTTTTTATGATTTATTTTAATCTAATTGACTTATATTCAGCGGGTTAAGCTCTTATTTTGACGCCAATGATCAAGTAGTAAAACAGACGGGACGATAGCCGAGATGAATGAGTTCTTTGGTAAGGCGCGACGAAGGAATGGTGCGGGCACCATGACTAAGGAGAAACAAAGCCAAAGGAGTCATACATCCGGAACTCTCATGGATCACGCAGTGCTTTTCCAAATACCTCAACAACGATCAATCGTCTCGTCTGTTTTTCGGAGTGGTATTATCACATCTTGCGTTGTGTCATTATGAGCTTACGGCTCAGACGCGGCGCAAGATTTTTTATTGTGAAGATTGCCGAGTTTACATTTGGTCCTTATCGCTCCATAATGGGGTCATGAGATTACAAGCTTTGCCCCGATGGTTGTCAGCTCTGGCTTGCGGAGCTGTTTTCGTTTCGTCACCGCCCTTATTTTCAAGCGAAACAAAAAGCTCCCCCCTCAAACCTGTTGATCAGAAGGTCTCCGTAGGGAAGCTTGAAACCCAAATCCGTTGTCTTGTTTGTCACGGGAATGCTCAAACTGGCAGGAATCGTTTGGCACCGCCCATGGCCATGATCAAAATCCGCTACCAGTCTGATGACCAGGCGACCTTTGTCAAAAGTGTCTCGGACTGGGTGAAGAAGCCTGACCCGCAAAAATCAAAAATGCCGGGAGCGATCCGCCGCTTCAAGCTGATGCCGACTTTTCCGATCCCAGAGGAAGAGATAAAAAAAATCGCTGAGTATATCTACAAAACGGATTTTACCTTCCCTGGGAATTGTCAACCAGCAGAGGCATCGAAAAAACCATCTGAACAAGATGAGAAAAAAGCAAAACCGCAAGCTCGGAAGAATGATCCCGAGGTGAACGACTGTGACGACACAAACTGCCATCCAGAACCGGCAAACAAAAACAGCAAAGCGGCAGATACTCCAGTCCCGTCACCAGCACTGAAAGGTGGCAAAGCCCAATGAGGGGGTGAAAGAGAGGTGTTAAAGTTTCTCGATGAGTTGGGTGGCCTTATCTGCCACCATATCGTCTTTGTTTCGGCACAGTCTGCTGATGATGTGTTTATTTTTACTTAGCGCGTTGCGGACCGTTTGCGGTCGCTGGTCGTTGCTCTCCTGAACCTCGGCCAAATGGTTGAGGATGTCCAAGATTTCACACTGCACTCCAGGGCTGGAAATTTGAAGAATTTCACAGAGAAAGGGCAGGGTGGGGGTGACGGATGCTGGAGGGGACGGCTTGTCCCCGCGGCAAAACATCACCCAAAGCGCGTGACTGGCTTTCATTGCACGGGCTTCTTTGCGTGAAGCTAATTGCTCGAGTAGCCTTGGGATGGATTTGGCGGATGTTGAGGGAGATGTCGGGGTTTCGGAAACCTCATCATACTGTTTCCAATCGACTTTACGAAGTCGCATCCATAGTGAGTCAGCCATGAGAGACGTATTACATGCAAGATCTGAGGATTACGACCCTTAAAGAAACGAATAACCCATGATGCAGGACTCGGTTGTCCGTAGGGCAAACAAATCCGTATTCAGCAGAGATATGTGTTTGCATTGAAATACGTAATCCATTGGCTGGGTCAGCCTAAGCTTTTTCCAGAACAATGACACATTCCAAGTGCCGAGTCTGAGGAAACAGATCGAAGGGCTGAACTTCGGTTAACTGATAACCCGCTCGGATAAATTCCTTGAGGTCCCGCATTTGGGTTGCCGGATTGCAGGAAACATAAACAACCTTTCCAGGACCAAAAGCGAACAGTTGATCGAGAAACTCCTGGTTGCAGCCCTTGCGTGGGGGGTCGATGACAACCGCGGTTTCGTCAGCCGGGAAGGTGATATCGGCAAAGATGGCTTCGGCGCTCGCGGCCAAAAACGAGGTGTTTTCGATCTGGTTGAGAGCGGCGTTGCGCCGGGCCCAGTCAGCGGCCGTTTCCGAGACTTCCACGCCCGCGACCTTTTCAAACTTATGCGCCAGGCAGAGGGAAAACAGCCCGGAGCCGCAGTAGGCGTCCACCAGAAATTTGGCCCCTCCCGATGAGGCTTGTTCTGCCACGTATCCAGTGAACGAGGGTAAAATAAACGGGTTGTTTTGGAAAAAGTCACCGGCAAGAAAATGAAAGGTGATAGCTCGATCATCAGTTGTAACGGTTTCCGAAATAGGGCTGCGGTGGTTGGTTTCTACCCGACCTTCGGTAGCCCGCAACAATAGCGTGGCATCCTTTTTATAGTTTTTTGCCTGAGCCCTCGTTTGCTCCCGAATGCCAGGTAAGGCGGCGTTGATTTCCTCCATGGCGATCGGGCATTGGGGGACGTCAACGAGATGACTACGCTGGCCGGCAAGCAAGAAACCAATGTCCCCGATTTTTCCATCGCGAGGCCGCTTGAAATGGGGGGTGATTTTTGACCGGTATCCCCACTGCTTCGGAGATGCTACCGCAGGAGAGACCGACACATGGACATCTGCCATGTGTTCAAGCAACTCCTCGACCTGGCGGGTTTTCCAGGCTAATTGCTTTTCATAGGAAAGGTGCTGGTATTGACAACCACCGCATTTACCAAAAAGCGGGCATTGGGGAGCGAGTCGATCTGGTGAAGCTTCGATCACACGCACCAAATCCGCCTGACTATGGCTTTTGTCATTGCGAAAAATCCGGGCCAGCACCTTTTCTCCTGGTAATGTGTGAGGCACAAACACAACCCACCCTGGATTGTTTTCCTCGGAAGGTTCTTGAGCCGGATCATCAAGCTGGATCCTGCCAATCCCAACGCCTAAATTACTCAAGCTGGAGATTTCAACTTCAATTTCCTGATGGTAGTCAAAAGGGAAGGGGTGGAATTTCTTAGGCCTGCGCATGCGCCCTATGTATCGACAGGATGAAAAATGCCAAACCGAAAATAGAGAAGGTTCAGATAAAATGAACTACCTGACAGATTGAGGGTTTATATTAGGGAGGTCGTTTTTTGAGACCGTCTCCGCCATGGGTATCTCAGATCGGGTATTGAGACCCGCTTTAGCTCTCTTGGACTCTGGTTTCAAACTTTGATATCACCACGATTCTCGTAAGGTTTCCCTCGGAATATGCCATTATTTGACAATGTAAGGAAATTCCCCCTTGAATATAACGTTATATAAACGCGAAACGTTCTCAGATTGTCTATGGCAAATAAACGAGTCAGACTAAAGGATATTGCAAAGGCCGCCGGCACATCGATGATGTCTTTGTCACATGTGCTTAACGGCTCCGGAGTTGGCAGGGTAAGTGAGAGTAAGGAACGAGCATGCCATATCATCAAAATAGCCAATGAAATGGATTACATTCCCAACCATGTAGCACGTGCGTTGCGGAGGGCATCAACACAGGTCATAGGCACACTGATCAGGGGGGCTGTGTCACTCTTGCCAGGAGTTGACTACGCCATTATCGGATGGGGCAATGCCGCGGTATGTGACTATATGAACCCTAGACTGAGTTCCGTCGGGCTAGATTTGCCGACTGTGATGCGTCTAGCGCTCCAATCATTTTTAAAAGGAACGGATGCTGAGATTTTTCAAGTCCACCCTCTGTTCATCAAACGCGAAACACATCAAATAAAATCATGAAATGCATGCGAATCATCGGAGCCTCCCTCATAGCACTACATGCTGGCGTGAGTTCACTATCTGCAGAGGTTCAAAGCAAGCCTAACGTCCTTTTTATTGCTGTAGATGATCTGAATGACTGGATCGGTTGTCTTGGTGGCAATGAACAATCCATAACTCCAAACTTTGACCGTCTCGCAGCAAGCGGGATGTTGTTTTCTAACGCACATTGCGTTGCTCCAGCATGTAACCCGTCTAGGACGGCGACCATGACAGGACGTGCACCTTGGAAATCAGCTGTTTACGCCAATATTCAAAAAATGAGAGAGGTGTTGCCTCAAGAGACGATTTTGCCGAAGTACTTTTCCTCACATGGTTATTGGGCAGGTGGATCCGGTAAGATGCTCCACTACTTTATCGATGCAGGTTCATGGCATGAGTATTTTCCAAAGCAAGAGACAGAGAACCCGTTCCCATTTACGATGTATCCAAAGGAACGTCCTGTCTCGTTACCTAGGGGAGGAGCCTGGCAATATGTGGAAACCGATTGGGGGCCGATTGATACCACGGACAAAGCATTTGGAGGAGACTATCTCGTCGCAAATTGGGTGAGTGAAAAGCTGCTGAAGAAACATGAGAAGCCGTTCTTTCTCGCTTGCGGAATCTACCGACCGCATGAGCCGTGGTTTGTGCCTAAAAAATACTTTGATAAGTTCCCCCTCAAAGACATCAAACTCCCTCCTGGTTATAAGGAGGATGATTTGGATGACCTGCCAAAAGCAGGGAAGGCACGCGGCGCCAATCGATACTTTGCTCATATCCGGAAGCACAAACAATGGAAACGTGGAGTCCAGGGCTACCTGGCATCAATTAACTTTGCAGACACCATGCTAGGCCATGTGTTAGACTCCTTGGAAAAGGGGCCAAACAAGGACAACACCATCGTTGTTCTTTGGTCTGACCACGGATGGCATCTTGGAGAAAAGCAACATTGGCAAAAATACACAGCCTGGCGCGCAACCACCCGTGTCCCCCTCATGGTGAAAGTGCCCAAAGAAATTTCAAAGGCGCTGCCACACGGAGTGACTCCCGGTGGTGTGTGTGATGATCCTGTCAGCTTGCTGAGTATTTTTCCAACGCTTACAGAGCTTTGCGACCTGCCAGCGAAACCCAATATTGACGGGGTGAGCATCGTTCCCTTGTTAAAAAACCCAATGCTGAAGACGGGGCGGCTCGCGGTGACCTGCTTGGAGCGACCAAAGGCGTTTGGCCTAAGTGATCGCGATTGGCGTTACATTCACTATCCGGACGGTTCCGAGGAGCTTTACTACATCAGTAAAGACCCCTACGAATGGAATAACCTGGCGAATAAACCTGAGCATAAGCAAAAGCTGGTTTATTTCCGCGAAAATTCACCCAAAGACTTCATTCCTATTCCAAAGCAGAGTTACCATACATACCCCTCCATGAAGTGGGTTCCATTCAAGGGCTCAAAGCCCCCTGTATCCAAGCCTGATGGTGGCAGAAAGGAGATCGTTTTCATCAACAGAAAGGCACAAACTATCTTTCTTTATCGATTGAACGCCGACGGCACAGAGATCAAAAAGGCAAGAGTTTTCCCTGAAAAACATTACGTTACGAGTGACCTACCAGGCGGGGTTTGGGTTGTGAAAGATCGTGCAGGCAAGATTTTGGGCCATTTTCAAGTCGGAGACCGTAAGGCGAAAGGTGTGATTCCTGCCCAGGGGTAATCCTCGGCACACAGGCCATTAAAATGGGTGATTCGCCACCACGGTAAACGCCAAATCAAAGGGCTTTGGAGAGGAAAATCAAAAAGAGTTAGCTAGATTAACCAGATAATCTAAGTATCAAAACAGGAAATGAGAAATTTATATCGTTCTATGATGTTGTCGGCATGGGTTTGCCCGATGTTTGTGCATGCAGAAGTGTGGGTAGTAGAGTCAGATAAAGACTGGACTGGATCCGGAAAATTGGCAGGTGAGTTTGAACTCAGGGACGGCATGCTCTCATCCAAGGTGAAGAAGGCAACCTACACGAGCACTCTGAAAAGTTTTGCTAAGAAGAAAAAGGCATCATCCATTACAATTTCACAGTCGCCTGTATGGCAGAATTGGAATGCAACGCGGCATGTGGGTCCAAAGAACCTAGGCGACGCACCCGTGTGTTTGAGGGTTGGGCCGGGCAACTATTGGATGTTTGGGCGTTATCGCGGGGGACCTGGCAAGGTCGGCGGTAAAAAGTTTGAGGCGAAACCCGCCAAGCTGGACGGCTATGATACCCCTCTGGTAACGACACCTTTCGCAAACCAGTATAATGCTCCAGGCGGTTTAAAGAAAGGTCAAGGCGGCTACCACGCTTGGCAAAGTAAGGATATGGTGAACTGGGTTCACCATGGTCCGGTTTCTGATAGAGAGGCCCGGTGGATGACCAGTGCTGAGCAAGTTGGTGAAAAGACCTATTTGTATTATGATTTTCCTAATGACCAAGACCCTCACTTGATTATCGACGAAAACTTAGAAGATGGCGAGCTTGGTAAAAAAATGGGTATGGCGATCAAGGACCCTTCACATGGATCTGACAGCGCGATTATCCGTTCGTTGGACGGGAAGTTTCACTTGATTCTTGAGAACTGGGACCCCATCAAAGCATCGGCGCGTTCTTGGGATTCTCCGCTTGCTAGTCATGCAGTAAGTGAAAACGGAATGGGGGGCTTTCAATTGGTCGATGCAGCCGTAGATTATCGAACTAAGCCGACGGGAAAGTTTGAAACCTATAAGCATCCGCACTGGGTGAAGGAAGACCCAAAGAACTACAAGACGAATGTAGCGAAGTATGAGGTGCATGAGCCAGAGCAAGATGCATTTGGTGACTGGGCAGCGATCGCGATCGGAGGCCAGTATTATTTATTTGGTGATTATGATCCAGCAGGCGCACACGGTAGAAATGCGATGAGCACAGCATGGTTTACGTCTTCAGATATCAACAAGCCATTTAAGTTCTGTGGCAATGTGGGTAAGGGACACCCGGATCCGGATATTATGTTTGCCATGGGGCAATTTTATTTGGTGACCCAAACTACGGATTACGTGAGTCCAGGGCCATGGGTGGATGCTGTAGAGGTCCGTGTTGGAGTGGATACGAACAATGACAAGAAAATGGATCAGTGGACGGATTGGCAAAACGTGAAGGAAAGCTATGATTACGTGACAGGCTTTTCAAAGCAGGTTGCTAAGACACCGGCTAAGCTTGATCTGAAAGGTCTCCCTGAAGGCTTTGGTTTCCAGTTTGAGGTCCGTTTAACAGATACGACTGAAAATGCGTCTAAGCCGATCCTCGATAAAATTCAAATGACGTTCGAGAAATAGTTGTTTTTCGGAACCAAGATGAAACTCATCCAACGCCGCGCCTACGGCTTTCGAAACTTTGAAAACTACCGCCTCCGAGTCATCGCCCAATGCGGATAACCCAACTCCTTAACGATTGAAAAAAAATGCCTTGTCCCCAAACTTTGGTGTAGACCCCAAAAAAGGAACCACTTTGCAGGTGGTTCCTTTTTTTTAAATGGTCGGGGAGACAGGATTCGAACCTGCGACATCCGGCTCCCAAAGCCGGCGCTCTACCAAGCTGAGCTACTCCCCGTAATAAGGTTGGTTGGATTGGTGGTTTAGCTATCCTTTCGGACGGCGGCGAGAAACTCTACGAATTGACCCTTTCTGGCAAGACGAAAATGCAATTTTTTCACGTTTTTTTTAGCTTCCTTGCATCAGCGCCTTGTTGAGCATCGATTGGCAATTCTTTCGTGACAAATTTCCGGCTTGGAGGCATAGTCTCCGCATGGCTATTGAAATTGAATATTGTGCCGTTTGAAACTTCAAACCACACGCCGACCGTGTGTCGGCCGAGATAGAAAAAGCAACCAAGGAACCAGTGCTCTTGATCGCAGGTGGGGGCGGGATCTTTGAAATCCGTCAGGATGGAGCGCTACTATGGAAAAAAACGCAGAGCGGGGTTTTCCCTGAACAAGGCGAGGCTGCGGCTCTTTTCTCATAGCATCCATTCGCTAGCCGTCTTTCTGAATCGACGTTACCCCTGAATAAACGATGAAACTCATACGACACGGTGAAGCTGGTCACGAAAGCCCCGGGATTCTGAGAGCGGACGGATCCATTGTGGATGCCTCTGATGAATTCCGTGAGTTTGATGAAGGTTTTTTTGCTTGTGGCGGCTTAGCCTCTTTAAGGGCATGGGTCGACGCCGGTTGTCCCGGTGGTTCAACTGTCGATTCCGATGTGCGGCTGGGGCCACCCGTTGCCCGTCCCTCGAAATTGGTGTGCGTTGGCAAAAACTACGTCGACCATGCCAAGGAGTTTGGTGGTGGAGTGCCAGACGAGCCGGTTTTGTTTATGAAGGCCAGCACCGCATGCAGTGGTCCCTTTGATGAGGTCGTCATCCCTCCGGGCTGCGACAAACTGGATTATGAAGTGGAATTGGCTCTCATCGTCGGAAGAACGGCATCCCGGATCGCGGCATCAGACGGTTTGGACTATGTCGCCGGATACACCGTGATGTGTGACTACAGTGAGCGAGCATGGCAAAAAGAACATTGCGGTCAGTGGGTGAAGGGGAAGAGTGCAGACACCTTTGCGCCCCTCGGCCCATGCATGGTCACCACCGATACGCTAACTGACCCTCAGAGCCTTTGCCTGTGGACCAAAGTGAATGGCGAAAAGCGCCAAGGCGGATGGAGCGGCAACATGATGTTTTCTGCCGCTTATCTGGTGAGTTACATCTCTCGCTTCATGACCTTGTTGCCCGGGGACATTATCGCAACCGGGACGCCGGCTGGGGTCGGCATGGGCATGACTCCTCCAAGGTTTCTGGCGCCAGGCGACCAGGTGGAGCTTGGCATCGAAGGCATTGGCTCCATGCGTCAGCGCATCATATCCGGGAGTTCATAGACAAACTCCAATGAGGACCACAGGCTCATTTTTGTGGATTGATGATCACGGCACCGGAACACGCGACAGAATGCGGTCAATCAAGCTGTCTGTGGTGACATCCTCGGCCTCAGCTTCATAACTTGGCAAAATCCGGTGACGCAGGACATCGTGCGCGAGCAGTTTGATATCCTGAGGCGTGACGAAGGCTCGACCGTCCATGAATGCTTTTGCCCGGGCTGCCAGAGCCAGGTTAATCGTGGCTCGTGGCGAGGATCCCGAGCGAATCAGATTTTTTAACGAGGCATCGACCTTGGCCGGATAGCGCGTAACATGCACCAGCTCAACGATGTATTTTCGGACCGCTGGATCAATGTAGATTTGATTCACCAAATGAATACTCTGAGCCAAGGTATCCATTTCGACCACGGGTTTGGTTTCATAGATGGGTTCGGATGTGGCCATTCGGTCCAGGATGGTCAATTCTTCTTCCCTGCTTGGGTAGCTGACAGTCACCTTGAGCAGAAAACGGTCCAGTTGGGCTTCCGGAAGCTGGTAGGTACCTTCCTGGTCGATCGGGTTCTGCGTAGCCAGCACCAGAAAAGGGTCGGGGAGGGGATACGTGGTATCACCGATGGTGACTTGCCGCTCTTGCATGGCTTCCAACAAGGCTGACTGAACCTTCGCCGGCGCCCTGTTGATTTCGTCAGCCAGGATGATATTGCTAAAAATGGGCCCCAGCTTGGCCGTAAATTCAGCCTCTCTCGGGTTGTAAATCATCGTCCCCAGCAAATCTGAAGGCAACAAATCCGGAGTGAACTGCAATCGGGAAAAATCCGTTCTCAGACAACCGGATAAGGCTTTGATCGCGAGGGTCTTCGCTAATCCCGGAACACCCTCAAGCAGGATGTGCCCCTTGCACAATAGCCCGACAATAAGACGATCAACAAGATCTGCCTGTCCGACTAGGACCTTGCCCATTTCCTCTTTCACCTGTGGGACCCACTGGCAAGATACGTTGATTTGGTCGGATAGCTCTTGATTATTCATGATCGACACGGCTCATTCTCCAAAGATTCACATGATATGCAACGGATAAACGCAATTATTCCTTGTGTAAAATACCCTATCAGACTAACTGTTAGTTATGCGTAACTGGTCAATTTCTCTAAAAAGCCGTGCGGCTGTCTTTTTTGTGGCAGGGTGTGTAGTTCTTGGTTTACGAGGCACTGCTGGAGCTCAGACCCGGCTGCCGTCGATGGTGGAAGCGCCCTGGGGTGGGTATTTTTCGGCATACGAACGTCGACAATTCCATTTCGGAGTCAATGACGAGGCCCAGTCAGTGCTGTATTTAATTGGCAAAGACCGAAAGAGGGTGGGGGAGACGCGGAGGCTCAGAATCTACGCTGAAGTGCTGGTGGAAACCGAGGACGGTAAACGCACCGTCAAGCGCTTGAAGAATGACGAGGGCTATCATTCGAAGCTCAAACCCGGACTTGAGCACAAAGAGGTCACCTTCAGTGCCACGAGTGTCGGGGAGGCAAAGGTGGAAATGCATATCCAATACGACGGCAACCGGGTGATTATGGATGGGAAGATTCTCGATCGGGGAGGCCTGAAAGAAGGCACCTTATCGTTTCAATATAAAATCATGGTTCCTGCGATGTACACGGACACTTATAAATCCAGCAGCAAAAAGGAAAAAGCCAGAATGAAAAGAGATCGAGTTCGCTTTCTCCGCGCTCGGGATGGCAAGAAGGTCACACTCAAATCATACGAAGCGGTGGACTTGGGTGCGCCGGAACTTGCAAAGGGTGGAGTGAAGCAACTCATCGTTTCCATGGATGGGCAGGAGGGACGGGACTTTGTTTTTGAATGTGAAAACGACAGTCAGGCATTTGAGTTTCTGAACAAAGAACCGGGCAAAAAAGGGAAGCTCTGGCAAGGCTATACCGTCATCTGGAAACGCCCCATGGGAGATGATCAAACATCCCCCATGGTGATCGAAATCAAATGAATCCCCATTCGATTGCTGCTTGATACCAGTCAAGCGTACCTCTCAACGGGTGCTCACGCCTCCGTTTTAAGTTTGAAGGCTTTCAGTGCTTTGAGCCTCACAAGCATCGGAGGGTGGGAGTAGTCGAGAAAAACCGGCAGCGGGTGGGGAGTGAGATTCGACAGGTTATTTGCGGCTAATTTTTTTAATGCTCTGACCAGATGCTCGGGAGTCCCTTGAATTTCGGCGGCATAAGCATCGGCCTCAAACTCATGCTTGCGGCTTGAGATATTGCCGATCACACCCAGCAACTTGCTGACAGGAGAGAACAAGAGCATGAAAAAGACGAGGCCGGCATAGGTGGAGACGGATTCGACACCAAAGGCTTTGAATAGTTCTTGGGCGAAGGGGCTGTCGGGGTCTGTAACCAAGCCTAGCAAGAAAAAGACAACGGCCGTTTGTACAATCGAGAAAACCATGCGCTGGATGATGTGTTTCTTTTTGAAATGTCCGATCTCGTGTGCCAGCACTCCGAGCAATTCGTCGGTGTCATGTTTATCGATCAAGGTGTCAAACAGGGCTATTTTTTTACGCTTTCCGAAACCTGTAAAAAAAGCATTGGATTTGGTCGATCGCTTGGAGCCGTCCATGACGTGAATTTCGGTTAAGGGAAAGTCACACTGCTTGGCCATCTCCTGGATGCGGGTTTTGAGTTCGCCCTCGGGCATCGGTTCGAATTTATTGAACAAGGGGAGAATCAGGGACGGGGCCAGATACATCATCAGTAGCTGGAAAGTGGTGAATGCCAGCCACGCCCAGAGCCATGCGTTCGGCACAGCAGCAAAGATCCATAAGACCAAGGCCAGTAAAGGCACCCCAATAAGAGCCGATACAAATAGCCCTTTGATTTGGTCCACAACAAAAGTCTTGGGGGTGGTTTTGTTGAATCCGAATTTCTCTTCAATCACAAAGGTGTCGTAGATCTGAAAGGGGAGGTTCAGCAGCGTGTTACCGATCATGAGAGCTCCAATAAACCCTATCCCTGTCGGTATTTCTCCCCATTGATAGGAACGCAGCCATTGGTCGAGCCAGCCAAAACCACCGGCAAACCAAAAGGCCAAAAGCACGGAGAGAGAGTAGATGGACGTAATGATTCCAAATTTTTCAGAAACACGCGTGTATTCTTGCGATTGGGCGTATTTTTCGTCGTCATAGACTCCCTGAAACTCGGCCGGAAGCTCAGGTTTCAATGCTTTTAGATTCAGTAGGGATGCGATGAAGTCCAGATTCCAGAGTGCAATCAATGCGAGCACGATGAAGAGGGCGGTGGCGTTGTCCATAGCGGGTGTTACTTGCTTCGCTTTCCCGGGTCAAGAGCGAGCTTTGAAAGGATGTGGTTCCTGGGTAATTTTCCTGATGTTCACGCTAGGGCTGCACGTAAATACCGGTGGCATTCACAAGGAAATTGTCAGTGTTCGATCCTTCACTGATCTCACCTTCAACCACAATTTCGCTCAACTCCTTGAGCCCCTGCACCCCACGCAGGCCTTCCTTGAGCAGTTTTCCATCGGTATCGAGAACCTGCACTGTGACAGTGTAGTTTTTCCGATCGTCCAGATCGTCACAGCAGACATCCCAAGGAGTCTGGCAATCACTGCAATTTTTCAAATCACAGGAAGTCAGCTTGTCAGGATCTCCAATCAAAACCATGGCCCTACCGGAAACAATCGGAGACAGATTTCCCATGACCTTGCCCCGCAACACAACTGATTTTCCCGGAGTGGGGTCTTTGCGCGCTTCGGCAATACTCAGAGCATCGGCTGGGGCTTCTTTTAAGACGATGGCCTGGAGCGCTTTTGAGGGTTCACCTGCATTTTTGACGGATTCGCTTTGTTTTTCATTGCAGGATGAGAAAATGAAAATCGAGAGGGCGGATGTTAGGATAAGGATGCTTGTTTTCATGGTTTGGTTCTATTGATTTCGTTGATATTAAAAGCGTAAATATAAGTTGTAATTGTTTGTATTTTTGTTTCTTAAGAAGATCGAAGTGCTTTGGGCAAGGGTGGAGCCAGACAGCGAATGGCCGGAGGCAGGGGGCCAAGGGTTCCGAGCAAGATTCCGGCGATAAGCCCAACCCCGATGACCAAGGGGCTCAAGGTGATAGAGAATGTCCCGGTTGAAAAGGGAACCGTCAAGCCGTCCAGTAAGAAGTAGGCAAGAAGAAAGGCGCTTAAAGTTCCTGTCATGGTTGCAAGCAATGATTCCTGAATCAAGGAGAGAAGCAAGGCTTTGCGGGTGTAACCAATCGACTGCAGAGTTGCCATTTCACGGATTCTCGAAGCAAAGGCTGCATAGAGAGTGTTCAGGCCTCCAAAAATCGCACCAGCCGAAACAAGGGCCGCCGTTACCCAGGTCATCACTTTGATGGGTTGATAGAACTTGCTTAGCTTCGCATAGTAATCGGACTCACGGATAGCCGCAAGCTCGAGATCGTTGCGCTGTAAGGTAAACACATGAACATCGTCGAATTCGGCGTCGTCGAGTTTGAGCGTGATCGACGACAAGGTGTCTCTTTGGGTTAGATTGGCCAAATCGTTGCGGTCAAACCAGATCTCCGATTCGAGGACGGTGCCGGGAGCCTCGAATATACCGACAATGCGTAGCTTTTCCTGCTCAAAGCGAACGGATTTCCCCAATTTAAGATCATCGGTCTGAACGCCAAGTTTTCGGTGGCTGAGGCGTCCGACCATGACTTCTCCCGGGCCGGGGAAACGCCCGTCGATCACGCGAACTGATTGATGGACGAGTAAGGCTTTTTCGAACACTCCCCGCAACAAGGCTTGGCTTTCGACCCCACTATCCGTGACCAGCGGAGCTTGATAGAAAATTTCACCAGACACGGCTGCGACACCCAGTTGGGTGTCGAGCCCCCGGATCGATGTCGCTGAAATGGTTTCACTTTCCAAGTGGACCTCGGATCTTTCCATGGATTCTTCCGAACCTTTCCCTACGAGAATGATGTTATTTTCAGCGCCGGATGCAGACAGCACGTTGTTCATGCCTTGATTCAAGGCCACTGCGGCAACCAGCAACAGAACAACCAGAGCGGAACCTCCAATGGTCTGGAGCATTCGTCCGGGATCCCTGAACAGGTTTCTGACGGCATAAGTAAACGGTAACATAAGAGGTTTGATTAACTGGATTGAAGAGAGTGAATGAGTGGCCGGGAGGTGGCTTTCCACGCCGGGTAAAGCGATGCCAGAAGGCCGAGAAGCAAAGAAACCAACAAGCCCTTAACAAAAACGGACAATGTTGGAGAAAGAGCGAGGGTCAACCCTTCATTGCCGACCGTGAACGCTTGGAGATCGAAGAACACAAAAGCCCCGGCCACCCCGAAGAGTCCACCCGCCAAACCAAGTAAAACGCCCTCAAACAGAACGATGCCAGCAATCGCCTTACGGGAAAAACCAATGGTTTGCAGAATGGCCGTCTCTTTGACCCGACCTCGGACAATCAGTAACACGGCATTGGCCACGAGCCCTAAAACCGCACAAACAGCCCCCAGACCAAGCCAGCGGGTAAAGCCGATCATTTCGATCATCTGCTTGGCCGTGTCGGCAAAAAACGATTTTTCAGGTCGGGTGTGTGTCGGTTGTTGATCGGATTTGAATGTTTCATCAATGGCGCCGGCGACCGAATCCAAATGCTTTGCTGAATCCACTTTGACATTGAATTGGGTAACAATCCCCAATCCCACCTTCGAGGCTTGTTGTAAAAAGGGGAGGTGCACATAGGCTACATTGTTGTCTTGTGCTGAGTTTGAACGAATCACGCCGGCAATTTGCACCGTCACCCCCACGGCTTCAAATTTGTCACCAGGTTTCAGGTTTCGTCGTTGGGCGAAATGCTGCCCAATCAATGCGGCATCAGAGCGTTCGAGAAAATCATCGTAGGATCCGGCAATCACTTTGATGTCAGGATTGTAACGTCGAAGCTCTTCTGGTGGAACTCCTCGGAACGTAATCACATCCAGTGAAGCTCCGCAGTTATTCACCGCGATCTGGATAGGGATGACTTCGCGAACACCATCGAGCCCCTGGATGGTGTTCATGTAGTGCTCGGGGAGGCGGGAAGTGGCAGGGCAAAAACGGTTTTCCCGGTAAACAATCAGGGTGGTATCGTCTGCACTCACTTGCGTTGCTTTGGCCAGAGAACCTTGCATGGTTTCTACCGAGGCATACAGAAACATACCCGCAGCGACCCCTAGGATGGTAAGCAACGAACGGAGTCGATGCCTACTCAGGTTTTTAAATGCCAGAGAGATCAATTTCATGATGCTGCATTTTGGGTTGAAGATGAGACTGCCCCTTGCTCGATCAATTGCCCTTTTTCCAAATGAAGCGTCCGGTGCGCTGCGGCGGCAGCCTTGGGGTCATGGGTCACCATCACAATGGTTTTATCATGCTCATCAGCCAGAGTATTGAGAAGCTGGAGGATTGAATCGGCAGACTCACGGTCCAGATCACCGGTGGGCTCATCGGCAACTAACAACCCTGGATCGTGCACAATCGCCCTGGCGATGGCTACACGCTGCTCCTGACCACCAGATAGCTCAGATGGACGATGGTTCGCACGGTCACTCAGTCCGACGAGGTCGAGAGCGGCTAAAATACGCTCCTTGCGCTGGCTTCGGCTCATTTTCGTAAGGAGCAACGGCAGTTCGACATTCTCATAGGCGGATAGAATCGGAACCAAATGATAGAGCTGAAAAATATACCCCACATGGCTTGCCCGCCATCGTGTGATTTCAGCTCTGGAAAGTTTTGAGATGTCTCGATCATCGACAATGAGTTCTCCCGAACTCGGAGAGTCGATACCGGCAATCATGTTGAGTAGTGTGGTTTTTCCTGATCCTGATGGCCCCATGAGCGCCAGGAACTCGCCCTGAGGAACCTCGAGTGAGAGATTCTGAAGCGGAGTCACTGTATTTTTGCCCTTGGAGTAGGATTTGGTAAGGTGCTGAATGGAAATAAAAGAAGGCATCATCGTGGTAATTTAAATGGCGTGTAGTAATAGTTTGTTAAATCTCAGAGGGAGACTTTTTCCGTCTGGAGTCGGTCACCCGACTCTAATTGATCAAAGGGAGGAAGAATGACCCATTCTCCCGATTTGAGTCCGTCCAAGACGCGCAAATATCCATCTTTTTTATCGGTTCCTAGGCGGAGAGTTCTTGGTTCTGCTGATTGTTCTTGAGACACAACCCATACTTGGTTGGAATCGTAAATGGCTAATTCGGGTACGTAGAGTGCCAGACGTGATGAGGAAGCGGATTCGACTGATGTTGAGCCGCTGTGATTAGATCTGAATGCGAAAAACTTGGCTCGGACCAGCATTTCAGGTCTAAGGCGTTGATCGGGATTCTCTATCTCCACTTTGGCCTGAAGGGTGTTTCGTTGGATGTCGGCCTGCCCATTGATTCTTGTAACTTTTCCTTTAAAAACAACATCCGGTAAGAGGTCCGAACTGAGCTCAACGGACTGCCCAAGATCCAACGCTGCAGCTTCGTTCAAGGGAACGTCAATACGGGCCTGCAGCTTCACCGGGTCGAAGAGGGACACGATCACGGCCGAGTCCGCATCATCCATGTTCAGCATTCGCTTTTTACCGGGAGCAACAAACAGGCGAAGAACCACACCGTCCATCGGACTTTGGATCCGGGTTCGATCCAAGGCCAATTGGGACTGATCTCGCTCAACCTTGAGTTCTTCGAGTCGAGATTCCATAGCTTTGCGTTCCAGGCCGATTTGCCGAATTTTCGCTTTCAGTTGAGGGATGACAGCCTGGGCTTCTGCCACAAGCGCTTTCTGACGAATGGCTGCCAACCGGGCCTGGACTACTTGCTGTTCGGGGATGGCTTCAAAAGGTAGTTTTTCCAGCCGGGTTAAATTGTCCTCGGCATCAGCTTGGAGAGCCTTGAATGCTTCGATTTTTTTGAGTGCGGCATCGATTTCAGCCTGCGCAATCTCAGCACCCACACAGTGAGCTTCAATCTGGGCTTCGAGACTTGTTATTTTTTGTGCCGCTTGCTGCAGGTGAAATCGTGCGTCATCATCAACGAGCGTGGCTAATAAGTCACCTTTTTTGACTCGCTGGCCTTCCAGGACATGAACCGTGTCGACCACTCCGTTGACAAGAGCTGGAACATAAGTGATGTAAGGATCGGGTTCGACCCATCCAGACGCCTGGAAGATCAGGTCTCCACGAACGGTCACTTTGTTTGCTTCTTCAGAATGCTTCGCTTCTGGAACCTCAGAGGTGCCATCAGAGGTGCCATCAGAGGTGCCATCAGAGGTTTCGGAGCTAAAGCGCAGAGTGATCACCGGAGCTACCTGGACTTCAGTTGCTGGCATCAGCCGTTGACCGAAAATAAGAGCGAAGATCAGTACGAAGCCGAGCATGAGTCCCGCAGGTAGCAACCAGGCATACGAGCGGTGACGCTCCTGCGGAGTCTGAGATAAATGGGAAAGTTGTTTGAGAGACATGGCGATTGAATATGGAGCTGAACAAAGTCAGCCGAGAAAAGTGTGAAAGGGGGAGAATGGGACGTTTGGAGAGAATGGGGGAGTTTACCTAACATTTAAGATGAACAAGCCTGATGAGAAAAGCTTTACCCTGAGAGCTTGATACGAGCCATGAATCGATTGTATCCGATCCCTTCAATGACTGCGATTAAGCTGTGAATGCTGGCAGTTGGTAGAAAACCGAACCACATCCTAGCATTGACCATGGCCATGTTCGTAATCCTCAGATTATGGGGCCTTATTTCGCATTGGTTCCGACATTGGAAAGCCATACGGAACGAATGCAATACGCCATACCTACAGGGAGCATGCCGCACGGATGCGCTAGAGCGCATCGAAGCATGGTACGGTGGTCCTAGCTGGTTCAAGCAGCACGGGGATCAAAGCCTGAAGACGCATTGATCTATAAAAAGAGGCACGCTAGATGCAATGAGAGGTCTTTCGGGAGGAGGTATAGCCCGTAGACCATGCGGCACAAACTGCGGCCGTTGTTGGAACGAAAGGGTGATGAAATGAAAGGGATTGGGGCCTTCTGGTTGGATTTGGTGCTCTGCGGGAACCTTTCCGGATGCATTCCAAATGTAGTAACCAACGTCGACAACCAAAGATTCGACACAATCGTCACAGGGTTCTAGAGGTGCGGCGGATTGGGATGTGACCACAGCTTCCGGATCCGATGTTGTCAGACTGGATTTGTTTTCAGAACCCGAGCAACAGCTCAAACAGCCGGACGCTGGGGCTTGTTCCATGGCTGAATCGGCATCATTTGCAGCTGCCCGTGTCACTTGCTTGACCGCCTGACAGGTGCAGGATCCGGTGAAGTAGGTGTTCAGACAGTAGCAATAACCCAAGACAGGGTGCTGCAGGGTAATGAACAAAGTCATCACCATCAGTAAAAACACTGCTGAACATCTACGAAACATAACGGCCTGAAACAATCTACATCCTAAACCTTGTGAGGGTCAACCGTTAAGGTTTATTCCGGATCTTACGCAATGCGACAACGGGCAAGCGGATCAAGGCCGATCAAAAGCGCCATACAAAGTCATACATGGCTACAGATGGCGATTCCTATAACCCAATAATGAGAGATTCATGGAACGGACATGAATGTTGTAGAACCCCCAAATGGATGACAGGCGTGAAAGTGGATTGTTGTTCAAGGGACAGCAGGGATGACAGAGGCAGTGCAAGCCAAACCGCACAAACAAACAACCACGCATTACATACAGTGTGTTGACCATTGAGTTTCAATGAGTTACACCACCCCTCTAACGAAATACACCTATTCGGTTTTCAGCTTTAGAGTCGCTGTTTCGGGGTCATAAAAATGCTCCCTTGGCTGCCTCCGCCGTAACTTAACCCGCGCAGAATGCCAAGTCATATATTCAAGTAAAGAAGCCCATCCATAATACCTGGTGCCGCGCCACTTGACAAAATCAAGCCTCCCCCTCGATCCTGCATTATAAACGCCCTGAATCGAAATTTTAAGGTAGTGCGCGGCGAGGGTAGGGGGGACGACTCCACCTTGCTGCCTGTTGAACAAGTCAAAGGCCGCTGCTTCGTGGTTGTCACTAGTCTTACTCATACGAACGCAAAATTCCCCAACAGCTCCAAACAGTCAAGAGACTTGAAACAAATATATGCTCAGGCTATGCGATAGGGGGAGGTGTGTGTCATGAAGAACAAGGCTGTAAAACTCGAAGAGGAAAAAGACTAGGTCAACATACTAAAGATAACATGATATTGAATATATCAGTAGTAAGTTGACCTGAAATTTGCATATCCCGAAGAGTATAACATTCAACTTATTAAGTTATGTTTACTACATGTATACAAGCGCATAAGCTTTAAGCTTGAGTATTCTCTCAAATAATGATCGGATTAAGACAATTCGGAACCTAAACCCCAACAATCTAATACTGTTCGACAAAAAATTATGAGTGAACCAATGGTTATATGCCCAAATTGTGGAGTAGAGTTTATGAAGTCCACTGCTGATCTATGCGGGGGAGTATGCAGGCGTTGTGTTGGAGGACGTGTTTGTGACAAAGATGTTGATATTCCATTACAAAAAGTAGGTTTCTGGTATTCGAAAGATGAGCCAGAACTACCTGACCCTAGGCAATTGGTCCCATTTGATTGGAACCACGATGAAAAAATACGAGTTATCCAATATTTGAGATCAGGTAGGACATTGTTCGGGTGCTGGGGACACTCAGAATGTCGATTTGATTGTGGAATAGATACCACGCTTATGGGATCAGCAGATATATATGATGGTTTTTGGATTTGGCCTGAAGGATTGCATCATTATGTGGAGGTGCATGATGTCCCGTTGCCTAAGGAATTTCTTAACCATATGAGGGCTTGTGGGTATAACCCTGAGACTAGCTGGTCGAAATCCAAGGGGGTGACTGATTTTTGTGGTAACCAGTATATAAACTCGTATAATAACTGGATTCTCTTAGCTAAGCAATTCAAAAGACGTGTCGAACAAGACGTTGCACCCGACCGCTAGTAGCTGCCGGGCCAAGTTTTTCGGCAGTTCTACAAAATTGAAACTTTAACTGTTTATCGACGCTTTCATCGCGGCCGGTGAACTTTACGTTCGCTAAATAATGAAAGACGCTATAACACTTGATCAGGTTCGCGCAAAAGGAAGGGAAATAGAAAATGATTTCTGGAATCCATTCACCCCTGCGACTGAAGACGAAGTTGCTAGCATTGAATCTGCGCTGCAGATACAGCTTCCTGCGCAGTTTAAGGAGTTTTATCGATGCATAGGGTGGGGGGGATCTCCCAGCGGCGATCTACGTATTAAGGCACCAAAAGACCTCATAGATGATTGTTCTGTTCCGATTTACCATGTCTCAGGAAGTTATTTCGCGGGAGATAGATGGGCTGATATAGAAGAGCATAGATCTTTATGGATTTCGAGAGGCTCTGATAATTCTAACCCTGAGAGATTTACTGATGAATCTATGGATTTGAATGGAGTGAAACTTTGGGATCTACTAATGGTGGGAGATGATGAAAGTGCTGGAACCCATAATCTTTATGTTGGGGCTGACCCGGGAGTATACCAGTATTGTATGATTCATTGTTCTAATGTTCTGTACTATGCAGATTCATTTTATGAGGGGCTTCTTCGTACATTTAACGATTTTCTAGTGTCGATTGAAGAGTGCGCATTAGACGATTAAAAACAACAAAGCGAACAAGTCGCAGCACCCGACCACTAGCAGCTAACTGGCCAGGTTTTTGGGCTGGTTTACACGATTGAAAGTTATAAACTTGCGCATCTGGTTCATCGTGGCCGGTGTGCTTTACGTTCGACAAAAAATGAGAATCTTTAGCTTCTGTCTATTGGTTGTAACTTCCTCGATTTGCTCTGGCGGCAAAATTGATGGAGACAATGTGACTAATGAGTGGCATAAAGCCTTTCATGAGACTCTCCATGTTCAGACATCTGAATGTTACTTGATATCGATTTATGACGCTAAGAATGGTAAATGGAATAACTGGAAGTCTAAATTAGATATCAAGGCAACTATTGTTGGCGTGGTTAAAGGGACGAAGAACGTTGGTGACAAAATATCATTTCACCGTGTAGGTGATGGAGGATTTAAAGAAGGCTCCAAGTATGAAGGGGAATTATACTACATTTTCTATTACAAGACCCCGATGGATGGGTCTCCTGCTCAAGGCGAGTATCACATAGATGCTCAGGACCCTTTAGCTATGTATAAGTATTCTGAGGCGCTGGCGAAGATTGCTTTAAAGCATCCGCATAAAAAAATCGTCGAACAAGTCGCAGCACCCGACAGCTAGTAGCTGTCGAGTTTGCGACGGCAAACCTTTTTACGACATTGTATCTTTAATTCGTATGTCGGCGCCTGATCGCTGCCGGTGTGCTTTACGTTCTGCAAAAAATGAAATCTAAGCGTCGTGTATTCGTCATAAAAACCGCTTTGGTTATAGTGATAGTATTAGTAGCGGTAGTTGGTGGCTTGAGCCTACCGGGTAAAGTTGAAGGTGTATATTCGGCAGGTAAGCTGATTCAGTGTGCATGTGATGGAACTGATTACATTCGGTTTCATGGCGGTTGGGTAGCGCATTATTCGACGAATCACGAACCTGCGAACTTGATTGGGCGATATGAGATAAGACCTGATGAAAGCGTAGTGGTTTACATAACCCCCTTTCGGAAGGGTGATCCTGAGGAGATTGTTTTCACAATAGATCAACCACGAATCGGTTTTTCTTTTGCCACGATAATGGAAGAAGATAAATCGTATCTATTGATGAGGGTTCCTGTTAGCGATGATATTGAAGATATGATTTCCCATCAAGATGTGATGCAAGTGAGTATGTCTGACGAGGATACTCTGGTAACTACCTTTTATAATTCGGAACATGTTGAGATTCGAGAAGAGGTGAAATCACTCAAAAACAAAAAGGCAGAACAAGACGTTGCACCCGACGGCTAGTAGCTACGAAGCCAGATTTCGCAGCTGTTCTACACGATTGAAAATATTAACCGTTCATCTAGGCTTCCATCGCCGCCGGTGAACTTTACGTTATGCAAAAAAATATGAAACTACTAATGATATTACTTTTAAGCTCGGCAATATTAACTGCAATTGTTTCAGCAGACAGCAAAGTTGTTCTTACTAACGCTTTTCGTCCGGTTGAAACGACAATACCGGGTGAATTTAAAACTCTTGAAGCAATTTTACCTGCATTGTTCACTCTTGCAGATCAAGCGGCAGATAAAGGTGCTGAACAGAATTTTATAGGCGGGCGAAAAAAATACAAAGATCTTATATACTATTATAGAGGAGTTAGGGTTTCCGAGAACATTGTAACAGTTATGTTTTCTAAAGGTGCTAAGCCCTATTTCAGCGGAGGTCCTAGTTTTGATACCATAATAATGCATTCAATAATTGGAACAGTGAAGTTATATAAACCCAAAGCCAAGGAAGTGAAAATTGAGATTGAGGGAAAAATTTGGAGGAATAATGACGGTTAACCCCTGAAAAATAATGGGCATAACAAGTCGTTGCACCCGATGGCTAGTAGCTACTGTGTCAGGTTTTGTGACCATTAATTAAAATTGAAACATTAACCGTTTATCCGCGGTTTCATCGCCACGGGTGAACTTTACGTTCGACAAAAAAATATGCTAATAAAACACCTTCAAACATTAAGCTCCGATCTTATATTCTCGGAGCCTGTTTCTGATGAAAAGATAGATCAACTCGAACGTGATTTGGATATTCACTGTCCTGAAGCTCTGAGATCATTGCTATCTGAGACTAATGGCATAATAGGGGAATATGGATTAGGACTTATGTGGGACATTGAGCGAATCAAAGAGGATAATCTTGGTTTTCGAAGATCAGATGATTTTGAAGATTTATATATGCCATTTGACCATTTGATTTTCTTTGGTGACGCTGGCAACGGTGATCAATTTGCATTCCCTACACTTCGAAACGGTAAGAGCCGAGATGATATTTTTGTGTGGAATCACGAAGACGATAGTAGATCTTGGGTCGCCCCTTCTTTGGAGGTTTTCTACGAGTGGTGGTTAACGGGGCGCATATCTGTCTAGCAAAAATGTGGTCGAACAAGTCGCAGCACCCGACCGCTAGTAGCTGACTGGCCAGGTTTTTTGACTGGTTTACAGGATTGAAAGTTATAAATTGATGCAACTGGCACATCGCGGCCGGTGTGCTTTACGTTCGCCTTAGAATTGGCATTGCCTGAAAAACAACCTTCTTCCTAGATCCACGCAAGCGAAGACCTACACACAATAGGCATTGAACGGCGACAGCGAGAACCTGTCCCATCCAGATTAAAATTCGGGACTTTTCGCTTCGGAGGGATGAAGCTGGCGAACCTGTTTGTTTTTCGTAGTCAGCGGCGAAAACTCCCGAATTTTACCACCTGCACGTTTTCAAGGAAAACGCTGGCCTATCTGGACAGGCCAGAACCTTCGCACCCTCTATTATCGTAGTCGTTACGGTTTTGCGCGCGCCACCCACGGCCATAAATGGCCTAGGTTGCGTCACTCAAAACCTAAAACAATTATATCATGAAAAACTCAGATATTGCCCAGACAGTCCGAGAACTTAACGAAAACGACACACACCACCTTGTCGGGTGGATAGCAAAAACTATCGAGCTACACCCCAACGACACCCTAGAACACTCAATCAAGGAGTTTCTAGAAATCGCAACCAACAAATGCCAGGAAAAGTGAATATAAACAAAGGGGTTACATTTAGAGCAGGCAGCATTTTCAAAGCTGCAGACGGTTCAAAACTCGTTGCATACCCATTAAATACAAAATTAAAAATAGGAGGACACGAAAGAATGAGTTGCCGAAGATATGGCATGAAATGGGATGCCATTGGAAGTTTTGAAATCCTTTGGACTAAAGAACTAGACTTAGCATTAACGTTTTTCAGTTCAGACGAAGACGGAGGAAAAATCTATTACCCAGATTGGGGAGACAATAGAACAAGACTAGAAAAGGTTTAGTAAAAAAAAGCGGAAGTTAGCAATTTAACTTCCGCTTTTTTTGTATGTTAAATTTTAACGTACTTCAGTGAAAACAAGAGTCAGGCCAGACTCATTCAACAACTGCAAAAGGGCACGACCTTGAACGGCTGCATGAAGTCGGCAAATTGCCATGACTTTGATTTCATCTCTAGAGTCATCTGAAAAATGACCAACGACAGTATAAGTTGAATATTGCTTTTTCATTTTCTTCGGTTGTGTTCTGCTAAAAATTTCTCCCTCTCAAATTCTTTCTTAGACCAGGCACCGCAGCCAGAGCACTTGACCTCGATGCGATACAAAGGCTTAAACACCCAGCAAACGGCACAACCTAAGAAAAAGGAAAAGGAAGAAAGAAGCAGTTTATTCATTTTTGGGATTTAGGGTTAATTGGAATAACTTGCTTTTTCGGACAATTCCAAGACGGCAAGCAAGCGTTACCGTCGAAGAATTCTTGCCCCGATTTGCTAGGAGTGCCCGGCACAAGGGGAAAATCTGGCTGTAAATCACTGACAACTTGGGCCTTTGGAATTGTTTCAAATACAGATGCGACCACATACAAATGACCTACCTGTCTATGATCCTTTTTATAAAGCCATCCTTTGCCCTGTTCACGCTTGGCAGTCTCGACACCGCCTAGAACCATCGTTTGACCTAAGCGAAGCTCTACGGACGTTTTCAGCGTCTGCTTGAATACTTCTGGAATCTCCACGCCGTCAATCTTGCGGTAGTTGCCTACAACTCCATTTTCCTGCATTACAGCAAGCCTCACGCGCTGTTGGTCAAGAAACCAAGGAGTAACAGCCAAAGACAAGCCAACAGTCTTAAACTCAACGCTTGTTTCTGTTACACCTTGATTTGAAGTGGTTGAAGGAATCGCAATTTCTTCCCCCGTGGTTATCAATGACTCTTGAGCCTGGACTAATTGCAAATAAGGCTGATCCACAATTTCCATCTGTCCACTCTGGCAAGCCAGTTCGAGAGCAATTTGCAATTTGTCGACCTGTAAAAATGAAGTGAAAATGCCACCACCAAGAGAAGCCAATAATACATCGTCAGAATCAGCAACAATATTGGCAACCAGATCAAAGCTTGTCCTTTTATCTCCACGAACCCAAACAACCCAAGTTTTCATATGACAAGTGGAAATGACCTGATCCATTGATTTTAAAGCCTCCGCTAACCGCTGGACTTCGATCATATCGCCATAAAGTAAAACCGTATTAGTGGACTGATCCGGAATAGCTACGACAGGCCGCCGCTCTGGCGCGTCTTTTTCCTTGGCAACTGGCGCATGAGTTAACAAGCGGAGCTGCTCCAAGTCAGGCACAGGCCGATGTTTGAACCTTACAGAATTACGAGCAACAGGAAGCTCAAGCAAAGGTTGCTTATCCGTATGACTGTAAGCCGTTGTCTGCTTGGTTTGTTTCTTTGTCGGCTGATGTGTCGTTTGCTCCGTTGGTCTCTTTTCTTTCGGCTCGTCGGAGCCTCCAAAATTTCCAAGCAATTTCCAAAGGCCAAAAGTGGTGCCGCCTAGCACTACCATTAGTATTATCCAAAATCTCATTTCCGTTCAATTTTTGTAACAGTTGTCTTTTTTCGGATCCTTTCGGCTTGTGTAGCTTGTAAGGTTCCAACCGTTCACTCTTAGATGATGCCAACTGCATATCGTCATCCAAAAAGGCATATGTATTATATGCTCCAAAAAATTTCTTAGGGTAATCACGCTTCTGAACGCGCATTTTCATTCCAGTGTCTAAATCCTTAGTTGTAAGAATATTTTGACGCAAAGGAACACGGCCAACCAAAGGAAGGTGAAAATTGCCAAAGTCATTTATGTAAATTTCATTTTTAGCCTGGTTCCGAAATTGCTTCTCAACTTGTGAAGCTACTTGGGCAACAAAAAGAACATCCACACAAGCCTTTCGGGATTGGCTAAGGAAAGAAAGCATTGACCTATGATTCTTGTCTGTCTTTGCATAGTCCCGACTATTAAAAAACAAATGGATTTCATCGAGAACGACTAAAACCGTTTTGCCGACAATTCCCCAGGGGATTGACTGATGCCAATTCGGATCGGCATTCAAATCAAGATGAATTATTTGATCCTCACGAATCAAAACGCCTTTTTCCTTTAGAGCCAGATAAGCAAGCTTGTCATAAACAAGCTCGATATTGGTTGCAATAGTTCGCCCCTCAATCAAAGCCTCATAAATGAACTCAACAGCATGCAAAGTTTTGCCCGCTCCGATCTTACCTGTAAGAATCTGGATCATTAGTTAGCAATGGTTGGCACGAAAGATTTAACCCAGCGAATCAAAAGAACGATGCCCCACAAAGCATAAAGGGAACCAAAAATTGTAATCGTTTCAGTAATCGGAAAAATAGTGTTGGCGATGCCTCCAACCTCAGACAAACCAGACACATCGAGAGAAGGCCAATTAGCTTCGGTTAGTTGTTGAATCCAGATGGTTATTTGATCCATGCCAGAGACAACCAAATCGGTAATCCAAGTAATAAATCCAGTAATAGCGGCAAAAATAGCAGTAATGCCGAGCTTATTAAAAACGCTGTTTTTAATGGTTTTGTTGCCAAAAATCCAAGCAGTGAAAATTCCTAGAGCATTCATATTATACAATCAAAATCTTGAAGAAGAAACGAACCCCGAAAAGGCTGACAATAAACAACTCAACAGCACGAATAAGAGACACTGACGGATGATCTAGAGGCAACGTGATAGGTGCAGAATAATCCCCCAGGGGAAATGAAACAGAATATGAATTCTGCTGGCCAAAGGCCACGCCGTCAAATGGACGATAAGAAGACATTTTACCCTTGAGGCCATCAGTTGCGCCTTGAAGCTTTTCAGAAGCTTCGGCCATAGAATCACTAGCCTCTTGTGAGACTTCATCAAAAGCCGCTTGGCCTTCTGCTTGGCCTTCTGCGGCGCCCGCTTCTGCTTCCGCTTTAGCTCCTGCTATTTCTTCCGCTGAACTCATACCGGTGCGCCCTTCGCCCTCCTGCGCTGTCCCTGTTCCCTTTGTTTCTGTTTTGCCTGTTTCCTTGTTTATCTTGCTAGTGGAAACCGTAGTTGACCCATTATCATTCGTTTTAGAAGTTGTAACGTTTGAAACCTGTTTGACGCTGTAAGAGCCGTCTGCATTACGCACAAGCTCCGTATGTGTGGACGTATCAACAATTTGAGTGCCTGATTCTGTCCAAAGTAAAGAACCGTCAGCACCTTGAACAATAGTGCCCTCAATAGTCGCACCATCGACTGAAAAAGTAATTTTATCACCGTTGGCTAATTCAACCCCCTCAAGAGCAATAGCAGGATTTGCACCTAATGCTTGAACCTCGCCAATCAATGCCTCTTTAGTAATTCCAGAGCCTTCGACCCCTGCGGCCTCGATAAGCATTTGGATCGTGTCGGCTGGATCAGCCTGGTCTAATGAATCCTCAAGACCTAAAGCGAAAAATTCCGCATCTGGTTCCTCTGGTTCTGGATCAATTTCGACAGGAGTAAAAGAACCCTCGAAATCTGAATCATTCAAATAACTTGCTGAAAAATCACCAAAAGAACCGAGATCAACAAACCGAACTTGGCTTTGTATTGCTGGATCATATGTATAAGTCAAAGTCTGGACCGTTGGCAGAGCATAAGAACCAAGCTGAGCATAAGGAGGCTTGATAGCGGTATTTGTGGAAATAACAATTTCCACATATGCAGAAACACCAACGATAGACCCAGTAGGCGCAGGAGAATCAACGGAACCGCCAAAGCTCAAAGCTATAGAGCCAGATGCAGTTTCACCAGGCAAAGCATATCCTTGGTTGTAATAAGCTCCGTTTGAATGCTTAACCCAAATGGCAAGCTTTTTAGTGCTGCCTGTATTGTCCAAAGTCCAAGTGACTGGACCTCTTGCCGCTATCGAAGTTGATTGGTTAATTTGGAAACCCTCAACCGCTAACGAGGTAGAAGCCGATCCAAGGCAAAGCAGAAAAGCAATGCAAGCAAGATAGCAATTTGTAAATGTGCGCATTCTTGGATTGAGTTAAAACGCTCTAAAGATTCGGTGTAATATTCTGTCTGGGTCATAACGAAAAAAGGGGAGCCCGTCCGCCCCCCTTGATTATGCGCAGCAATTAGCTTGCAGCGCGGCCGATGCTCTTGAGCTTGCGAACTCCGAAGATCAAACCAAAGATGACCAAACCAGCAGTGATGACAGCAGGGGCAGCCGTAGAGACCTTGGTGAGTTCAGCTGTAATCAAAGTGCCAGCATCAGTTTGAGCAGCAGCAGGGAGAACAGTAAGGGCAGACACGCCGAGAACGGCACCAGCTTTTTTCAATGTATTTTTCATACTTTGTTTTGCGTTGTTGTTGAACCCCTCTTTATCTCTGTAGCATTGCAGCAAGTCCTTAATACTTCTGTTCATTGATGCAGAGAAAGGCGAGGGGAGTTAGCCTAGATTGTTTATGATGACGCCTTAGCAAAGGCCGTGAGAATCGACGGAGCGCGAAATACAGCCCAAAGAGCCATAAGTTTCCACATGACCAGAAGAACATAATCCATGTTCACATATGTTACTGCCTCAGGAGTCATCTTTATTTGAAAGTGATTGGGTGACCTGCCGAGTTATCGACAAGCCACCTTTGCGATGGTGTGAACGGCCACCCCGCGAAACCTTGACGAGTTACATTTAGTATTAAACAAGGAAAGGAAAACCGTTTCGGGCGCTTGGGCGCTGACGCGCCCAAGCATCCCGATCCGGATTTCCTCAACCATGATAATATTCATATAACAGCGTAAAAAATTAGAGTTTATGAAAATTAACCAGGAACATATTCACCAGTAAGGCGGCGCATTCCTTTTTCGGTAGTCAAACCAGCATTTTTGATTTCAATGTGTTGAAACATTGCAAGCTCTGGATGCTGTTGACCTTTTTCGGTTTTCAAAGAATAGGTATAACCATTGATACCATCTGAAACCTGCAAAGCGGTCTGCATTCCGAGAACATTGGAGGAGTTTCCAAACTCGGTCCAATCTTTCGGAGGTGCTACCGCTGTAATTATTCCTTTGAAGCGTAGGCCGAAATCTGCGCCAATTTGCGGAACGCCAGCTGCCGAAGCTGCTTGGCCCTTGTCATCGTCATTTTGTTGTTTTGACATATCTGTTTTAGTTTATGTTTGTCGGAGAGTTGAGCAAATCCCGCGGGAATCTTTTCTAAAAAGTAATGGTTTGGCTTAATGCTAACCACGTCACCATTTAGTGTCCCTTGCGTTAAGAAATGCTCAAAAGTATGAAACGCATCATTTAAATGAATTGTTTTAGATTTGAGATAATCGCCATGCTCATTCCGAGCAATGACCTGGACTTTCTTCATTTTCTCATCAAGCACCATCCAGACAGGGCGGGGGAAGTGACAAGACTTAGGCTTGTCTTTTTTGCGCGGCTGCATGACTTTGTAATCATGCGGCTCTTTCCCTTGAGAAACTAACCAATCAGAAAAATTGGCTAAGAAATTACGGCTCCGCTGAAAAAAACGCACGCGATCGAATGCTTCAGGTTTTCCGTCTTTGATTTCATAATAATTAAGAAACCATTCAGGAACTGCGTTTTTTAGGTTGTCGCTGTTGTATTTTTTCAGCGGAGCCTTGAAAGCATATTTAAAAGCGTAGTGTCCATGCTGATCACAATGCTTATATTCGACGCGACCCCATTTCCACATGCCACACAATTCTTTTAATTGTTCTTCAGAAACACGCTTAGTCAGGTTTGTGAAAACGTGCCAATGTGGCCAGCCGTTAGCTTGAAACTCAAATTTCCACCAGTTGACACAGTGGCGAGCCTCTTCAAAATATCCCCATTCATAGAGCTTTTCAGCTACTTGTTTCATATAACGAGTGACTTTGGGCTTTAAATATTTGTAAGCGTCGCACTCATCTTCAAACCAATCTGGATTAACGGTTAATGTGACCATCATCCAGCCCGAGGGCATGGGGAAACCCTCGGCCATAAGCAATTTTTGCTTTAAGTAAACACCGTAAGACGTGAACCAGTTAGGGTATGCAGCGTATTTCACCTCGACACCATCAGCAGATGACTCGGATGAATTTTGTGATCTGGATTTAACAGAATAAGCTACCACGACAACGGCAAGGGCATTTGCAAATCATTTGCCCGAACCGCGCACGAAAAACGCGGTTGTGTTGCTGCCAGGTCAGAATCATCTATCAAATCAAATATCGATAGATCAAACATTACGGCCATAAAGGGCAATAGTAATTGCATTGAGTTAATAATTTAAGACTTCGAAATCAGATGGTGAGTCTGAAACGCTCGGTAAAGCGTTAGACGATCAAAACCACAAAAATCCATAATTCGTCAACAAAAAACGAATGAGATTAACATAATTCACCGCAATTTAGCAAAATATGCGGAATTTGCGCAGAAAATATGCGCAGATTAAACAGCTAAATCTTGAATAAGACCAAGAAATATACCAACGGAGACAGACAAAATAAGCGCAATAAAAACAGGAGCCGCCCAAAACTTAAAACCTTTAAAAGCCTTGAATTGCTTATTTGCAATTTTATCAACTGCAGAAATAAAAAGGAGGAACCCAGAGCCCAGGAACCACAAGAATGCAAAATAATCTGGATCAAAGGGAATCACAGGCAAAAGAACGCCCCGCTCAGCACCACCTGGGGACGGGGACTTTGTAGTCTTAAATTGAATTAACTGCTTACGCCGTAAATTCGGATGTAGACTAAGCCCCTTATTGTGATACAGTCAACACATTTTTTAATGCTCCACGCATTACATACAGTGTGTTGACCATTGAGTTTCAATGAGTTACACCACCCCTCTAACGAAATACACCTATTCGGTTTTCAGCTTTAGAGTCGCTGTTTCGGGGTCATAAAAATGCTCCCTTGGCTGCCTCCGCCGTAACTTAACCCGCGCAGAATGCCAAGTCATATATTCAAGTAAAGAAGCCCATNACGCCCCGCTCAGCACCACCTGGGGACGGGGACTTTGTAGTCTTAAATTGAATTAACTGCTTACGCCGTAAATTCGGATGTAGACTAAGCCCCTTATTGTGATACAGTCAACACATTTTTTAATGCTCCACGCATTACATACATTGTGCGAAGTTATAAATAAGTCATGGGGAGAGCTTCTATGGTGTTTGAGACGTTCAGGAATCCCTAGAGTCCATATTCGTTGGTTTTGAGAGCACGCCAGGTTTCTTCGGATGGAGCCATTTCCGGTTCGGGCTCGACACCGAGACCATCTGCAATTCGGTTGAGGTAATTAAAATACGAAACCACCTGAGCCGCTATATTGATCGCATCATCGCTAAACCCATGTTGTCGCAAATGCTCGACATCGAATGCGGACATGTCACCAGGTTTCAGGGTGAGCTTGATCGCGTAGTCGCAAAGAGCCCGGTCTGCATCACTGATCATTGCCTGCCGATAATCGTAAATGAGCTGCTCGGCGATTTCTGCAGCTTCAGTGTATTCGGACACCTGGCGGAAATCCTCAGCGTGTAAAAGTGTTCCATAGTAACAGTCATTGGCATGACTAACGATGGTGGCAAGCATTTCGCGCCGCTCTGCACTGAGTGCATTCTCTCGCTTCATTAGGCTCGCGTAGAGCGACATCGAACTCTGGATCACCGCAGAATCCGGGCTGAGAAGACGCACAATATTGGCGATCCGGCCAAAGGATGCAATGGATGTCTCGTAGACCTGCTTTACGGGTCCAGAAGCTTCCGATTCGGAAACAGTATGAATGAAGGGCATAGTCCTGAGAATACAAGGCCCCTACTCCCGTGTCAAACTGACTGATACCGTAGTCTGTGCGTAAACAAGAGCGTCCGCATTCCATTTAAGAAATGCGGACGCTGAAGTAACGGGGCTTATTCCGAGGGTTCGCGGGGATTTAAAAAACCTCGGCCCAACGATGAGGTATTAATGAACGACCTTTTCTAGCAGTTGGTTGATCCGAGAGGTCATCTGATGTGGATTTTCTAGCAATCCTGCAGCCAACAAGGCATTGTCTGTAAGTTGCTGAGCGACCAACTGGGCGGTTTCCTTATCTGTATCCACCAATCGAGCCAATCCGTGAATAACCTCATGGCGCGGGTTGATTTCCAAGGACGTTTTGGTCATTGGGACTTCCTGCCCCATGGATGCCATAATGGCGCGCATCTGGGCATTCGGAGCATCTTTGGGCGTTAATGCGGCGACGGGACTATCAACCAATCGGCCGGAGGACTCCACCTTGGCAATGCGCTCCGAGAGTTCTTCTTCGAGGAATTTGATGAGCTTCTCGCTTTCTTTTTTGCCCAACTCGGTGCCCTCGGTTGCGATGTCATCGAGTTCAATTTCGCCACGGTCAGCGGAAACGAGCTTCTTCCCTTTAAACTCGGGCAAGGCATCCATCACGTATTGATCCACAGGTTCGGTAAAGTAACAGACCTCGAGCCCACGAGCCTTGAACGCTTCAAGATAAGGACCGCTCTCGATTGCCTCACGGGACAAGCCTGTAAGGAAGTAAATGTTTTCCTGCTCTTCCTTGGCCCGGTCAACGTATTCAGCAAAACTGCTGGTTTTACCGGCATCCGTCATCGAGCTTTCAAAACGAAGCAGGCCTGCCAGTTGTTCTTGGTGTTCAAAGCTGGTCGCGATGCCTTCTTTGAGGAATCGACCGAATTTCTGATAAAACTCGGCGTATTTCTCGGGCTCGTTTTTCGCCTCGCGCTCAAGGAACTTCAAATAACGCTTGGTGATCAAGCCGTTGAGTTTTTGCACCAAGGCACTGTCCTGCATGGATTCGCGGGAAATGCTGAGCGGCAGATCTTCGCTGTCGATTACACCGCGCAAGAAGCGAAGCCACTCAGGGAGTAACTTGTCCGGTTTGGCATCGATTAGGACCTTGCGGCAGTAAAGTGCCACACCAGGCTCCATTTGCCCCATCCCAAACTGCTCGGTATTTTCATTGGGTGTGAACAGGAGCGCATTGATGGATAGCGGTGCGTCCGCACTGAAGTGCATGATGTAGCGAGGATCATCAAAGGCATGCGCTGTGAACTTGTAAAACTCATTGTATTGCTCTTCGGTGATTTCCTTTTTACTCTTCATCCAGAGAGCTTCCACCTTGTTGATGTGCTCGCCGTTGAGTTGAATAGGGAATGATACAAAATTGGAGTATTTTTCGAGAATGCCTTTGATTCTCGCCTCGGTGGCAAATTCTTCCATGCCCTCCTTGAGATGAATCACAATACGGCACCCCCGGGAGGCTTCATCCGTTGACTCAATATCATATCCGCTGGCACCGTCACTGCTCCAAACATGCCCTTCACTGTCTTTTTCCCATGAGCGGGAAATAACATCAACCTTATCGGCGGCCATGAATGCTGAGTAAAAACCAACTCCGAACTGACCGATCACATCGGCGTTGGAGTCCCCCTGCTCTTTCATTTTTTCAAGAAACGCCTTGGTTCCTGAGTGTGCGATGGTTCCCAGGTTTTCGACCAGTTCCTCGTGATTCATGCCGATACCACTATCCGTGATGGTCAGGGTTTTGGCTTCTTCATCGGTGGTGATTTCAATCTGCAACTCTCGCTCGGATTCGAAAACGTCTTTCTCCGTGAGTTGCTTCAGGCGCATTTTTTCAAGGGCGTCTGACGCATTGGAGACAAGTTCACGAACAAAGATTTCCTTATCCGTGTAGATCGAGTGAATGACGATATCGAGCAGTTGACGAACTTCTGCTTGGAACGAATGGGTGTGTTCTTTGGTAGCCATGGTGATTACGTATATTTCTTAGCGCTGGAAGATCACGTGAGGTCGGCGACCTGCCGTGCGCGCGGCGAAAAATAGCTAAACTCCCCCGCCCTGCAAGCGAAAACCTCCACTGCTGTCCCCAGAGTTTCGCTCCTATAGAGGGAGGCTCATCGGAGCGTGCGTTATTTCGAGTGGGAATCGCTCTTTTCTTCAGCTTCGACGGCTGACTGCTTATACCAAGTAGAAAACAGACGGGACGATAGCCGAGAGGAATGAGTTCTTTGGCAAGGCGCGACGAAGGAATGGTGCGGGCACCATGACTAAGGAGAAACACAGCCAAAGGAGTCATTCATCCGGAACTCTCATGGATCACGCAGTGCTCTTCCAAATACCTCAACAACGATCAATCGTCTCGTCTGTTTTACGGAGTGGTATTAGCATGCAGGCTCGAGCATTGGAGGGTGGCCATATAGGAATAGGCTGAGCTTATAGGATTGATTGCAGATGCTTTGCCAAGGCTTTGCTTTGCTTCCTCTAGCCTTCCTTGTTCCAATAATGCTTGAGCTCGATAGTAATGCAAACAAGCTTGGTTTTCTGCATTGCGCTCATCTTTGAGCGTCGATTCTGTCAAATCCAGAACCTCGCCCCACTGCTGGTTTACGACCGCAAGCATGAGCTTTGCCATTGGCTTGTCTTCGGAATGCAAGGAGCTAATTACATGGTGCATCCAAACCTCAGTGAGTAAATCTTGATGCTTTGCCTCAATGGCAAATCGGCAGGTTCTGATAAAGGATTCAACCTCTGGAGCTCGCCAAGCATCCATCACCTGTTTCTCTATAAGCTCAGCAATATAAGGATCGAGCAACTTCAGCAACGCATCATCGCCGAGCAGCCTCAGTGATGAGTAATACCTGAAGAGCAATTCATCTTCGAGGAGGGCTGAAGACGGCAGATAATCCAAAAACACGGAAAGTTTCTTTTGGTCGCTTGAGCGAAGTAAAAGTGACAGGTAGGAGGAGCGCCCTAATTTGCGCAGAGTGCTTCCATCTTGCCCCAAATTAATGAGATCTTCGGAGGGCTCCCCCTTGGGAAGAGCGTGACCGACAGCATGCCGGGCCAAGGTCAAGCATGCCGTCGCGGCGTTACTCCCTTTTCCGAGGTTCAGACGAACCCAATTTGCGAGTTCATTCTCGATGACAGGAAGAGCTTGTGGGATCGTCATACCGTAATGGATCAGGCCAATAATCGCAAATGACTTGTCTTTCTCTGTCAGGCGTGAATCCAGAACTGTCTTCAAAGCAACACGAAGACGCTCTGGCTCGACTTTCCCATCGTGCTCTGCCCAGAACCCTGGCTTAAGAAACCAGATGCTCAAATCCGAGACATCAAGCTGTTGTTTTTTGATGATTCGCTGCGCCATGATGGCGTGCCGCTGGCTGGTAGAGTAACCTGCGTCTTTTTCAGGTGTGATCCATTCTTGCCAACCCTTTGGTTGTTCAGCCGCTTTCAACTTCAATGCTTTGCTGAAATGCTTCACTAGTTGCTGGTGAACTTCATTTCTGGGGGTTGCAATCTTGAGACCTCTGAGCATTTTCAACCGTATTTCAAGTTGGCGTTGGTTATGATTACCAACGAACTCCCAAGCTTCAGATTCGTCGTAAATTTCCTGAGCCTTTTCTAGTTCACCCCAGCCAAGAAGCAGCGTAAATAGAAACTCAATCTGGATGATATCGTTTCCATCAATGTTTCGTCGACCCAACTTGCGCAGCAGCGATTCTACTTCCTCGGCAGCCTCGGATGCACGCACTTTGCATAGTTTGACGAGATCCCTCCCCCAAGCTTTCCGGGTTGACTCGTTGATCAATTGGTAAGCGGGATGTTCACGATAGCCACTCTGAATGCTCGGATGACCTTCATATGAAGCCCTGACAAAAGCCCTCCAAATAATATTACGATTCACCAGATCAGGAACGGCATCCAGACCCAAAGCATCGGTGATGATTTCCTGATGCTGTTTCCATGTCGGTGCGTCTTCCGAAACAAGAATCACAGCCTCGATAAATGCCTGATGGCGTTCAGCCAGAGGAATTTGATCTGATTGAGCTGCCAGCATCAATGACTTGATATGCATAAGCCGGTGCTTTTCAGTGATACCGAGCTGAAGCAAGCCCTCAAGCTCTAACTTCAACTCGTCATCAAGCTTGTATGGTGGCAGATGACCATACCATGCAGGTTTGTGTTTTGACACCCATTCACTGACTTTTTTCTGAAAACTGTCGGCAGTGCGGGATTGCTTGGAATGACTTTGCAATCGCTTCTGGATTTGTTGATAGAATTCGTCATCTGGCGACTTGGTTTTGCTGGCTTTTTTTAACACTTCTATCGCATCTTTGGGCTGGCGGTTCGAGGTCATGACATTCGACAGAGCCAGGGCAAAGCGGTGATAACTCATATACTCTGGCCCTTGATTCCAAATCTTCAGCCCCTTTGCGATGCTATCCTTCAGATCTTTGCCCGTTGCATGACTGGTGATCAAATACAGCCATGTTAATCGCTCCAAATGCTCCGGGCTGGCCTTGGCTGCCTTTTTCAAAAACAATCGAGATTTGAGATGGGCTCTTTGATGCTCTCCGACGTCGTAAAGGAGTGCACATTCCACCCGGTTTGCGATTTCTGTGACTTCCGGTTTACCTACGTTGATGGCTCCGGCTGCCTTAGCCAACAAACGATAGCACCTTTTTTTATCTGAGGTGGAAAACCTATTCGCCCCATTATAGACCGTTGCATAAAGCCCTTCAAAATAACATGGCAAAAACCGCATCACATCAAAAACCGGGTGGATAGATTCCAGCATTTCAGACCAATTTTTATTTGATGACGCCAACTTGACTGCAGCCTCAACGTTAGACGCCTGATCTGACGAATAAAGAACCGTGTTCGATTCCGGCTGTAAATCATGCCGCTTGAGTTCTTCAAGATAAACCTCACGCCACCACTGGTCCATATCATCCCAATATTCGAATGATTCTTCAGGAGTGTTTGCCATATGGATGGCCATATGAATGGCATCGGCATTTTCGCTCTCAGCCCACGTTGACCGAGGCACATCCTGCAACAGCTTCCAGTCGTCAATTGCCTGCTGGCGATTGCCAGACTTCAAACTAACCAATCCAGCTCTACATATATGTGAGCATACACTCTCAAATTCTTTCCGTTCTTTTACAAACTTAAGGTGGCACTCCCTCGATTCCCCCCACATACCGAGCCCCTCATAGGCCTTACCCATTCGGTGCCAGCAAGCGTGCCCGTATTCTGAATTGAATTGCGGATCGTTGGACATTTTTTTGTAAATCTGCACTGCCGACTCCCATTGGTTCATGGATTCATAATGACTAGCGATCAAAAACTGACACTCCCAGTAGTTGTCGTCATGGTGTGGGATTTTTTCGCTCAACTTTGCCAAAGACCCATACATTCCGCAATTTTCTGGCACTGAGCTTTGATGTTCTTTCCATTGAACCATTGCTAGGAATTGCCATAGGTAGTGTGTGAATTGCCCGTTAGGCTCGCATGACCGAAAATACTTCCCCGCAACCTTCAACCATTGATCATTGTCTTCATTGTACAGATCATTTAGCTGTGCTTCCAGCTTTGATGCGCTGGCATGAATTGCAGTCGCTTGGCGGCTTTTTAGATAGTTTGGATTTATCTGATCAAACAATGCCAGCAGTTCTTTCCGAATCTCCCCATTACTTTCTCGAGATTCCATCTTGCAGCGAAGATTCCCAGCCAATGTTTCGAGCATGGCTTGTATGTCCTTTTGATTTGAAGCTGTGACTCCATCTTTTGCTTGAGTCTTTAGTGATTGCTGAATCGCAAGGTGTGCGTTCTTCATGAGAGGTGAAATCGGTAATTCAAAAAGTTTACTTTCGAGTTCTTTGAACGTGTCTTCCGCTTGATCGGCATGTGTGCTCGCCCAGTCCAGCAATAACTTTGCAGCCTGTTCTGACATCTGCTGATGGCAGTAACAGAGAAACAGCCGTTGCATGGCACGTGGCTGATGCTCATTTTCAATGGTTAGAGCTAATTTTGCGTGCTCAGCAGCGGCATCCATCCTCTTCTTATTCTCATACAAGTAATCGGCGAGTAAGGTGTGTGTCCACCCTTTGCGGTAATCATTGATGCGATCATCTGAGGCGAGCTCCACCAGAATTCCAATGGCCTGTTCCTTCTCATCCAATTCGTATTTGACCATGGCATAGAGATACTTGGCGAGCAGGCGTTCATCGATGTCGACTCCATTAGCTGCCCTCGAGAGAAGCTTTGAGTAGATTTCTTCCGCTTTTTGAAGCTCGTCGTGACAATAATTCAAATACGCCATTCTCGAGCGTGCAATGAACACGGTATTGGCATCACCTGGAAACCACTGTATCACCTTTTTTAAGGCGCTTTCCCTCATTTCTTTTGATCCTCCCAACGGGTACCGTCTGTCCAAAAGATCGAGTTGTCCTTCCCCGGTCGGCATCAATGTCATCTCTATCGCTTTACTGTCTTCCCGTTCAAGTGCAGGGGTGACATCTCCATGATGAATTAATGCTGATTTCTCAAGCCACGCATTTAAAGCTCTGCTTGCCTGTTGCACTGGGGCTATTTTTGTTGCCGGTATAAAATCACCAAGGACATGGAGTCTCATGATTGCTTGGCAAGTTTGGCTGGAATGCAAGTCGTTCCATTTGGCCTCAGCCTTGAAATACGGCGTCGACGCCTCAAATGATGGTGGAGCGGATTGAATGGAGTATCCCTCAGGGACCTTGATATTAGCTGTTACGTTGATTTGATCAGGCCATTGGTAGAAGTCGGTCTGTCTCGTTGGGTTGGTTCCATAATTTGAAATCAACCCACTGGATGAGGGAAAGGAGAGGTGAATTCTTCCCTTTTGGTCAGGCTGGATGGCCGGGCACGTAAAATAGGCTTTGACGACTACAGGTTCTTTAAATTGCTTATCTTCAGGGGACGGAATGACGTAATCGGCCACAAGCGCTCCGGCGAAAAAAGGCTGAATCAGCTGATTTAACTGATAGAGCACACTGTCCCTCTCCCTGCCGTGGTAGGACTCGCCGGTGCTAATGGAATAATACCCTTCTGCACTCAAAGTCATCCACCCCTCCAATTGACCTGTGGTATTCAGCTTCAGATTGAAGTCATAAGTCAATGATCCCGCACTCGAGGTCGGAGTCATTTTCCAGACCGCGCGATCAGGCTGCACTACCAGCGTATTCCGGTTGGATGAAGATGGAGATAACAGACCTGGTTTTCCATATCGAATCGTAGGATCGCAATACAGCCACTCGCCATTTTCAGTTTCCGGGGGGATGGCAACGATGGCATGGTTAAACGCTTGATAGGTGGGCAGCTGTTGATGGGTAATACCTCGATGCTCCGTCTCGACCAGGGCCAAATAGGCTGTAACCCCGCAATGCCTGAGTAGAGCGCAGAGTAAATTTGATTTATCTTTGCAATCACCATACTGGTTTTTCCAAACATCATTACAATCATATGGCTGCAAGCCCGAAAGTCCGAACTCCAGACCGGTGTAACGCACATCATTGGCTACCCGCTGATAAAGAGCATTGATCGTATGCTTCCGTGTTTGATTGCTTTTGGTCCACTGTTTAGCCAGTGCTTTCAACTCTGGGGATAATTTAGCCCGAGGTTCAAGTAGCCCCTGATACCAGCGGGCCACAGCATCCCAATTGGGGAGTGTCGAAGTTCTCACTGCAGGCCCTGCCTGAAAACTAGGAGCTCGTTGTGGCTCATAATCAGACGACTCCACCTTACGCTGCTCCCACACCCACCGGGTTCGACCTTTTGTAGAAGATGACTTTTTTAACTGAGGCACCCCCGCCCCAATATGGTGTAACCTGAGGCGCTTCCCGAGGTCGTCCGGAAGATCAACCGTGCTGATCGACCGTTCGGTTGGCCAACCGGAATGAAACGAGAACCCCGTCATAAATTCTCCCTCGATCCGAGGTGAAACATCTTCATAAATGACGATACTTTCGGTGATTGAGCCAACTTTGATATCGGGGTAAATAATCACCAACTCACGGTCACTGTGGTAGGTTTGAGATGAGCCTGAATCTCTCCCTCTTTGCAAGAAAGCCGCATTATCGGCCACCTTTTTGATCGTTCCGTCAGGCAGAACCGTCCTGGCTTGCAAAAGGTGGATTTTAGTCAGTTGCTCATCATACCGAAAATTGTCTTTTTCCAGATATTTGGAGCCTTGCTCGGTCAAAGCTTTATACACCAAATGGTGGATTTTAAACCTCCGACCCGAACGATCTCCCCACACATAGCGTTCTTTTAGTAGAATGACTCCAGAATCCTCGGAGTTGGAAATCCCCTTGGAATTGTCTAAGACATTTTGCAATGGCGTTAAGCGAGTAAGGATATCTTGAGGCAACGCCTTGGGGAGGGTTCGTGACAGAGATTCATTCTCCCCGAAGGCTGGCAGAGCCAGAAGAAACCAACAGAGACAAAGCAAACGGTAGTGCATAAGCGATTTCATGGAGTGATATAGATCCAATTGATAAGTAAACGTGGGAGCGGATGTTCTTCGCTAAAGGCGTAACCTAAGCCCCTGTTAACCATCCATCATGGCAAAAACCAATCGCAAAACGATGACGACTGCGATGACAAATGGCCACACCGGGATGCCGGCAGAAGAGGACTCGGGCCTTTCCCGGTAGACTCGCCGGCGCCCGCTACCTGAACTTCGATAGCTTTGCCGTTTGGGTGCCCCCCAAGCGTTTTCGACTTCACTCTGGCCCGATGCATTGCGGGGACCCGAAATTGCCCAAGTGATCAAGTCTTCTGATTTGACCAAATGAGCTTTATAGCCGGCCATGCGATCAGGGGGGACTAATTTCTCCTTGGTTTCATAATGATAACGCAACAAAGGCTTTCCCTCGTGGTTTTCGACATCGAAACTCATGACAAAAAACGGGCAATCCACCCTCTTGGTGTCCTTGCTGAAAGGAATGCTCACATCACAATCGATCGTGGTTGTTTGCCCAATTCGGCATGGGTAGTTCAAGCCAAGCGGATGCTTTCTGTTTGAGTGATCAGCGCCAACCACTCGGTCGATAATGGCGTAGGGGCTAAAGACCACCCCCTCCTCCGATCCGTCCGGAGAGACAATAAAGGCTTCAGGGATATAAAACTCCCCCTGCATGCAAAATTGATCTTTGCTGTCGGTGCTCTCAATCTCGAGATCTGTCTGGAGTTCGGCCGAGGGATGGGCTGCTTTAACCCATGCCACAAAGTCACCTTGCAGCTTCACTCGCCCCTCATGTTCCACAATGTGACGAAGGTGCTCAGCTTCAACCCCTGACGCCCGATGCTTGATCGTAAATTTAGCCGATTTTTGATGGGAGTTGATTTGATAGTGCTCGGCGATTTGCACCCAGTTACGTCGTTTATCTGGCTCAGCGATCACACTTAAGTTACCGTCATCGGGACCAATCAGTAAGGCGTAGCCAAAGTGGTAGATGCCGGTCCAGTTCGGCAAACCTCCGCGTTGCAGCGAGTTGGTCGAATCCACCCAGTATTCCAGGCCCTGATGTCGGATACAGACAATGGCGTGGTTAAAGGCTCCGGGAGATGGAAGCGTCGATTCCAAAAGCCCACCCATGGATGTGTGAACAAGAGCCGGATATGCCTCAACTCCGGCAGCACGCAACAAGGCAACCAGCAGAGATGACTTTTCTTTACAGTCGCCATGCCGCCGTTTCCAGATGGCCTCAAGGTCTGCAGGTTTCATGGCTAAAGCCCCAACCTCGAAACCTTGATAGCGGATTTCCTGCCTGACCCATTGAACGAGCTTTTCGATCAGCTCGGTCTCCGAGCATTCGGCTTTAATTTGTTCAACCATCTGCAAAGCCTCTGGGGCCAGTTGGCCGAGGTTCCGCCACAGAGCGTTGACCTCATCTTGAACTTCGCCCCAGTTGGCGAAGCTGCTCAATTCGAGGTCTTCAATCGGCATGTAGTTTAAAGGAATGCCGTTCTCCATCTTGAAAGCTGGACAGTCTCTACGCTGCCATATGAAACATCCATCAGACTCCTGAAAGGAAACATCTTCAGCTTTGTCCACATTCAAGGAATACCTCGGCTTTTCTCCGAGCCAGACGAGCCGAAGTAGACCTACCGTGTTGCGGTGTTGAAGCAAAAAGTGCCTCCACTCATGCTGATTAAATAACCACGATTCGTTGGTGATCGTATACGCCAAATCAACGGTATCTCCACTGCGAACATCATCCAAAACGATCAGCGCAGTTATTTCACCACCATAGATCCGTTGCTCCAAGGATGTTTCCCGCTGAATCAATCGAATTTTATCTAAATCTGCGTAGTTTGCCACCAGCTCGCCGTGCCGAAAAACAGACAAGTGGTGCAATTCCAGCTTTTGGATTGCCGGATCAAAAGCGACTTCAATTTGGGACTCATCTTGCACCCCGGCCGGGGTCTCCAATCTCTTACAGCTGCGGTAGTATGCCGAGTGCTCGAGAGTATTGATTTGGTGATCAATGAGATGAATAGAAACCGGGGCGTCCAGAACCCGATCCATGGGTGAATATTCTACAGCTTGCAACCATGAGGGGGATTGAGTGACGGTTACCTTACTGCCTTTCAAGGAGGATGTGGATGCATGGGCATCGGAATAGCCAAAATCAGAAGAAGTCATTTTGATAGGTGTAACTTACCCCTGATGCTTCCTGCACGACCAGCTAGAAATAGCAAAATATGCATAATCCGTATTTGGTAAAACGCCCGTAATTTTTAGACCAAGTAGTAAAACAGACGGGACGATAGCCGAGATGAATAAGTTCTTTGGCAAGGCGCGACGAAGGAATGGTGCGGGCACCATGACTAAGGAGAAACACAGCCAAAGGAGTCATTCATCCGGAACTCTCATGGATCACGCAGTGCTCTTCCAAATACCGCAACAATGATCAATCGTCTCGTCTATTTTACGGAGTGGTATTAGACCTACACAGGAGTGAATGACCGGAGGTAAAGCTCTACCTCAACAACCAAGAACAACCTTCTCAAGCTGACCGCAAAAAAGCTAGCGGCCGGCGGAAGCATTCAACCAAATTTGGCGGTGTTTGTTTCCCGTTGCCTGATTTCCAGAGAAGGCGCTGCGTTTGACCCCTTGGTGAATGAGAATGCCCACCTCCTGATTTCCGTTGCTTACGTTGTTGATGAGCTGGACATCCGTTCCTTGGCCTCTGGCAACAATTCCGCTGAGCAGGTTGTTGTCACACCGGTTGGCTACGAGCTTCCCTTTTACTTGATCCGAAACTAAAATTCCAGCACTTCGATTTCTTGAGCAGACACTTGTTTGAACCGTCAGTTGCGCCAGAGGAGACATGGCCAGTATCCCACACAAGCCATTGGCTAACACTCTACAATTCTCGACTTTACCATGCCCCCCGTTCCAGAACTCCATTCCGTGTTGAATATTATCCTGACTGATACAATTGAACAGTTCAGCATAACTGTTGCGTTTATCCGATTTCCCATAAACAGAAACGCCATCCCACCCGCAATGCGTAAATGAGCACCCAAGAGCCCGAACCTTGGCTCCATCTATCACAGCCAACCCGTGCCCTGCGGCCTGCCTGATCGAGCATTCACTGATCGTGACCGATGCCCCTTGGACGATGACTGCGGATGCCCTCTCGTCATCATAGTCGAAACCTGCGTGTTGAAAACTGATGCCGCTGATATGGGATCCGTCTGCTGTAGCTCGGACGGTTAGTAGCGGTGCTTCACCCGCTGGCAATTGAAGAATGACTCTCTCCCGGGGCTTTTCTGAAGCACGGGTGTTGGGCTCCTTGTTTTCGAGCTTACCCACACCGGCGCCCCCTTCCAGTTTGATCGGCTTGTCCAGAATAATTGACTCATGATAGATACCTGGAGCGATCTCAACTCTGTCCCGAGCTCTGGCCATGGCGATCGCTTCAGTGATCGTGGCCACATCTTCAGGCACTTTAACAGTTCTGGAGTAGTTATTGATTTTTTGATGCAGCTTTTTAACTTCCGGGTTATCCGGGTCCAACTGCGCAGCTTGATCGAGGAGGCGAACCGCTTCAGAGGAATACTCTCCTTTATCCAGTTCTTTGGCCTGCTGCATGAGGGCCAGCGCCTGCCTTTGCCTGGCTTGCAACTCTGCGAGCGCTTGATTCATGCGCTTCGAGTAGGCTTGCAGTCCGGGGTGATCAGGGGCTTCTTTTTCCAATTGCGCATACGATTGCTGAACTTGCTGCAAGTCTCCGCTTTCAAGGTCTCGCTCAACAGCTTGAGCTAGCAAGCTGACTTTTTGCTGATGTTGCTTAAGTTTGATGGACTTCAGCTTTTTGGTCGCTTCCGGGTGCCCTGGATTCTCTTTGAGCACCGATTGGGTTAAACGGATCGCTTTCTCCCATTCTCCGGCCTCCATCGCAGCCTGACTTTCACCCAAGCGATAAAAAATCTTTTGGTTTTTTTCTTCCAGTTTCCCCGCGCTGACAGCCTCCAGACCTTGCTCTGCAGCCACAGAACCGGGGTCGATGCTTAGTGCGGATTGGTAAGCCTCGGTGGCAGACTTCCACTGACGACGGTTCAGGTAGCCCTCCCCCTCTTTCAGCCGTTGATTGACAAGCTTTTCCTTTTGTTCAAAACGGCGATGCTCGTAATCCAACTCCCTAGCCTGCTCCAGCTCTATCTGTTGCTTTACATACTGATCATACTTCCACCACCCGCATGCCGCAGCGGTGGCAATCACCAGTAAACAGCAACAGAAGCCAACATGCCTTCGTTGTTTGACCGATTGGGCTACGGCAGCGATAACTTCGATTGCTTGCTCGTAGTCATGCAGTTCCTTTTTTAGTCGAAGCTTCGTTTCCGGGCTCGGGGCATTTTCAATAAAGGCCTCTCGCCTACGGACGTTGGCGCGGAACTCAGCTAAGCGGGGGCGAGGGTTTTCCCTAGCCTTGAGTCCGAGTATGGCGCGCGCTGAAGATTCGTCCATCATGATCCTGGGGGTAACGCAGGTCAATTGACCCGATGATTGAGCATAGCAAAGGTTCGGGGCGAAACGCTAGCAGGAATTAGCGTTAATTAATCTGTGAATCGCTGAACGATCGGCATGCGCCGTCCCATGCCAAATGCTTTTGATGTCACCCTCAACCCCGGAGCCGCCTGAAAGCGCTTCCATTCATTGAGATCCACCCGCCGCTGAACCCAACGAACCAGATTTTCTTCGTGGCCGTAATCTTCTACAATCTCGCTGGCCGACAGTTGCTGTTCCACGTAGAGGGATAGAATGGCGTCGAGTGTTTCATAGGGAGGCAGGGTGTCCTGATCTTTTTGGTCTGGCCTCAACTCGGCGCTTGGAGGTTTTTCGATGGTGTCCCAAGGGATGATTTCCTGCTCCCGGTTGATCCAGCGAGATAGTGCGTATACCTGCATTTTTGGTAGGTCGCTGATTACGGCGAGCCCCCCACACATGTCACCGTACATGGTACAGTAACCAACAGCTAATTCGCTTTTATTTCCTGTCGTCAGCAGCAAACTCCCTGACTTATTGGAAAGCGACATGAGGAACAGTCCGCGGATCCGAGCTTGCATATTCTCCTCCGTCACATCTTCCGGCAAATCGCCGAATATGGGTTGCATCGATGTTTTAACCGATGCGAATGCGTCTGCAATAGGCACGGTGTCACAGCGCATTCCCAGATTGCGAGCCAAATCCACTGAGTGTCCGACACTGCCCTCGGATGAAAATTCGCTGGGCATGGTCAAGCCTCGCACCTTGTCAGCCCCCAATGCGTGACATGCCAACACGGCTGTCAGAGCTGAATCGATCCCCCCGCTCAAACCCAAGCAGACACTGGAAAATCCACATTTATTCACGTAATCTCGCAAACCAAGGACCAATGCTCGGTACAAAGACTCCTCATCTGACAAGTCGAAGTGATTCCGGCTTGTGGTGTTGGCGTCGGCCGTGGTCTCAACGACCGTGCATTTTTCTTCAAATGCGGGAAGTAAATCGATCAATTCGCCCTTGGCATCCAAGGCCATGGAAGCACCGTCAAAAATTAACTGGTCGTTACCACCGACACAGTTGCAATAAACCAATGGTGTGTGGTGTTCTCTCGCTACCCGGCTCAGCATGTCGAGACGCCTTTCAGGCTTACCCAAGTGAAAAGGTGAAGCGCTGAGGTTGATCAGGATGTCAAGCCCTTGAGATGCCAGTTCGGCAACGGGGTCACGATGGTAGAGCGGATGCTCCAAGTGCTCAACAGGCCAAACATCTTCACAAATCGTCACTCCCAGACGAACACCACCCCAAACGATAGGTTCAACGCGGTCCGCAGGTTCGAAGTAGCGCCGCTCATCAAAGACGTCATATGCTGGCAACAGGGTCTTCCAGATCTTATGCAACACCTTCCCCTTGTGCAGAAATGCAGCGGCGTTACGAAACGGTTTACCCACGCTGTTCTCCGTATTGTGGTCGACATACCCCACAAGCATCGGGATATCAGCTGTCTCATCCGCCAAATAGTCGAGAGCTTGGAGGCATTTTGGCACGAACTGAGATTTGAACATCAGATCTTGTGGCGGGTAGCCCACCAATGCCATCTCCGGAGCAACGACCAACTCGGCTCCCAATTCGAGGCACTCACGGTAGGCAGCCATGATCTTCTTGGCATTTCCGGGAAAATCCCCGACGATCGCGTTGATTTGAGCAATTCCAATTTTCATGTTCTCGTGAGATCTTTTTCTAGGGTGCCGGTTCTGCCAGCTCGCTTTCGCTGCAAATGAGTATCGGATCTCACCCCATCACGCTAGACTCAAATACATGGAAATCTGTCAACAAAGGTAACTACGCAACTGACAACCGTTTTTGCAACGAACAATACTTGCGGAAAACACCCAAATTGCAGGCTGAACAATCGACTCCACCAATTAACATTTAAGAGTAAATATGATCACAAATCACTCTACCATTGCAGGTTAATCTACCACAACCCATATTTACCAAAGGAGATAGCGTACCAGCCCATGATGAGATTGGCGACCCCGTGCATCACCACGCAGGCCAATAGGCTTTTAGTTCTGACAGCCAACCAATACATAAGCGATCCGAAAATAAACGCCCCAACATAGTCGACTGGCGCGTGAGCCAGCATAAATAAACCTGTAACAATCAGGAAGGATTTCCATGATGGTTTTCCAAAGGGTATTTTCCAATAATCTCGATCAGGATTGAGTAAAAAGCGCATTAGAAACCCTCGCCAGAAAATTTCCTCGATCAGCGATACTACAACCACAGCCCTAAAGAATCGAAAAATCAACGACGACCAGTAAACCCAAAGCGAGCCGTTGAATTTATCTGAGAGATCCTGAGGATTGAACCCGTCGGTTCGTGGCATCACCCCGAGAAACCTCAAAAACCCGTCAGGCTCACCTTCAATATCAAGCCAACTGTGCACCTGGGTCGGAAGTATCCAAAAGCCAATTCCGATCACCCCCATGAAAACCCCAAGAAAAACACCCCGCCCCCATTTCAGTTCATAGTTTTTGCGGAAATATAGGAGTAACCCTATGGCTATCAGCGACTGAAGAGGATACAACCACTGCTCAGGGTAGTGTCGCCACCATGGGGCATTTGGGTGATCCCACTCAGGCCAACCAGTCAGCTGGTATGGGATCATTAGCAGCATGAAAGCAGCCAACGGCAGCACATGCGCCACGGTTTTATCCTCTTTCCATGCTTGAATGTGATTCATACGAGAGTGAGCCTACAAGGTTCCAACAAAGCGCTTCATGCGGGTCATCGCCTCTTTAAGTTCGTCAAACGAGGTGGCGTAGCAACAACGCAGAAAACCCTGCCCAGCATCACCAAAGGCATCGCCGGGGACGGCGGCCACATCCTCAGCCTCAAGCAGACGCATGGCAAATTCCTTACTGCTGAGCCCGGTTTCACGAATATCCGGAAAGACGTAGAAAGCACCACCCGGACAATGACAGCGGATACCCTCCATCTCATTGAGCTTCGAGACAACATAATCCCTCCTCTGGTGGTAACTATCCCTCATTTTAAGCATGGCAGCCTCGCCATGTTCAAGAGCTTCGAGCGCGGCGGCCTGACTGGTGATGGGAGCACACAACATGGCGTATTGATGTATTTTCATCATAGCCTCAATCAACGGTTGCGGAGCGCATGCATACCCCAAGCGGAAACCAGTCATTGCAAAAGCCTTTGAAAAACCATGAAGCAAAACGGTACGCTCCTTCATCCCCGGCAAGGAAGCGATTGAGCAGTGCGGATCGTGGGCATCGTACCTCAACTCGCAGTAAATCTCATCACTCAACACAATCAAGTCATGTTTTACGCAGAGGCGCGCGATTTTCTCCAACTCTGACCGAGGCGTAACCGCCCCGGTGGGGTTAGTCGGGAAATTTAACATGAGAACCCTGGTTTTAGGTGTGATTGCCTGCTCGAGCATATCCGCCCTGAGGGCGAAATTATCACGCTCGTGCGTCGCCACTTCGACCGGGACACCGTATGCCAGCGAAACACTCGGCAGGTAGGAAACATAGCAAGGCGTATGGTAAACCACCTCATCCCCAGGATTAAGTAAAGCCCTTAACGCGAGGTCAATCGCCTCAGACACCCCCACTGTAACGAGAACTTCCGAGTCCGACTCGTAATCCACCTCAAAAAAACCACTGACATAGCTCGAAATGACCTTCCTCAGTGAAGGCATTCCCAAGTTCGACGTGTAGCTCGTTTGACCTTTTTCAAGAGAGTAAATGGCGGCCTCGCGAATGTGCCAAGGGGTGGCAAAATCCGGCTCCCCGACACCCAGTGAGATGACATCCTCACGCCCCTGAACCAGTTCAAAAAAGTCGCGAATCCCTGATCGGGGAATCCCAGCCACCTGCCGGGAAATCTTCTTAGAATAATCCATAGATCAATTCAATTACACGGGAAATTACAATTACAAAAAAAATGTAAGTTTAAGCAGAAACACTTCATCGTTATGGACTTACCAAAAGCCTTCCGTTGTCAGATTCCTGTTCAAAAACGAATCCCTTTTCCTTGTAGGCTTTGAGGCTGAAATGGGTTGCCGTGGAGAGAACCCCATCAATGGTGCTCAATTTTTCAGAGACAAATCGAGCAACCTCGCGCAGACCTTTCCCGTCAACAACCACGAGGAGATCGTAACCTCCACTGATCAGATAGCAGGAGTCCACTTGATCAAAGCGAGCGATTCGCATGGCCATACGATCAAAGCCCCCACCCCTTTCAGGCGTCACTTTAACCTCGATAAAAGCAGATACACCAAGCTCTCCCGCCTTTTCAGCGTCAACGACGGCGTGATAACCTAAGATGGTGCCCTCTTTTTCCCAGGCGGCAATTTTCGAATCGACCTCCTCAGGGCTTAGACTCAGCGCCTCAGCCAAATCCTCAGAAGAGTATCTGGCTTTGGTGCTAAGCAGTTTAAGCAGTGGATCTTTCATAATAGTGGTTCAGTCCCTTATCGATAACTCAACGAGAAAACTAGTCCCCAAGGCAGATGCCGAGAGCTCGGGCGGTTTGCACCATCTCCCCTTCAGGGTTCACGAGGCGGAGCTGATGGACAGCGTCCTCAATCGGGACGGAATCGACGTGATACGCCTGGTAGCTTACCATGCTGCCAAATTTCCCTTCCCTGATAAGATCTACCGCTTTAACCCCGAAACGAGCGCCTAAAATGCGGTCGAGCGCAGTGGGAGACCCTCCGCGCTGCAAGTGCCCCAAGGTGCAGGAACGGGTGTCCTTACCTGTCATCTCTTCCAAGTGATGCGCAACAACGTCACCAACGCCGCCGAGACTCACCTCACTGGCAGCGCCTTCGCCGCGAATGACCAGCTCACCACCACTCAGTTTGGCCCCTTCAGCGACCACCACAAGAGAACTTCGCTTACCTTCAGCTTCACGCTGTTTGATGAAGTCGGCAACCTTATCCAGGCTGAATTCCACCTCAGGCAGCAGCACGACGTGCGCTCCCCCGGCAATCCCACCCCATAGGGCGATCCAACCAGCGTGACGCCCCATCACCTCGAGTACCATGACCCGCTTGTGACTTTGAGCAGTGGTCTGAAGTCGGTCCAGACTGTCCACCACCGTAGAAACAGCGCTATCGAAACCGAAAGTCATGGCAGTCGCCTGCAGGTCGTTATCGATTGTCTTGGGGACACCAACGACATTGAAACCTTCCTGGTTCATTTGCAGGGCTGTTGTGAGGGAGCCGTCTCCGCCAATAATCACGAGCGCTTCAACTCCAAGTTTTTCCATGTTTCCACGGGCTTTCGCCATGATTTCCTCGGGGATTTTAGCCACATCCCCCTCGCCAACCTTGGCAGCAAAGTGCCCTTTGTTGGTTGTGCCAAGGATGGTGCCTCCCAGCTTGGCAATGCCGATGGTATCATCAGGAGTCAGGGTGATGTAGTCGCCCCCTTCCGGCAAAAGCCCCTCATAACCGTCGATGAATCCGAGAACTTCCCAGCCCAACCTCGATGCCGCTCCTACCACTCCGTTGATTACGGCATTCAATCCGGGGCAATCCCCGCCACTATTTAATACTCCAATTCGCATATTGTTTTCTTTCTGTTTCTGTATGGTTTCTTTTGTCCTCTCTGAAAATGTAACGGAAAATACTTATCGGCTTACAATTGTGGCACAACAAGATACTCGCGCCGACTCTCCGATATCGGATACCCGGCCGCCCCCCACTGATCGAAGGCGTTCCAACCTTGGGGGATGAGTTGACGAGCCCGCCCAAAGCGGTCGGAACTCCCTAAAATGACGACAACCAGATCGCGTCCGCGAATCTGTGTTTTGCCATCCTCAAGTTTTTTTACCAACGGTGACTTATGGGCGTTGATCGCCAGGCACTGTCCAGCCTCAGCAGTCATGCCCGTCTTGATGCCATTGACATTCAGTTGCCCCAACAGCTTGTTTGTGTTTTGCACGGTGAAGGACCGACGTTGTCCGCCGGGTGAAACAACTGAGATTTTTCGCGAGCGTTGTTTTACGTAAAAACCAAAACCGGTATCCCGCATCACATGAACGCAGATGCGGGCGATGTCCGCCGCCGTTGAATGCCCCTTCCAGTAACCCACTTCCAAGCCATGCGAGGATTTGAATTTTGTGCGGCGCATCCCCAGAGCCTTGGACAGCGTGTTCATCTCGGCGACAAACGTCTTTTGTGGATCTCCGGCAATTTGCCGCCTGATAAGCAGTTGTTGACCTACGTGTTGGGACAGGGCGAACATGGCAATATTGTCAGAGCCCAGCATGGCGGAATAGATGGCATCCCGGATGGAAAGCTGATCCCCCGGTTGCAAACCCATGGGGTTGGGTCCACCCAGAGCGAGAGCCGCCTGAGGGACTGGAATCAAAGTTGTAAGGTTTGCCTGGGATGCTTTCACCCAATCCAAGACCACCTTAACGGAGGTGATCTTATTCAGGCTGGCGACCGGGCGCTTTTGTTCGGAATTGTATGCCAGCAAGACACGGTTGCTGTGAGCCTCCATCACGAGATAACTCTCTTTCGCTTGGGCAAGCGGCAGAAAAGCGGTCAAAAGCGTGAATAATATCAGGAAAATAGGCTTCATATATGGACGTCGAGTGGGTGGCGCGCGCAGAGATTACCTAAATAAAAGAATCTGACAACACCTGATTCGGTTCTTGTCATTTCATAATTCGGAGCTAACTTGCCGCCGCCTGCATCAAGGATTATGAATTCGCGCCTGTTACTAACACTCATTGCCTGCCTGACCTCTTGGTCAGAGCGCTTACGAGTGTTCGCGACTCCCCTGTACCGTCTGCCAACCGTTTTATCTTATCTGAACAACGCGGTGGTAGGTGGCTGGATGCCCGAAAGATGCCTGGCAATGACAAACTCGCGCGCCACTATGGGCAGAGGTCCATCCTTACAAATGAATACCCCGATGTCGGTTTCTGCGGATCAGGCCGCCCCGACTGCAGAGGCAACCCTTGAGGTTGCCTTCAGCCCACTGGTGCAACGCAAGCAACAACCAACGACTTATTATTACAATGTCTCAAGAAAACAACGGCCGACCCCGCAACGGAGGTGGCCAAAACCGCCAAAACAACAATCGTAACCGAAACCGCAATCGAAACCGGAATCGGAACAATCAGGGAGGAGGAAACCGCCAAGGCGGATCCAATGGAGGAAATCGCAATCGTGGAGCTCAAAGCCCACAGCGTCGTCGCCATAGAAAACCTGAACCGCTAACTTTATGGGAGAAAATCCTTAAATTTTTCGGTCTTTACAAAGAGCCAACCCGCCCGCCACGCAGGAAAAGCGGCAATCAGGACGGAGCTCCCGATCAGCCTGCTAAAACCGGCAAGTCCAACACTCGCAACGCAAAAGGCCGCTCACCTAAGAGTGGACGCGGCGAAAAAAGAGACTTCCCCGTTGAGACCTCAAGACTCTACTTGGGCAACCTCTCATATGATGCCGATGAAAGCTCTCTGGAAGACCTTTTCAAAGGGATTGGCACCGTTCGCAAGGTCGAAATCGTCTACAACAAGCATACGCATCGCTCCAAAGGCTTCGGCTTTATCGAGATGCAAAATGTTGATGAGGCAAAGCGTGCCGTCGAGGTTCTGCATGACCAACCATTCATGGGGCGCAACCTCGTAGTGAATGGCGCAAACAACAAGCCTAGCCCTAATAAAAACAAGGCGAACGACGAGACTCAAGAAGTCACAGCTTCCGAAACCTCGGAAACGACAGATGAGCAGCCAGCAAAAGAAAGCGCTGAATAAGTAGCTCCAACCTTTCATTCATTTTACCCCGCTTGCGAGTCGCCGATCTCCAGGCGGGGTTTTTCGTACACAATGACTCCTCCATCCCCAGTGTATGTCTGCGGCCCAACGGCATCCGGAAAATCATCGCTCGCGATTCAGTTGGCGCAGAAGTTGGATGGGGAAATTGTCAATGCTGACGCTTACCAGTTATACCGAGGGATTGAAATCCTCTCGGCAGCACCAACAGAGGAGGAGAAATCAAAGGTCCCCCATCACCTCTACGGCGTCCTCGCCGCTAATGAGGTCTGCGATGCCATGTCTTTCAGGGAAATGGCGCTACCAGTCATCGAATCCATCATTCTAAAGGGAAAAACCCCCATCGTTACTGGCGGGTCCGGGATGTATTTGAAGTTTTTAACCCACGGGCCGTCCCCGGTGCCGTCGAGCGCCCCCGGGCTGAGAGCCGAACTAGAGGGGCGATCAGATTCCAGCCTGATTGAGCACCTCCAAAAACTCGACCCCGAAGGTGCAGCGGTGACCAACCTCCAAAATCGACGCTATGTGATCAGAGCTCTTGAAATTTGCCTGCTGTCAGGAAAGAAAATGTCGACCATTAAAAGCGACTGGAAAAAGACATCTTCGGAAACCGAGAAACATCTGCGGGGCGTTTATCTACTCTGGGATCGGGAGCAGCTCAGGCAAAGAATCAACCAACGGGCAACCTGGATGCTTAATCACGGGGCGATCGACGAGGTTCGTAACCTTGCCGGTGCTTCGACAACCTGCGAGAAGGCGATTGGTATTCCTCAGATAAAAGCGATGCTGTCCGGCGAATTGAATCGTGAAGAATGTGAAGAGCGGATAGCTGCCGCCACCCGACAATATGCCAAACGCCAAAGAACATGGTTTGGCAAGGAGACGTGGCTGAATACACGCCATGTGTCGGAGACTCAGCCACCTCAACTTGATGAGTTCGCCAATCAATGGCTGGAAGGGTAAAATAAGCCGATTTATTTGACGTGGGTGACGGTTTTGATCGTTGCAGCCTCTATCATGGCGTGGTACAGCATTGGTATGCGCAACCTCAAAGACGGAATTCGCTCACTTGTGAAAATTGACTTCTACGGCAATGTTCACAAGTATTTTCGTGGAACGGATAAGGAGTCGCGCTTTGCTAACGAAATCCGTATTTTAAAGGCTCTTGAGGAAAGAGGGTGTGACTTTGTCCCCCGATTTATTGATGCCGGGGAAGATGAACTTCATCTCGTAACAAGCAATTGTGGGAGCCCGGCCCCGAACCTATCACAAAAGAAATCAGACAAATTGTTTCTCAAGTTGGAGCAAGAGTTTGGGGTTCGACACGATGATCCATTTCCTCGCAACATCACCTACGATGACAAGGCTGGTCAGTTCTGCGTGATTGATTTCGAACTCGCCACGCTGCTGCCAAACCCGCGCGAAGAAAAAGCGCCGACCTCCGATCATTGACGCCGACTGGTCGACTGATCGACTGAACTTCTTTCATCCAACATGCCTCCCTCCCCTCAACCAGAAACAAATCCTTTTCTCCCCGGCGCAAAAAAACTCACAGCGCCGCCAGTCCCAGCCACCATCTCATGGACCGCAGAGTCGATTTCCGGCTCCCGCAAACCGATTAATGACGACTCCTGGTTGGCGTTTTCATCCGATATCCACGGTGCCCGGGTCTTGGAAAGTGATGGCAGTCACTCTCTGGCGTCCCATGATGTGGTTTTTGCCGTATCTGACGGCATGGGCGGCGGTCGGGCGGGAGATGCTGCGTCGGCCATGCTACTCGAAACCTTAAGCGCCATGATCCCGAGGACCTTCAAAACTGCAGCCTCTGGATTGAGGCCGGATTATCTGAGCCACCTTAAGCAGGCAATTAGCGCGGTCCACCTCGCGATCAATGCCGAGGCTGCCGAGGATCCGAGCAAAAAAGGAATGGCCGCCACCCTCGCCCTGGCATGGTTCACCCCTGACAACCTCTACCTCGCCCATGTGGGAGACAGCCGAATCTATCTGCACCGCGATCACGGTGGAGGAGAGCCCCCCGAAACCCGGCAACTCACCGAAGATCATACTTTTGTTTGGAAAAAAATGCATCGGGGTGAGATCAGCGAGCGCGAATATCGCTGTCATCCACGACGATCCGCGCTCTACGAAGTGGTAGGTGGTGGGCATCAGGGAGTCAGCCCGGACGTCGCATCGGTTGCGTATCAGCCTGGTGACCGATTTCTCATATGTAGCGATGGTCTGATTGACGGGCTCTGGCAAAAGCACATTCACTCCGCATTTTTGAAAAACCCAGACTCGACAAGCTCTCTGGCGCAGGCTCTTATATCGCGCGCCGTTTCCAATGATGGGACGGATGATACAACCTTGATTACACTCGATGTATCCCAAGATGAAAAATAATTTATCACCTTTGTTTAAAGTTGGCACACCAAATGCTTAAACGGAGGTGTTATGCCGCTCGATGATCGAGGTGGCAAACCCAGACAACCAACAACTATTAATACAGAAATCATGGCTAAATACAGACTCGATTATATCTGGCTCGACGGATACACCCCCGTCCAGAACCTCCGCACCAAGTGCATGCTTCGTGACTTTGACGAATTCCCGACCCTCGACCAGCTTCCTGAGTGGGGCTTCGACGGTTCATCCACTCAACAGGCTGAAGGTGGAGACTCCGACTGCGTCCTCAAGCCAGTCGCCCTTTATCCTGACGCAACTCGCGAAAATGGCATCATCGTCATGTGCGAGGTGATGCTTCCTGACGGAACCGCTCACCCATCCAACGCCCGTGCAACCATCGCCGACGATCCAGACACCTGGTTCGGATTCGAACAGGAGTATTTCCTGATGCAAGACGGAGTACCTCTTGGATTCCCGAAAGGCGGCTACCCTAATCCTCAGGGCGAATACTACTGCGGTGTCGGATTCAAGAACGTGGGCGGAATGGCTCGCGAAATCACCGATCTACACCTCGATCTCTGCCTCTATGCCGGCATCAACCACGAAGGCATCAACGCCGAGGTTGCCAAGGGACAGTGGGAATTCCAGGTCTTTGCCAAAGGCTCCAAGAAAGCAGCCGACGATATCTGGGTTGCCCGTTTCCTCCTTCTCCGCCTTTGCGAAGAGTATGAAGTTGACGTTGAGTGGCACTGTAAGCCCATCACCGGTGACTGGAACGGCTCAGGAATGCATGCCAACTTCTCCACCAAGCACCTCCGTGAAGTGGGCGGCAAGGAATACTTCCTCAAGCTCATGGATGCGTTCGAAGAATACTGCGAAGAGCACATCGCCGTTTATGGTCCAGACAACGACAAGCGCTTGACCGGCCTCCACGAGACCCAGTCCATCGACAAGTTCTCCTGGGGTGTTGCTGACCGCGGAGCTTCGGTCCGTGTTCCTCACGGTTTCGTCAAAGACGATGCCTACAAGGGCTACCTCGAAGACCGTCGTCCAAACTCCCAGGGTGACCCATACAAGATCGCTTCCCGGATCATCAAGACCATCCAATCGGTCGAGATCTAATCGCGTATTGAATTATCCAAACCCTCTTTGTTTTTCACTGGCTCCGGGAAGTGCCCCGGGGCCAGTTTTTTACCCCCCTGAACCGTGGTGTGCAGCTTACCCGTATGCGACCATGCTTCGCATCCAATTCTGCAATAATTATTGCATTGCCTAAGGGAGTCGTTATGGTGCCACATCGTTTTGAAGCGCCACCCTTACCTTTTCGGGCTTTTTATTCTCTCATCGCTTTGTGCGTATGGGGCGGAGATCCTGTGGCAAGCGCCTCAAAACATCACAGGATCATTGGATGATTTCAATGCCGATGGTGAGCCGGTCCTGTTGTGGAGCGGCGGAAACGATAGCATTCGTCTGGAGGTCGATGGTGTAAATTTAAATTTTGCGCCCGGGGTCAACTTAAGTCGTGGAGTGGTTACCAATATGGACCCTCACAACCGTGGAGGGGACAACGATTACGAACGCCTCCTCGGAACAATGTCATGGGCCAGTAGCACGGAAGCGATCGATCTACCAGGTTTGGTCCCAGGTCACCGATACCGTTTGCAGGTTTGGATGGCGGATACTCGTTCAGCATCCACTCAGGGGAGAAAAAAAACGTATGACAGCGGTGCGGGTTCAGCTCAAGTGATTCTCGACAGCGGCCCCCCATCACAATTTGTCATCGGAACCTTTACGGCTGACTCTGATCGACAAGTGTTGCGTTTTGTGGGGGGCTCAGATGGCACGCACCCTCAATACAACATCCTTTCACTTCACGACCTGGGATCGCCCGTTCCTGAAATCAACCATTTCACAGCCTCCGCGGGGCCACTGTCGTCACCCACAGGCATTCGGATTACCTCCGGGGAAGAGCTTGTCTTTTCCTGGTCAGTCACCGGAGCGGACAGCGTCACGCTTTCTCCGGACGTCGGAGTCGTCGAACCGTCAGGAACCATCACGTTGAGCCCTGATGTTCATACCACCTACACGCTCGCAGCCACGAATGAACATGGCACAAGCAGCCAGAACGTCACAGCATTTGTCGATACCACGCCATCCCCTCCGAGGATCAATGAAATAGTAAGCTCCAATAATGACGGGCTGGAGGATGCGGACGGCGACGCTGAAGATTGGATCGAGCTCTACAACCCAAACCCGCACGTCATCGATGCTGGGCAGTATGCCCTCACAGATGATCCGATGCTGATCCAACGCTGGCAGATCCCTTCCGGAACCCCCATCCCCGCAAACGGCTACCTTCTTCTTTTTGCATCAGGCAAAAACAAAAGTGATCCTGACTTACACACGCATTTCAAACTCAATCAACAGGGTGAGTATTTGGCCTTGGTCGATTCGTCTAATGATCGCCTGATTCAACAGTGGCCGGAAAACTATCCGACGGTCGCAACGTTTCCTGAAATCAAAGAAGACTGCAGTTACGGTTACAACGACACCGGTCAGTTCCGTTTTTTTGCCACCCCCACCCCTGGAGCGGACAATCCGGCCGGCGTGTTGGGGTTTGTGGGCGACACAACATTCAGCCATAAACGTGGATTCCATGAGCAGCCTTTTTCCTTGAGTATCACCAGCGATACGGAGGGTGCCACCATTCGCTATACGGAAGACGGCACCGAACCCGGCCCGGATCATGGTGCGATCTACTCCTCCCCCATCCCTATCGATAAAACGACGGTGATACGTGCCATAGCATACAAGGATGGCTACGAAGCAACCAATATTGACACCCAGACCTATCTGTTTGCCACTGACATTATTGCATCCGCGGTGATGGACGCTGCGATCACGCAGGATCCTAGCTATTCACCGCAAATGTTGGACTCGCTGAAAGCCTTGCCGGTGATTTCGCTGACCATTGATGATCCGGATGCCGTCGACAACAGTTCTGAACGCAAAACTTCCGTTGAGATGATTTTTCCAGACGGAAGCAAAGGTTTTCAGGTGGATGCCGGAGTCTCCCACTTTGGCGGTTACTATACCAATTTCGCTAAAAAAAATTACCGTCTCTATTTTCGCAAGGCATACGGCCCCGGGAAATTAAAGTTCCCCTTGTTCGATGGGTTTGAAAATGGATTGGGAGCCGTCGACTCGTTTGATGCATTGGATCTACGCACCGGATCGCATGATATGGCTATGCGAGGAGCCTATCTATCAAACCGATTTACCGATGACACCATGCTGGAGATGGGACAGATCAGTCCTCATGGTCGATTCGTTCACATTATCCGAAATGGAGTCTACTGGGGGCAATACCACCTGAGAGAACGATGGAGCGCTTCCATGGCGTCAGAATATTTCGGCGGTGAGAAGGATGATTATGAAGCCATCAATGGCAACGCCAACGTCGGAGGTTGGTCGCCGGGCGTTGCCTACGACGGCGATGGCAGTGGCTGGGAAACCATCAAGCAACGCGCTGCAGCCGGAACCCCTTGGACCAGCCTGCAGAGTCGGGTGGATCTTGCCAACTACCTTGATTTCATCTTGATGTATGACTTTGGCAGTTCTGAAAATGAATATCGGAGTTTTCTCGAGCCTGTGGACGACGGTTTGAAGATGCGGATTTACCTGAATGATGCCGACGGCTATCTCAACCCCACGGGAATTGCACAAAATAACGATGCCGGAGGGCCTGGCAACCTTTTGGGATACCTCAGGTCTGAGAATCATCCTGATTTTACCGTCTTTCTTGCTGACCGGATCTACCAGCACTATTTTCACCAAGGCGCATTGAGCCCACAAAAAAACATCGCCCGGCTTCAGCGCCGAGTCGATGAAACAAGCTTGAGTTTTCTGTGTGAATCCGCCCGCTGGGGGTATCGCACCCCGACATCCTGGCTCAACTATCAGAACAATCTGGTCAACAACCAGTTCCCTGCTCAAACAGCATCCAGACTTTCTGATCTGCGCCAAAAAGGTTGGTACCCTACGGTGGATGCTCCGGAGTATAACCAGAATGGCGGCGTGGTGAGCCCGGGGTTCGGTGTCACGATATCCAATCCCAGCGGAGGAGTGGTGTATTATACCACGGATGGTAGCGACCCACGACTAACTGGAGGGTCTATCAACCCTGCAGCCTCAAACACTCCGGGAGTATCGTCCGGTTTTACAACACTGATCGACAAAGGAAGCACTTGGAAATATCTCTCCAATGGCATCGATCAAGGAACGTCATGGGTCACATCCGCATTTAACGACATGTCTTGGTCCTCCGGACTTGCGCAATTCGGTTATGGCGACGGCGACGAGGTAACGCAGCTCAGCTACGGCTCGGATAGCAACAATAAATACATCACCAGCTACTTCAGAAAAAAATTCACCGTCGATGACGCCGCAGACATGCAGACCTTAAGTCTGAGTTTGCTTCGAGATGATGGAGCCGTTGTTTACCTCAATGGTGTGGAAATTCTCCGTTCAAACATGCCGGATGGTGTGATCCAGTATGCGACACTCGCCAACGCAGCCATCGGCGGCGACGCAGAAAAGGCATACACTCAATTCAGTGTGCCGATAGACACACTACTCGAGGGGGAGAACGTGATCGCTGTTGAGATCCATCAAGTAAAGGCCACCAGCTCGGATATCAGCTTCGACCTTAGCCTGACAGCAACAAAAGAAGCGTCGGCCGAGGCTGATCTAATATTGCAACATGACACCTTGCTGCAGGCCCGTGTGCTCAGTGGTGGTATCTGGAGTGCGCTCCACCCGGCATCCTTTATCGTATCAAACACCCCACTTGCGCCAAGCCCTGGCTCGCTTGTCCTATCGGAAATTCACTACCACCCGTCACCTCCAACACCCGATGAACTTGCCCAGTCACCGACTCTCGACGATGGTGATTTCGAGTTTCTTGAAATAATGAATATTTCAAGCTCCCCGCTTCGCCTTGACGGCTCAACTTTCACCGACGGTATTGATTTTGTGTTTCCTGAAGATAGTATTCTACGGCCAAATGAGAGGTTGGTGGTCGTCAAAAACCAAGACGCGTTCCGGATACGGTATTCAGGAGGCTCGTCTATTGCCGGCACCTTCAGTGGAGGTCTTAAGAATAGCGGCGAGCGTCTTGTTTTGGAAGACCCCGAGGGTGTGGTCCTGATAAGTATGAGCTATGGCGATGGAACGGATCGTGAGCTCCCCGGCGATTTATTGTGGCCATCCTCCCCTGATGGAGAAGGTTACAGCCTCGTTATGATTTACCCGCAGGCAGGCGGCGATCTCAATTCTCCGGCTCTCTGGAGGCCGAGTACGCTGCCTCATGGCTCTCCCGGAGGTGATGATGCCACGGTGATTGCCATTGCTGAAGATCGCGACCGGGATGGATCGATCGCTCTGCTGGAAGCAACACTGTGTGCGGACGACCAAGATGCATGTGTGAGGCCCCGGACGCATGTTACCATGCTCGAACTCGAGAATGAAACCAATGAGCTAAAAACATACCTTGGTCTAAGCATCACCCGGAACCCCGCAATACCGGCGACCGTTCAGCCCTTGATCTCAAGCGATTGCAAGGACTGGCAAGCTGGGGCTATCCTGCACGAGCGCACAATGCATAATGACGGAACGGAAACGTTACTCTACCGCTTCCCTACGCCTTATTTCGGGAACCCTCAGTTCATGAGAGTCCAGGTCTCGCACTAATTGAATAAGGCTGCCTCATCACCATCGACTTCTTCGAGTGATATTTGTTCGCCGTCTTGACCAGCCAAGGCGAACCATGTTATTGCTTTTCACCATGAAAAAGTATCTTTCCCCTTGGTTCTCCGGATTACTCATTGGACTAACTTTGACTGGAACCCTGCACGCGGATTCTCTGAAATCAAGTTACGGTGATCGTCCCTGGGATGTCCCCCACTCCATCTACAAAGGGAGTTATGGAAACACACAAGGCATTTTTGCAATCCAGTGGATGGGGACAAAGGTCAGAGGGAGTTTTATCCAGGGAGACCAACAAAAAGAACTCAGGTTGTATGGCGACAACTCACAACAAGGGCGGGTCATCATGGAAGTTTGGGATAAAGACAGGCAAATCGGTAGCCTGCCACTGGTAAAACTCAAACGGCAAGATGGGCTCAGCTGGGTAGGCACGATGCACGTCACCGAATTGCTCTCGATCCCTATCGCAATGCACAAATACAAGCCGTCCGGCAAAGAATCGCTGAGCAGTTCTTCCAGTTATTCAGGGACTCTCGGTAAGACGCGTATTCGCGTGCATCTCGATTGGTATAAAAATGGTAGAGTTCTCGGTCGATACAGCAATCTGAACACCGGACAATCATACGATTTGGAAGGTTACAACTATGCACAAGGGAAGGTTTATCTCAGCGAGTGGGATGGCAACAATAGCGATGTCGAAGGAAGAGCGATTAGCGCTAGGATTGGACTCAAAAAGCAAACCATCAATGGAAAGCTTCGCTGGACCGGCCGAATGTTCAATATGGATGGCCGCATCTTTGACATGTCCTTTTCCCGGGGGACTCAAGCAACAAACGCTTCCACCAATACAAAGAAGAAGGAAGATGATGATAAGTCCCTGGAGCTTAAATTATTGGAATAGAACGTAAGCTTACTCCCCCCCCCTTAGTTCTCTAATAAAAACTACTATCTCAGACCTTACCCACCAAATGAGGGGTCATTAATTTTCATTAAATATATGCATTTTTTGCATTTAACTTGAACGAGGGGCGATTTTTCTATTAAATCAAGAAGTTATCTTGTCAGTCTTCGCTTGACAGCGTGACTGGTATTTGGTTATGACCCGCCCGCCGGACGCCCAGAGAAAGAAACAACAATACGTCGTATTTTTCGATTTTTCGACAGCTCTTGCATCTCAATCCTTTAATTTTCACCCCACAAACACACTATTATTATGGAATGGCTCTGGTATATCTCTTACTTTCTCGTCCTGATCTGTCTTGCAGGCTACGGCTTTCACCGCTTGATGATTCTGGCGCTGTATTTGAAGCACGCTCATAAACGCCCGGAGCCAAAAACTCATTTCAAAGAGCTTCCGGTAGTGACGGTTCAGCTCCCCTGCTTCAATGAAATGCATGTGATGGAGCGCCTGATCGACTCCGTCGCCAAACTCGACTACCCCAAGGACAAGCTGCACATCCAGGTTCTCGATGACTCGACTGATGAAACCAGTGAGATTTGCCGCAAGGAAATCGACCAATTGGTGGAGCGCGGTTACGATGCTGAATACATTCACCGGACCGACCGCACAGGCTATAAGGCTGGGGCCCTGGAAAATGGAACAGCATCAGCCAAAGGAGAATTCCTTTTCATTCTGGACGCTGATTTTGTCCCGAACCCGGACGTGCTGCAAAAAACCATTCATTATTTCACCGATGATAAAATCGGTATGATCCAGACTCGCTGGGAGCATATCAACCGCACTTATAATGTGCTAACCCGCGTGCAAGCGATGTTCCTCGATGGGCACCTCGAGCTTGAGCAAACGGCGCGTAACCGCAGTGGCCGTTTCTTTACATTCAATGGAACTGCAGGTATGTGGCGCAAATCATGTATCGCTGAAGCTGGAGGTTGGGATCACGACACTCTTACCGAGGACATGGACCTCAGCTATCGAGCCCAGCTCAAAGGATGGAAGTTCATTTTCCTCAATGATGTCACCACCCCTGCCGAGCTTCCTGTTGACATGGAAGGATTCAAGAGCCAGCAACACCGCTGGACCAAAGGCTCCATCCAGGTTTGCAAAAAAATCTTGGTCGATATCTGGAAAAGCAAAGCTCCTCTCTACTGTAAGCTTGAGGCAACGGCTCACCTGACTTCCAACTTTGCCTATCTCGCGTTGTTGATGCTTTGTTTCCTGATCTACCCGAAATCACACTATCAGCCAGATCTTGGATGGCTCACTGAGATGGGATGGTCCGAACATATGCTGAACTTCCCCATTTTCTTCTTCGGTAGTGTTTCTGTCGCCATGTTCTACATCATGAGTCAAAAGGCACTCCGCCCGCAGACCTGGTTGAAGGACATTCTTTACCTTCCCTTGCTGCTGGCTCTTGGAATTGGCATGTCTGTCAATAACGCCAAGGCCGTGCTTGAAGCCATTTTCAACCATGAAACCGGATTTGTCCGTACGCCGAAATATGGAATCAACGGCGTAGAAAAATCCAAGGCTCCCAAGTCCAGTCGCTATAAAGCCATCAAATCCCTGACGCCTATCGTCGAGCTCGCCTTTGGTATCTTCTTCATCGTCGTGGTCGTCGAAAACATGGTGAATGCCAATTGGGTGGCCTCAGTGCTCCTAATGCCTTTCCCCGTAGGTTTTCTCTACACCTCGATCAGCTCAATCAAGCAGCAGCTCCCTACTGTTTTTGCAGCCAGAGCCGCAGAGAAAGCAAAAAACTAAACCGTCCCCCCGGTATCATTTATCATTCGGGTGCTGAGTCCGAATGATTGCCGGGACAATGATTGCGGCATTCCGATGTCGCTCCTCGTCAGTGTGATTCCTTGTTACGATCGACCTTTCTCAAAAGCACTTGGTATATTCTGCCTCGTGGCATGTCTCATACTGACAGCCTGCAGCTATGGAGACCCGAAAAACCGGGTGATCGTCAGTGTCAAAGATCAAAAAATGCTGCTCGTCCAAGGGAGCGAACCGGTTAAGACCTACCCCATTTCCACCTCCAAGTTTGGCTTGGGTGACCGTAGAGGTAGCCACTGCACCCCGGTAGGCCGAATGGAAGTTGCTAAAAAAATTGGCCGAGGCGCCCCCTCCGGAGCCGTCTTCAAAAGTCGCAAGCGCACTGGCGAAGTCCTAAAACCTAATGCTCCAGGGCGCGACCCCATTGTGAGCCGAATTATCTGGCTAAACGGCAAGCAACGCAGCACGCGCAATGCCTACGGCAGATTCATCTATATCCACGGCACCCCCGAAGAAAGAACAATCGGCAACCCCCGAAGCTATGGATGCATCCGGATGAAATCCAAAGACGTGATCGATCTTTACCGGTATTTGGGAGTGGGCTCCACCGTTGACGTCATTCGCGGACCTCTCGTTCATACGCCTGCAGGCCAAGTTTACTACTCTCCGGACGAAGCGTTACAGCCGGTTGCGGGTAATTGACCCGCCCCCATCTCAATTATTTAAGAAAAATGTAGCATTTTCCTGAGCATCGAGCTTGACATGGGGTAAAAAACACGTAGGTTCGCCGCCCCGAATCAGAGCATTCGTGGTGCAGACGACCTTATTGAACCCCGCGATCAGCGTTCTACAGACCGATCAATGTTCAGCAGTCGAATCATCCGGCGCTCACTTTACAAAGACCTTTACCTTTCTAAACTATGGCCAACAATCCATCCGCTCTCAAACGTGTGCGTCAAAACAAAACTCGCACAGACCGCAATAAGACCCTCACCAGCCGCATGAAGACCCTTCGCAAGAAGACCCTTGCTGCAGCTGAAGCCGGCGACAAGGAAACCGCTCAGAAAAGCTATTCCGAGTTCTCCTCTGCCGTGGACAAATGCCTGAAGAACAGCATTATCCACAAGAACAAAGCGGCCAACCTCAAGAGCAAAACCAGTAAGCATCTGGCCAGCTAACGGCAATCAGCCAAAGCACCCATTTTATGAGCGGTCCCGGTGTTTTCCGGTGCCGCTTTTTTCGGCATTTGTCATAGACAAGTATCCGTCCCGTATTATTAGTATTTCTACCAATGACGCCATCATCCACCAATCAATCACGCATTGAAAAAGCCAAGGAAATTGCCAATAACCCAGGCAATTACAAGGTTTGCGAAGGCTGCGACTCCATCGTTGGCTCAGCAACGGTGATTTGCCCGAATTGCCACGGTTACCGCTTCGACGACGGAGCTTCCCGGGTGGTCGATCAGGCAGTGTGGCTTGGGTGCCGCGAACAGACGTCCGTTACAGCCGAAGACCTGAGCTAAATATCATCAACATGGATAAACAGGCCATCGTCGATCAGCTTTGCGCACAGCTTCGCCGACAGTGGGAAAGCATGACGGAAGCTGCCAAAAGCACCCACCATGCAGCAACCGGTGAAGAGTCCAAGCAGGAAGGAAAATACGATACTCGAGGGTTGGAGGCATCCTACCTTGCCGAGGCCCAGGCTGAACAGGCTCAGCAACTAGCCCGATCACTGCATGCCTTGGAATCCATGGTATGCGATGCACAGGACCCGGGATCTGAAATTAGCCCTGGCTCCTTGGTTGAGCTCGAACAAAATGGGGAATGGTATTACTTTTTACTGACACCCTCTGCCGGAGGCCTCACCATCCCCTACGAAGGAGGTGAACTCGTCACCCTGTCCCCTGAAGCACCTCTCTACCAGCAGTTGCTTGGTTGCCGTGCAGGAGACTTGATCCCTCCCGACGACTTGATCGTCCTTGATGTCCAGTAATCCCGGCCATCCAAGCGCATCTAAAAAAAACGGCACTCGACTGCCACAGAACAATGAAGCCATGAACAACACGACCCAACAAATCACCGACGATATCAAAACGGCCATGCGTGAGCGCAACAAGATTGCACTCAATGTGCTGCGCGCACTCAAATCCGCAATCACCAACGCCAGCATCGACAAAGGAGGTGCCGGAACGCAACTCGAGGAAAACGAAGTCGTCAACGTGATCCGAAAACAAATCAAGCAGCGCCTGGATTCTGTCAGCCAATATGAAAGTGCCGGTCGTAGCGAACTCGCCGAAAACGAAAAGGCAGAAATCACCGTGCTGGAATCCTACCTGCCAGCAGCCCTCAGCGTGGATGAAATCGTGGCAGCCGTAGAATCTGCGATCACCGAAACCGGAGCCGAGAGCAAACGGGACATGGGCAAAGTCATGAAGCTTCTCCAGGCAAAAACCGAAGGGCGGGCTGACGGAAAAATCCTTTCGCAGGAAGTCATGAAACGTCTCAGCTAATCGCCTCCGTCCCACTCACCCTCACAAAAAAACATGAAATTAGCCGCCATCATTGTCGCTGCAGGATCAAGTCGTAGAATGGGCTTTGACAAGCTGCTAGCAACCTTGGGGTCAAAAGCCGTGCTTGAGCACAGCATTCAGGCATTTCTCTCTTGTGAGGATGTCGAGGAGATTGTTGTCGTCTGCCCCAAGGAGAGGTTTGACGCACTCGACCTCGAATCGCTGACCTCTTCCGGTAAAAAAATCCGCCGAGTCAACGGAGGCCGCGACCGGCATGACTCGGTAGCGGCCGGACTAAGCTTGTTGGAAGACAATGCTGATATTGATTATATCGCAGTCCATGATGGAGCTCGCCCACTGATTGCCAATTCCCAAATTTCGATAGTATTTCACGATGCCCAGATCTATCGATGCTCCGCATCAGCGCGGCAGGTCACGGAAACAGTCAAACGCGCCAATGCCGAGGATGTCGTCATTGAAGCGGTGGACCGGGAACAATTGTGGTTGATGGAAACTCCACAAATCTTTCAGGCCGATCTACTCAAGGAAGCTTACCAACACGTGCTCTCACAAGGGGCGCGTGTAACCGATGAAGTTTCCGCGCTGGAGCTGATTGGGTGCTCGACGCACCTGGTCCCCAATCCGGGGCCCAATCCCAAAATCACCTACCCCCACGATATCGTTCAGGCTGAAAAATTTCTCTAGGAATTTTTTTGTGGGGCTTCTCGTGAGCTAAAGCGGTGCAGGTGCTCTTTATTGCTCATTCCACAGAAGGTCTCGCCTCACGCCCAATCAGGAATCTCCAGCGTGAATGCCGGAATCGAAACACGGACGTGTTTGCCGGTGTTGGTGACACCAAAGAAGGACCCCTGAACTGAGGCCTGCCTCGCCGTGATATGGTAGCTGTTGTAAGAAAAATCCTCGCCGGGCTCCAGCACGGGAGATTGACCGACGACCCCATCACCTTCAACAACGGTGACTTCCCCGTCTTGCTCGCGAACCACCCACTTCCTGCCCATGATCCGAACCCGTTCAACCGAGTCGTTGACGATGGTAATAAAGTATACAAAGGGATGCGGTTTGTCTGCCGGTGCATCCAGGCTGGGCATGTAGATAACATCATCCACACGAACCTGTAGTCCTTCAATTTCCTGATATTGAGGAGAAGACATGGGTACTTCAAGGGGGGGTAGAGACAAAACTCAAAAAAGCCGCCGAGGCTGGAGGCTAACGCGCCGCCAGACGCCGTAATTTACGCTTTACGCTCACCTTGGCCGCCGGGCTGATCCGATCGATAAAGAGAATGCCGTTCAGGTGATCCACTTCATGCTGGATGGCTCGAGCAAGCAAGCCGTCTGCCTCCAGTTCAATCACCGAGCCATCGAGTTGCGGTAAGGTGGCTTTAACCACACTCGGACGCTTCACATTGGCCCGGATATCGTGGATGCTGAGACAACCTTCGGTGTCGCTTTCTTTTTCACCGTCGAGCACGAGCTCCGGATTGATGAACACCAGGGGCATCACCTGATCCATGGATACATCTTCACCATTCACTTTGAGAAAAGAAACACATTCCGGGTCATGGGAAACATCAACGACCGCCATGCGAATATCCTGGTTTACCTGAGGAGCCGCAAGTCCCACACCATTGGCATCCACCATGGTTTCAATCATATCCTGAGCAAATTGCTGTAGATCATCGTCAACGACTTCGACAGCTTTACATTTTTTTCGCAGGATGGGGTTTCCGTATTGGGTAATTTCAAGGATCATAAGACATGGCCCGTGCCGGGCGGTGATGGTTTCTATTAACGGCACTTTGTTTACTCGTCGAGAGCAGACTCCGGGATTTTCACCCGGGTAGGAACATCCTTAGGGTTGATTCCGGCTTCAATCAACGCGTTTTGTACGATGATGAAGGTTTCCAATGGTAACTGTTTATCCGGCTCCAGCTCGAGCTTTCGCTCGGGATACTGTTCACGGAACAACTTGAGGTAGTTGACCAGCATACCATCGATAACGCGTGTGGCGTCCAGAGTGATCGACCCGTCGGCGGCAACGGCGAGCACAGCTGCAGGCTCCACCACTTGCGTGGTTGCCGAGTCCTGGGCCAGAGCCAGTTCAATTTGCAGAACCTCACGTTTTTTCTTCGGATCGTATTCCACCGCGAAGTAAATCAACAAAATCATCAGGATGTCGATCAAGGGCAAGATCGGCACCAAGGGGATTTTTCGTTTGGGGCGATAGAATTCCACAACGTGTCAGCTAAAAGATTACGCGTCGTCGTGACGACCAAAAAAGGCTTGTTGATGGTGGAATGCCGAAATGACTTTCCCCATGATCACTTCCAACCGGGCTGCCATTGTTTCAATTTTACGGTTGAAATGGCTATGGGCAATCACCGTGGGAACAGCGACAGCGAGTCCCGCAACGGTTGTATTCAATGCGATTGAAATCCCCTGCCCCACACTGGCGTGATCTGCAGATTGGCCGACATGGGCAAAGACAACCACCAGTCCGCTGGCCGTTCCCAGCAGCCCAAGCAATGGCGCAATCGTAATCACAACCTCAAGTGCTGACATACCGGCGTGCATTTTGACAATTTCCTCGCGGGCTGCCGACTGCACGGCCTCTTGCACCTTGCCCTCGCGCCTGCCGGCATTATGTAACGCCACATCGCAAAGTCGGGCCAAAGCCGTATCCCCCGCGGAAAAAATCTGATCCAAATGGTTCAGATGCCCGGCTTCCAAATAGGATTCGATTTGCTCCACCTCCGATACCAGTTTGTCTGGCATGACAAGAGCCTTGCTAACCGTCATCAGCTTGAAAACGATCACGGCCACCGCGATAATGGAACACAACAGGATGGGGATCATAAACCATCCACCTTGGCTGAAAAACCCCCAAACGGTTTGCCACGCAGGCGGATCGGAAGAATCCATGAGTAATTGAAAAGTCGTCATAGGAAATGTGATGCATAGGAAATGCACCATATGGGACGAATTTCCAGTAACAAATGGTATTTCTTCTGTCTTAACCTCAAACCACCAAAGGGGCTTGCTGCGTCAAGTCTCCCTTCAATCCTCCTTCACCCTCCGAATCGCCGATTGAGGCAGCCAACAGGTTTTCCTGTCCAAGAGACGGACATGGCACCAATCCCCCCGCTCTTCAAGGATAGTGAATTCGGTTCCTGCGTGTAGAGGTGAGTTGAAGGCGTTGCCATAAATATAGCCGTTTCCGTGACGAGCAACGATTTCGCGTTCCACCACCACTCCGTCGACATCATTATCCCAAGCGCAATAACTCACCCACAGTGAGGAGCCAAACACAAGAACAAGAAATGCTCCCGCGCTCACGCCAGCCAAAGTCCACCCGTTTTTAGGAATCTTTCGTAAGAGGTAGGCCGCCAACAGTCCCCAAACCGCAAAATGAGCAAAGCCAAAGATCAACAGGCGAAGACCGAACGGCCAGCGATGCCAAAAACTCAACACTCTGGTGATTTTCTGACTCCGGGATTCCTCTAACTCATCAATGGCCAATGATCTCGCGTACTGCAGGTTGTGTTTGGCTTCCCCCTGCAAAGGGTCCATGTGCAGTGCGCGTTGGTAATTCAAAACGGCATAACCATGCTCTCCCGCAAAAAAATAGGCATTGCCCAGGTTGGTGTGCAATTCCGCAGACTTGAACTCCTGGCGATCAAGCAACTGCTGGTAGAGCAAAATTGACTCCAGATAAAGCTCCTTGGCCTCTGCCGGGTTGACCAACGACTCCTGATTCGCCTGATCAAACAAACGATTGGCTCGGACAAAGGCGTCGCTTGAAGACTCCTCCGCGCAAGTGACAGCGGATACTGCTGAGATTACCAGCAGGGTGAGAAAGAGAAGAATGAATTTCATATCGATTGATCAATACGTGTAATGGTGGTTTGAACGGTGCGGATCAAGCTGCGAAGGTCATCGCTTGTTGGGGGGGGCGCTTTCTCACAAAATTGAGGTTCCTGGCATTTGGTATACAGCTCTTTGAGTTGTTCCAAGAGTTCCGGATCAATACGTCCACCGAGTCGTTTCTCCAAATCCGAAAAAGTGTGAGCCTGCTCGACCAAGTTCAATTGATCGGCAAAGTACCCGCGCATTGCCTGGTTCAAGGGTAAGAGTAAGCGGTGGTCCTGATCGTTTGGGGCTGCTGCGGAAACTCTCGCTAGATTCCGACGAAAACGGCGCATCGCGGAAGCTGATCTGGCCCGAACCGGGTCATTTAATCTCAAGCGGTAGGATCTGCTCGCCAGATAGATTGCAGCAAAAACAAGAGGAGGCATCAGTGAGAATACAAGCAGGCACTGGAAACGGCTCAAACCAAATAAACCATCAGGGGTGAGACTTTGAAAATTGGCTTGGATCCCCTCATTGTTGGCAATCACCTGATTGCGCAGTGAGTCCGAACCGCTGAGCTGTGCATCAAAGGCCGTTGCCATCTCACTTGCCTTGACCGTGATGGGGATGGGGTCGGATGCTGCGACGCCATACTGTTTGGATGCGGGGTCAAAATATGGCAAACGTATGGCCGGGATCGCGGTTACATCCTGCCCCTTGGGCCGCAAGGTTCGAACAAAAGTAATGCTTTGTCCTTCAATCTTACCTCTGGATTGTTTGGGGGGGATGGTAAACTGACGGGTGAAGGCAAGTTGCTCAGATAGCGATGGAAGCTCTACGACTTCAGGATACGGACATCCCTCAACGACGATGGTCAGAGTGATGGGGTCTCCAGCACTTACCACCTTGGGGCTAGCCTCAACCGTCACGCTACGGTTACCCACTTGCCCGGCAAAATCGTCAGGTTTACCGGCAAGAGGCAAAGGTAAAACCCTCAATGTCTGCCTCGGAGAGGATACATAATATTTGGCAAACGACTCATGATCGATCGACTCGAAAAAATTGTTGTTAAAGTAGCTCGGGTAATTGGTTTGCCAGCCACGGACCCGCTTCTGATTTTCGGGTGGAGCGATATAGGAGCCAAGCAAGGTCGCCGGCTGGAGTGAAATTTCGCCCTCCCGCTTAGGGATGGCAATTTTGGCAAATGACACCGTGTTGAGGTGAACTCCGGCTTCTTGTATGGCCTCGTACCGGGCAATCAATCGGGTATTGGATACCGGGAAGCCAATGGCAGCTTTGTCATCACCGTCAATCCAGTGGTGCGGTGAACGGATGGAAAACCGATGATCATAAAACAAGGGAATTTGAAGCTGGATGGCGCGAAAGCCGCTCAGCGGCAAGGGTGACTTCCAGACATAGTTCACCTGAAAGGGTTCACCGACGTAGAGATCCCTTTGAGGGAGCTCACGTTCCAGTCTTAACCCCGGGTAGACTTCAGGCTTCGCCACGTCGATCATGTCTTCCTCTTCCGTAAGCAACACCTCCTCGTCGGCTTGAACTTCAAGCACTGGCATCATAATGGTTCCAGGAATCATCGGGATCATTCGATACCGCACCGCAACGGACGGAGGATTGGTTTGTGGCATTTCGACCTTCTCAAGAAAACGAATGCTCAGCTCATCATTGCTCTCAGGTTCTGACACCTCGACCTTTTTGGCTCCACTGACAAGGATCTCATAAGTAAATGACTCACCTACAAAAAAGGACTTCGTTGATTTGCCCACATGAATCTTCGGGCTCTGAGCCAAAAGAACCTGGGAGCAAATAAGCCCTGTCAACAGGATGGCCCACACCCTGGGTATGCGTTGATACATATTCATCATTTTTACCAATCTTTATCTACGGGTTTCCCTTTCTTCTTAGCTCCGGCCGCCTGCCGGGCTTCCTGCATTTCCTGACTCATCCGGATCACCTCTTCCGGTGAATTACTAGGCGGCGGTAAATCGATGGACTCAAGGTCGGTTTTGCTTTGCGAGGATTCAGACATCTCGCCATCATCAGCTTCTGATGATTCCGACTCCCCCTCATCCCCGTCACTTTCTTCGCCCTCATCACCTGACTCGCTTTCTTCATCCGACTCACCTTCCTCCTGATCTCCATCCTGACCACTCCCCTCTGAATCCTGGGGTAATGCCGCCAAAGCATCTTGCAGAGACTGCATCGACGCCCTCCCTTTTTCAAGGGCTCCCGGCCAGCTGGCTGAAAATACCATGATGCCCTCACGTTGATGAAGAAAGGCCGTGGAAACATGCTTTTGGGATTGCGCCATGGGCGTCAGATCCTTGGGCACTCCTTCAAAAAAGGTTTCGTTAAAACGAATCAACAGCGCCGACACTCGGTCTGTTCCATCGGCAATTTTTTGCTCACGTGACACCCACTCCTCGAGTGGTTGGTCCTCAGGTTCATCTGCCTGGGGCAGGTTCTCCCCCTGTCGTTCGATCAGGGAGATGAGGCGTTGACGAATGAGCTCCATTGCAGCCTGCATCTTCTGCCTGCGTTCCTCGTCCTGCTTGATTTTTTGTTCCATCTTCCGACGGGCTGCGCGCACGACCTCATTGTTGATGGCTGCTTGCAAATCGGAATCATTCTGCCTGAGTAGGCGCCGGTACATATCGACACTTTGATTGATTAACGCGAGTGCTGTGTAGTCATTATCCACTTGCTTTGAAAGCTGGTAATAGGCATTGCCCAGATTGTAACTCAAGTCTCGTGTCATCGTCTCCCCCCCCCGGTTTTTCAAGGCCGACTCATATTGTGCGATGGCGTCCTCGTAATGACCTTTTCGGTAAAAGCTGTTTCCCTTGGAAAAAGCAGCCTCGGTTTCCCCGGCCTCGGCCTGCCCCACCCCGGCGATGATGGGAATAAGTAAAGCCAGTACCATCGAGGACTTGATCAAGGTTCGACGAAAGGTGTGTGGAGTGAAGGCCATTACCACCAAAAGAAAAATCGACAATGCGATGAACACTTGAAAGATCTCGTCGTAATCAATCACACTCTCTTCTGCCATCATTTGCGTCCCCCCTTGTTCACTTAGGCGTTTGTAAATATGAGCGAGATTCATTCTGCGTTTTCCAACAGGTAAATACGCAGCCTGCTCCGTCCGCTTTACAAGACCACTCAATTGAGCTCCATCCATCTTGGTCCAAACCTCTTGCCCCTGATACATGACAAAGTCAGATGCTCCTTTGCTTGATGGAATGCGAGCCCCCTGATCAGGGTCTCCCATACCAATGGCAATCAGACGGATCTGCAAGGCATTCATTTGATCAATCGACTGCCCCAGACCACTGCTCTGGTCACCTCCGTCCGACAACAGCACGATGTCTTTGTAGCCGTGGTCCTGATCGGAAAACAACTTATCGCAAACCTTAAGCAAAGCGTCACCGATACGGGTCCCCCCATGAGCCACACTATCCGGACCCACTTTTTCCAAACTGTTCAGGAAAAAATTTCGATCCGTTGTCAAGGGGCAGGCAATGGATGACGAACCGGCAAAAACGACCAAGCCCACCCTGTGGTCCTGCAGACTCACCACACACTCAGCAATTGCATTTTTCGCGACCTCCAGTCGGTTTGGCTGCAAATCATCTGCGAGCATACTTTTCGAGACATCCAATAAAAAGACAAGGTCCCGGCCGTCCCGCTGGATCAGTTTGGGGTGCGGGTTGACAGCCGGACGCATCAGGGCAATAACAACCATCAGGCAAGCTCCAATAAGCAATCCCAGACGCCACGGCTCCATCGAATAATGAGAACGTTTCGCTTTGCTTCCCCGGTCACTTTGTCCGAATCTTGAGAGGTCTCGGCGCTGTTTCGCCAGACGCAACTGAAACAACACGACCATTACCGGCACGAGCAGCAATAGGACGATCATCCAGGGTTGGTAAAAGATAAGCTCTTTCATAAAAAGTCGTGCTTTAGGGTGAAATCCTCAAAATCGTTGAACTCAGGGCATAGCGAACCAACAAGAGAAGTAAGGCAGACAGGGCATAAAAGGTAAACGCTTCATCATATTCGATGTAGTCGACTTCTTCGAGTTTGGTCTTCTCGAGCGTGTTGATTTCCTTGTAAACCGACTGGAGCGAGTCCATGTCATGGGCCGTTCTAAAGACGCCTCCGGTCGAGCTTGCCATCTTTTCGAGCACACGGTCCGACTCCGATCGGGTGTCTGGTCGGAAAAACTTACCGGCATCGGTTTGGATCATTTTAGGCTTCGCGGTTTCTTGCAAACTGATGGTGTAAATGCGTATACCCCATTCTTTGGCCATGGATGCGGCTTGTAGAGGCATCTGGGTTCCGCAATTATTTTCTCCATCGGTGAGCAACAAAATGACCTTACTTTTCATCGCGCCATCTTCGCGGTCTTGCTGTTTGAGTTGAGCTGCAGCAAGTGCCGTTGCATCACCATAAGCGGTCCCGTCCTCGTTCGGGCGATCATTGATCGTCAACTCCCGGATAATATGAACCAAGGCATCGTGCCCGAGCGTCATAGGGCAGATGCTGTCGGAATATCGAGCAAAGGAAACTACGCCGATGGTATCGTCCGGCCTGCCGCTCAGGGAGTCACCATCACCAATGACAAATTGCTCCATCACTTTTTTTGCAACCTCCATTCGGGTCATGGGTCCGTCAGGCGTCTGGATATCCATATCCATGCTGCTCGAAACATCCACTAACATCTGAATTGCAATCCCCTCGCGGTCCTGCCTGGTTCCAGTCGATTCAATTTGCGGACGAGCCAGACAGGCGATCAAACAGATTAAGGCGAGATGGAGGCAAAGTGGCGGAATAAACAATAAATACTGACGCCATGTTTTTACATGCTCACCAAACAAAGCAACCGAGGAATAGACAATGGCATCCTGTCGCCTTAAGCGACGCTGATAGAAAGCGATGATTGGCAGCAGCAGCAATAGCCAAAACCATTGTGGTGATGAAAAAGCCGTAGGAAACCACCATTCAGAGTTCTGCCAATTCATTGCATGTCCCCCTTCCCTTCAACCATGACACCATTGCTTGATTCTTGGATCACCTGCTCGATCCAAAAGAAAAAACTTCGGCATAGCTGTTCTGCGTCACCTTGACTACGCGCCCCAGCGTATTGATAGCTATTGTACTTCGATATCAATTGCTGCAACTCAGCATGTATCGGCTTGCTTACATCAAGGTGTTCAGAAAGGTGGTGAAAATCGTTGGAGCATAATTTCCAGTGATAAACAGCTGAGAGTTCCCTGGATAAAATAGGTTCAAGATTCATCAGTGCTTCCTCAGGGTCCTGTGTCAGCAGGAATCGACTATCAGGAAGTTGCCTTGCGTTAGAAGATCGATCACCCCCACGAAAAAATTTCCGATAGAGAAAGATTCCGATCCCCAGACACACCAGAACGAATAACGCGAGGGCGATCAGATAAACCAGCATACGGCCAGTGGAGAGTCGGTACTCCGGTCGGGATTCCTCCACAATATCTTGAAGTTTGGGTTCTGAACCGGGTTCATGTAAAACCGACACAACCTCCACAGAAATAGACTCTGTATGGATGGACCTCCGCCTTCCATCAGACTGAATCACTTCTACAGGGAGCGCCTCGACAGTTTGCTTACCAGGAGCATCAGGAAATAAGGTCAGGCTCACATCCTGCTGAATCCATCCATGCTCATCGAGATGAGGTAAACTGGTATGATGCTCCAACACATCAAATGTCCCCCAGCGGTGCCCCCATTCGGGGAAAATCAGTTGCACCCCCTGCCGGTGACGAGCTTGCAGGTTAACCTCAAGACCTTGACTTGTTTGGATGCGTGTCTCGGATACCCGCAGGGCCAAGGTGACGTCAGACTCCTGAACTACCCCGACCTCTTGGTTTTCCGCCTGCGGTTGCTGCTCGGATTGGCATGCACTGAAAAAACATACCATCAAACAGGCCGACAAATGAAGGAATACCTTTACCGGAGAACGCCTCCATAGTGGTTTCAGAGAATCAAACATCGGCACTCCTCGTATAGCGTTCCCTGAAAAATTGAATGATTTCGTATAGATAATCATCATCTGTGGATATATCCAACAACTCTGCATTCACTTCGTGACACAGATCCTTCAATTGCCGTTGATGTCGCTCGGATTGTTCCGTCAATCTCGCTCTTAGCCCTCCGTCCTTACAATCAATGGTTCGAAGTTCCCCGCTTTCCGCGTCTCTGAATTCCAGCATCCCGGCGGAGGGCAACTCGGATTCACGTGGATCTCGGATCGAGACACAGATCAAATCATGTGCGTGAGCTACATCCCCCAATGTCCGTTCATAACCGGTATCAAGAAAGTCGGAAAAAAGAAAGGCCACACACCTTCTTCGACGCACCTGTTGGAAGTATTCCAATGCTGCTTTGACATTGGTTCCTTTGCTCTTGGTTGGATGCCGCATCAGATGATCGACCATTCGCATCACCTGATTTTTCCCTTTGCGTGGTGGAAGGTGAAACTCGACATCACCGGCAAAAAGAATCAAGCCCACATTATCATGGTTGTGAACCGAGGCAAATGCCAACAAGGCAACAATCCGGGCCATCACTTCCTTTTTACTCATTTCCGAGCTTCCAAATTCACCCGAAGCCGAAACATCAACCAGGAAATACAAGGTGAGTTCCCGCTCTTCCATAAACGTCTTCACATGGGGACGGCCAATCCTCGCTGTTACATTCCAATCAATGGAGCGGACGTCGTCACCATGCTGATACCCCCGGACATCTTCGAACTCAATACCCATGCCTTTGAAGCTACTTCGGTACTCTCCAGCCAGCATTTCCAACACAGCCTTCCGACTGTAAATCTGGATATGCCTGACTTTGCTTTCGAGCTCTTTCTGGTTCAGCATGGTGTGGAGATGAGTCGGATAAAATACCAACGGTTACAAGGGACAAGCCCCGGCAGAGGAAACAAACAAAATAGCTGATGATCAATGATTACGGTCGCTCACCCATAGTAAAATTTCCAATGGCATCCTACGTCTCGGTGACCGTTTCGACCGAAGATAAAATTTTACTGAGAATCGACTCCACGTTTTTCCCTTCGGCTTCGGCTTTATACGTAATCGAAATCCGGTGGCGCAGCACATCCATGGCAATCCACTTCACATCCTCAGGAATAACATAATCCCGACCTTCCAGCATGGCGTGTGCTTTCGCTCCTTTCAATAGAAAGATACTCGCTCGCGGAGATACACCATGATTGATCAGTGGTTTCAGTTCACTCAAACCATAAGTTTCAGGGTGACGTGTCGCATCCACAATCTTGATGACATAATGCTCAAGCACTTCGCTGGTGTGGATTTGGTCAAGGCTGGCGCGCATGCTTAAAATATCTGCCGACTCCATGACCTTCTGAACCTCAAGTGTCGGTTGATTCACAGACATGCGGCTCATGATCGCATGTTCCTCTTCAAGACTTGGGTAATCCACCAGAACCTTCATCATAAACCGGTCCAGTTGAGCTTCGGGAAGCGGATAGGTTCCCTCTTGTTCGATTGGGTTTTGAGTCGCCAAAACCAAAAACGGTTCATCCAAACGATAGCTGTCGGTTCCGATGGTGACCTGCTTTTCCTGCATGGCCTCCAATAATGCGCTTTGAACTTTTGCCGGAGAGCGGTTGATCTCATCCGCAAGCACAATATTGGCAAATACGGGCCCTTTATGTGGTGTAAACTCACCACTTTGTTGATTGTAAATCAAGGTTCCAATCAGATCGCCTGGAAGCAAATCCGGGGTAAATTGGATTCGGCTGAAATCCACCCCCAAGGTTTGAGCCATGGTGCTCACGGTTAACGTCTTGGCCAAGCCCGGAACCCCCTCAATCAGAACATGCCCGTTACAAAGCAAACACACCAACAAGCGGTCAACAAGATCTTGCTGACCAACCACGACCCGACTAATCTCTTTCCTCACCTCGGTCAACTGAGAGTTTTCTTGTTCAAATGGTATGGTTTCGCTCATGAGTCGTAGTATACTGGGTGCCGTATGTGCTTCTGTCTATCAAAGATAGCTTTTTCTTGAATGCCCACAGAGGGCTTAAAACGCCTTTTGACGAGGCAGCCCCCAAGCATTCTGATGGGTTAATCTTCTGGAGTCAGTGATGGTGGATTGAAGTAATACCAAGTAGTAAAACAGACGGGACGATAGCCGAGATGAATGAGTTCTTTGGTAAGGCGCGACGAAGGAATGGTGCGGGCACCATGACTAAGGAGAAACAAAGCCAAAGGAGTCATTCATCCGGAACTCTCATGGATCACGCAGTGCTTTTCCAAATACCTCAACAACGATCAATCGTCTCGTCTGTTTTGCGGAGTGGTATAAAATACCCTTCCGCGGCCCCTCACTCTTTCATCAGCGAATCAACAATTTTCCTGAACGTTGTATATCATCGGAATCGCCGCTCCCGATTCATTTGCTTTGTCGATCCTCACCATCGTTCCCCTTTGATGGGCTAGCTCGCTGAGTTGACTCTGATCGCCAAGTTTTTCGTCCTTCTTTGCGGACAAAAAAATATCGCGGAATGCACACTGGTTGCATTCCGCGATATGAAATTGTAAACAACGAATGGAAAGCGTTTAGAGGAGGTCGGCTACAGCCGCTTTCTCGTCGCGAAGCTCCTGCACGGTAGCATCAAGCTTCTCCTTGGAGAACGCATCGAGTTCAACACCAGGAACAACGTCCCAGTTGCCTTCAGCGTCTACGCGGATGGGCATCGAAGCGATCAGGCCGGCATCAATACCATAGGAGCCGTCAGAACAAACAGCAATGCTGGTCCAGTCACCCTCAGGAGTCGGATTGGTCAGGCTGCGAACCGTGTCCACAACGCCATTGGCAGCAGAGGCCGCGGAGGATGCTCCACGAGCTTTGATGATGGCGGCACCACGCTGTTGCACGGTTGAGATGAACTCACCCTGAAGCCACTCGGTATCCGTGATGGTTTCGGTCACGGGCTTGCCGTTGATCTTGGCATTGGTGTAATCAGGATACTGGGTCGCAGAGTGGTTACCCCAGATGCACATGTTGGTGATGTCGCTGTTGTGGACTCCACCTTTGGCTGCGAGCTGTGATTTGGCACGGTTCTCGTCCAAACGGGTCATTGCGAAGAAACGGTCATTTGGCACGCCTTCAGCACTGTTCATGGCGATCAGAGCGTTGGTGTTACATGGGTTTCCTACGACGAGCACGCGAACGTCATCGGCTGCAGTCGCTGCAATCGCTTTGCCTTGGCCGGTAAAGATACCGCCATTGACCTTAAGCAAATCACCGCGCTCCATTCCAGGACCGCGTGGCACAGAGCCAACAAGCAGTGCCCAGTTGGCGCCTTTGAATCCTTCCTCAAGGTCGCTGGTAGCAACAACATCATTGAGCAAAGGGAAAGCACAGTCATCAAGCTCCATGATCACACCTTGCAAGGCTTTCATGCCTGGCTCGATTTCGATCAGTCGGAGGTTAACGGGTTGCTCGGGGCCGAACATAGAGCCCGAAGCAATACGGAAAAGAAGTGCGTAGCCGATGTTACCGGCGGCACCTGTCACGGAAACAGTGATTGGTGTTTTCATAATGGTTTATGGGTCGGGGATGATCTAGCCTCGGACACTGACAAGGTCAACCTGTTATCGAGCAATTATCATATTCCGCTCCAATTTCGGCAAAATGCGACATCTTCTGCGATTTGGGCTTTTAATGCGTCCAGTCCTTCAAAGGTTTGTTCCCCCCTCACCCAATGCAAAAAACGAACTTCCATGCCCTGACCGTAGAGGTCTCTCTCGCAATCGATCAGATGCACCTCCAGAAGCCTCCGCCCCTGCTTGCCATCCACTGTGGGACGAACCCCCAGATTCCCGGCCCCTCTCACAATTTCCCCTTGATCCAGAGTGACATCAACCACCCACACGCCGTCAGGCGGTAGCTGTTCGTTATAAACTCGTAAGTTGGCCGTGGGAAAACCTATCGAACGTCCCAACTGCTTGCCCTCGATCACGGTGCCCCAAACGCTGAATTCGCGACCCAGCATCTCTGAAACAGCGTCGAGGTTGCCATCCCGGATGGCCTGTCGAATACGGGTGCTGCTTACCCGCTCACCTTCGAGCCTAACCGGGCTCGCTGTCTTGACTTCAACGCCATACGCCAAACCGAAGTGTTTGAGTAACTGCACATCACCCCGGCGTTTACGCCCAAACTTCCAATCGTCCCCCATACTCAAGGTCTTGAGTGAGCCGCACGCGTTTTTCAATTCCAATAAAAACTCTTCGGCCTCATATTCAGCAAACGCCTCAGTAAAGGGAATGACGATAAGCAATTCCACGCCCAGTTCGGCCAAAAGATCTTCTTTGTGCTGAATCGACGCCAAAATGCGTCGCGGAGCATTCTGCGGGGCTAAAACCCGAATCGGATGCGGTTCGAAGGTCAAAACCCCGGCAATCCCGCCCTGGGCGCGAGCTGACTCTACCACCTGCTGAATCACCGCCTGATGCCCGATATGAACACCATCGAAGACTCCAAGAGCCAAATGAACCGAGTCTGAAATGGCAGGAAGCTCCTCTAAACTGTGGATGGTCTGTATCATGCGCTTGTCATACGACGGGGCCTTGCTCCCCCCTTTCATCAACCCAAGATAACAGAATGAAAAGAATAAAAATTAAAATCTATCCAAAGTTTCAATACTCCTTCTCTCCCTCATTCTGGGCATCGAGACAAATCAGTCTATTTTTTCAATTTCTTACTTTTGAAATTTGAGATTTCATTTACTATATGTATTGGACTGCTTGGATACCCCTCCATGTTGATCCCATAACCCCCCACCCCCTTAAACCGATGAAGCTGATTGAATTTTTAGCCCATGGGAAGCCATACCTCGTCAACCCGCACCAAATTGTCAGTGTCAGCGCCGATGAAGGTGAGAACCCACACATTAGCATCACTCTCAGCGCACGTACGGCCACTGGAGCACAGGAACATGTCAATCTGAGGCAAGATGAAGCGATTGCCGCACTCAATGCCCTCAGAGAAATTCGAGACCTCTAGGCAGAGAACTCCCATTTTTAATCCATCCGCAGGCGCGCCCTCATATCTGCTGAGTGCGCTGTCATTTCCCGTTGTACTTCTATCCCGGCGTGTGGTCACGGCTCTGTGACGCAATGGCTTGATTCATTCTGAACACGATATCTGGATCCAAACTCGGCTCCCTAGATCCAAACACGGTTCCGCCTGTCAATTCTTTGCAAGGACAAGGGCTCGACATCCGTAATAATGTCACCTACAGACCTATGTCACCCGTGATCCTAAAAAACAATCTTAGCGAGCCCAATCCGGACTCCCACCGACCACTGCCCGTCGCTATCCAATTTTCGCGCTTCCGCGGCAAGGATGGAGTGGAAGAGATCCAGTGGATGATCCGCCCCACCGAATACGCCCATTTTGATATTCAACTCAAATGGGTCCGCGAGGCATACGAACAAGCCGTTCAATCCATGGGCCTGGAGATGGATTCCGCCGTCTGGCGTCGATTTCTCTGTAGTGACCTGATTAATCAGGAAGCCGCACTCAGAGGCCAAAGCTTTTCCGACCCCGATGTGCCAAACCAGAACTGTGCCATTTCCTGGGTTCGTCAAGTTCCAGCGCCCCCGTCAAAAGTCACCCTTTGGGCATCCCACCTCCGTATTCCGGGAGAAAAGCTTTCTAAATCCTACAACAACCGGACCCTGAGTCTGAAAAGAAAAGACCTCACTCACCATTGGAGCACAGGTATCACTTCTCCGGAATCTGTGGATTCTCACGCCCAAACTCAAGGGATCTTCAAAAAATATGGAGATTTTCTCAAGTCCGAGCAAATGACACTGGCCGACCATGTGGTGAGGACCTGGTTTTTTGTTCAGAATGTAGACAATAATTATGCCGGGATGGTGGATGCCCGCAACGAAGTATTTGAAGCTGAAGGCCTGTCTGCAGACACCCACTACATTGCAAGCACAGGAATTGAGGGGGGCTATACGGATGCACCAACCAACACCTTGCTGGATGCATACGCAATTGGGGGGCTAAAACCAGAGCAAATTCGCTATCTCCACGCACTCAAGCACCTCAGCCCAACACACGTGTATGGCGTTGCCTTTGAGCGCGCGACAGCCATTGATTACCGGGATCGTACCCAGATCTTCATTTCAGGCACAGCGAGCATTGATGACCAAGGCGTCACCTTGCACCGCGGGGACATCCATCGCCAACTTGAACGAACACTGGAAAACATCGAGGCCCTGCTCCTCGAGGCCGACGCCACGCTGGACGACATGCAAGTGTTCATTGTCTATTTGCGAGACCCTGCGGACGAAGTTGTCGTGCGGCCGGAAATTGCACGTAGATTCCCAGAACTTCCCTTCGAAATTGTCACAGCGCCGGTCTGCCGACCGGGCTGGCTCATTGAGATTGAAGGCCTTGCTGTAATCGAGAATGATGCCCAGGAGCTTCCTCCTTTCTAGCTTGATCCAGCGACAAGACACAGAGGCATTTTATGGCATCAAAAAAATGCGAAAAAAGGTAAAAAGTATCTTGCCATCCTGAGAAAAAAATGTATTTTGCCGCCGCCGCGCGGCTCAAACAGCCGAACGACACCAAATCCAACCAAAGCGCAGATAGCTCAGTTGGTAGAGCAGTTGGCTTTTAACCAATTGGTCCTGGGTTCGAGTCCCAGTCTGCGTACCATATGCAAGCCCTTGAGTATCAACACTCAAGGGCTTGCTCCGTTTTGGGGATATGGCTCACTTGCCAACACATAATTAGGCAGACTGAAAGTTGCTTCCAAATGCCCCCGCGCATCATTGAGGCTGGCCTGACTAGAGGTCCAATCTCACCCCAGCGGTATCACCTCGTTCACGCAAGGTGGCAATTTTGACTTTATTCCCCGCACCTTTCCTTTGGTTAGGCCATATAAAATAGATATCCCTCGCATGGATGCTTGGAAAAACTCTGGAGCGTATCAGAGGCTCCATACGCTTACCGTAACGCATCGAAATTTTCAGCGGCAGGTTTCCCTTGAAGCCTTCAGGTAAACGATAACTTAGAATCTGATATGGTTTCAGCACCCGATCTATCTCCCTGCCCTGACCTAACTCAATGTGCAATGGTTTGTTTGTAAGATTCATCAGCTTCACTGTCCCATCAGTAAAATCACGAGGATCGTCTTCTAGCACTTTAAGACTGTAGGGTAAATCTGACTCCCCGTCCTTACCTTGGCGAATAAAAACAAGCAGGGGGTTCCGAAGATTTCCCTGCAGCATTACCTTGGCGAGAGGGACAATTTCTTGACCGGAAACTTGATCACGCTTTCTGAAAAAAATCATTTCCCTCTCCCCTCTGTACTTGAACGGAGCCGACCGCTTACCACTAGGTACTTCTATTTCGACAGAACCATTGTCCGTGTAATAATGAATCCCCTTGAGGTCTCCCGAAACAGAAAAGGTCCTGAACTGGATATCCACTTGTTTCCCTTTGGCCATCCCAGAATCCAGCAAAATCGTAAACAGTACGACAAATAAATACCTATAGTGCATACAACTCTCTTTCTAAATTACCTTTAAACCTCTTCCTTGCTGAGCCATCGGAATGATACAATTTTCATCCGCCGCCCAAACGTTTGATCGGCAGGCTGCCAAACATCATCGGTATCTGCAATCACAGGTTCAGGAACTCGCTGAACGATAGCCTCGCACCAAGCACGGGCCGTCACTTCTCCATTGGCATCAACCGCGTCACCGTAACTCCGAATAATAAAGGTGTCTGACCGAACGGTCATGGAAGCGCCAAGAGCTTGAAGTATGTCGCCCTGCAAGACATAGGAAGGTGACGAACTAGCCGCCGAGATACCCGTATTTTTTCCATCTCCAAGGTATGCGTGTTGCTCAGGCTGTGAGCCGTAAAGGGAGCAATCATAGGTACCATAGTTGTCCATGGTCTCATTGAGGCCACTCACCTCAATAGCCGCCTGAAGAATACCTCGTTGTTTTACCTCGTCATTACCAGTCAACATCCGGTTGACAAACTGCCCCATGGTCAAACATGGGGTGACAGCAGCTTCCCCCTTACGAAGTTTCGCCCTGCTTTGTAGTTGAGTTACGATCTCCTTGGCCAGTTCCTCGACCTGTGTATCACTTAGCTGTGAAAAACCCGTCCACGCCCTTTCGTTATCAGCTACAGGATCTTGCCCCCCTTTATCCACCGACAAGGTCATACGGGGAAAAGCACTCACCTCATCATTTTTATCGACCCCACTCGCAGTACGAAGGGTGGCATCCCGATAACCTGACAAAAACGCGCTCCAAGCTTCCACTGATGTGGAATTTACGTTGAAACCACCCGCAACTCCAAGGTGCGCGGCGCTCATCTGAAAATGCTTCAATTCTTGTTCTCTCTTCGCCCCCTGCGATTGATCAGTAATCAAGCGCATGCGGCTATTCCCCAAAGGCTTTTTCCCTGAAACAAATTCTGAAACAACACGTTCAATATCCTTGATCGGGGCGAGGGTTAGCGAAGCATATGACGCGTCTTCAGGCCGGGGTGTGATGGATGAAAAAAAGTAAGCATCCCAGAGGGCTCTGTTGGTCATATAGGACAAATCGTAATTTTGCTGACCAAAGACGGGTTCTACTATTTTTGTGTGATCTCTCATGGTCAAGTTCGGCAATGAATTTCCTATCGCCAAACCCGGCTGGTATCCTTCTACCGCGATGTTTGCGTGTTGAAGCGCTCCCAGAGAAAAAACCGGGGCGGTCGGGACTTCCAGCACGGTCGAGTAACGCTCGCCTGCCGCTCCATTGTTGCTCCCCCATGTTCCGTAGTTATCGATAAATGCATTTTGAAAATACGGGTAGCCTACTTGCCCGTAATCCATGTGAGAATGGGTAATATTCGAGTACATCCCAGCCCCTGGAATCCTGTTGCAATTCGAAATCACCCCCAGCACATTCGAATCCGAAGAGCTCAGCGGGTTGCCCATCACGAAAGAAGATGGGCCCACAACCGTAGCTACCGACCTGTTTCCATTTGGGGTCGTCTCGTAGCGATCAAACTTTGCTGGCTTCACAAACCGGTCATCAACAACAACGGGAGTGATCGTCATCAGGTCTTCGACATGGTGGGAAGGAGCGTTCCAAGCATCACTCCAACCGTTCGTGGTCAACGCCCCCGTCGAATACTGTGGGCGCCACTGCGACAAACCGCTCCACACTGTATTGTATCCGCCCCGTGCATGTTCATAGAGTTCAAAATCTTCCTTGGCGTATGCCCCCCACCGCAGTGATATCTGGAGCTGAGAGCCCGAAGGGATCTGTGAAATGGCAGCTGTCGGCCCACCCCCATTTCCCGTTACGTAGGTCAGATCGACGGTGAGTGCCATTTCATCAGGCTGAAAGGCATCCCCGAGCTCTTTCATTTTCATCGCAGTTCCCCAACTCTGCTGGCGGCTTGGCACAAAGATTTTCATCTCGCCTGGAGCAAAATCCACAGCATGGTCGACCACAAACTGAGCTTCACCATTGCGATCGCCGCTGGTAATAGGCTTGGCTTCATCATTGGCATCCAACAAAGATCCGAAATCAATCTTCTCTGGCCAACTTCGATTTTTACGAATCCACAGCTGCGCTTCAGAAATATTCTTCAGATAGCGCATACCGTCCACACGCATTCTGACATTGTAAGGGTTGTGCACATAAAGAATTGGCTGCAGCTTCAAGTGCAGATTGTATGTATCATCACTAAAATCATCAGGTGTAGCATCAGCAAGAGGCACCGCCTGCACACTGAAATACATCATCACACGGTTTAGATAAGGAGTGACATTGCCTTTCAATAAACGCGTCACTGGAAAATCTCCAGATCCCCACCAAACGGGTTTGATTCTTTTGCTCGTATTAGGATCGGTATGTAAGCCCCAGTGCCAAGCATGAATACAGGCCGTACGACGCCACATTCCCTGGCCAAACTCGGTTTTATTAGGGAAGCTGGCATGGGCCACTTTCATGGGAGACGCACCATCTCCCCTGATTGTTTTATACTGACGATAATGATTACGGAGCAGGTCTATCGTAGGTCCATGTATTCCCTGATCATAAAACAAGAGTCCTTTGGGTATTTCTTTTGCATCACTGACCGGTGTTTGTGCATTGACGTAGGGCGCGTAATTGGCGGGATCAATGGCCTCGAAATCTTCATCCGTCATTTCAAAAAGCAAAGACAAATCCGTTTTTAGTCCCCCCTGTCTCGTGTCCGTCTGCAATGCCAACGAGTGCACCGTCATGCTGTGGAAATGATCCTTCAATGCTTGAACGGAGGCACCTCTCAATTTACCTGCGGTACCGGTGGTCACCATCTTGCGGATTTCATGCCCCGTGCTATCCACGGATTCAAAACCCGGGATGACCTCGATTGAAGATCGCTGCGTCCCCTGCGAAGCCAGATTAGCATCTTGCTGGATATTTTGCATATCCACCCTGGCTTTGACCCCCTCATCGCCGACCCACCATGCATAGTGACCTGCAAGGCGCGAACCGGCCATCCCTGATTCTCTTCCCATCACTCGCACCCGTTCGACAAGCACTTCGCTTTTGGTATCGACCTTCGTATTCGCGGAACCTGCACCCACCAGACGCACCCATGTTTGATCGCCTGTCGGAGCATTCGACTGGATGCTCTCGTAGGAAACTTCCCCCCCTAAGGCCCTAGAAACCAACCAACCTTCAAATGTTCCATCAGGCTCATCGTCCCCATCCTCATCCTCCGAACTCCAGGCCCCCACCCAATGCGACTTACCATGACCGGCTTCTCCCGTCATTGCCCCTTCGGCTGACACCCTCTGATCAGGGCCCATGGTGAGCTGCAGCTCCCCAATGGCATGCATCAAAGCCAAGCGAGCATTGGCTCGGGCCACCTGCACTTGTTCATCCTGCCCGGACTCACGCAGTGTAATGGTCGACAGGCTCAACATGGAGAGCGCTACCATCAACAAGATTACCATCACCGACATCGTAGCCACCAGAGCAAAGCCTCCCCGTTGAACGGGACGTTGGCGAATCTGGATGACGGCAGTTGAAATTTTCACAGCGTTAATGTTAACGGTATCATTTAGTCATCACAATGTATCGCCAGAGCGTCAGATGGCAATATTTAATTTCAACAATCTTGCCCTGGATGGGTGGCATCCTTCGAGCCCGGATTGCACGTAAGCTGAAAAAAAACATCATTGTATGATGAAAACGCTCCTTGAGCTTGCTGCATTTCAAAAAAAACAGCCCCCGGTGACAGGGACTGGTTGATAAGCAATATTTATCCTGATATTTGGTTCAGGAGAACTAAAATGATTTGCGTCGGCGCATAAGTAGGGCTGCGCCACCGAGCCCGAGCAATGCCGCGGACGATGGTTCGGGAACGGCTACCAGTGAGACATTATCAACAAAGGCCGAAGCCTGGGATCCATTTTCAATATTGTCATCTGTTGCGTAATAAAAGAAGGCGCGTGCCTGAAGGGTTCCTGCCGGAGCGGTAACCGTTGATGTATCATAGTGGTGCCAGTTACTGTCGCTGGCGAGAGACGACACATCAACAGTCACACGTGAAATCTCGGTAGCTGTTCCATCAAGCCATATGAGCGCCATTCCAACCGTACCTCCGTTGGATTTGAAGTTGCTTTCCAATTTGAATCCGGCATCCAAAACATACTGCCCACCTGCAGAAACTGTTTCATCTTGATGAAAGTTACCGTCGAGATTGGCGACCCAACCTCTGATCCACGCCCCCTTATCACCTGTTTCTGCTGCCCATACGGCCTCCTGAATGATTGGATTGCTTCCATTTTGGACCCAGTGACCACTCGCATCAAGTGCTGAGCCAGAAGCTGACGCTTCAAAATTGCCGTCTCCTGTATCCCCTGCAATAAGAGTTGTCGCAGCTTGAGTCACTGATGCACCTGCAAACAGGGCAACAAGAGTTAATGTCGATGTTGGTTTCATGGTGTTGTATATTGGGCTGGATGAGGTGGACGTTGCATCAGTGCGATAACATTTCGCATTACAACTATCCAATAAGATTTCATTTATATGATATAGGTAACATCGCAAGAAAAAAGCTATCTTTTTTTTCAGTCGTAATAACCTATGAGCTCACATGTTCCAATCCTGCTACAAGAGCTGCTATTGAATAAGCCGGGTCAGCTTTCTCACTTCAGGAGCGCGCATGAAAACCGCCCAGCACATTCCCGTCCGTTGGTTCTCGATCATGGGAGCAATTGGCCCTACATCAATCCCAAGATAGGCATTTGCCACCCAGTTTCTGGAGGGGTTGAAAGCATCGTAAAAGCCAAAAGCCCCCCAAAGAAGATTCCCCCGTTTGTACATTTCGATCGCACAGCGATAGACCTCGTCTGGCAGGTAAGGCATCGATGAAAGAGCCGCCGTCAGAGCGATGGCACCAGTATCCATGCGCCCAGGCGTGTGACCTCGATACCCTCGATACCCTCGATACCCTCGGTAATCCAACGGTTCACGGTTCCGGCAGATCGGCCACAATTCAGGGTGCTTCCCCCACTTTTTATGAGCATGCGTAAACGAATGAGCACCGTTGAGAAAGCCATAAAAAATAATCAAACCCACGGCTGTTTGGCCTGAGCGGTTCATCCAGACCCAGGTGCCACTTCCCAATGACTCCCGTATGGTAATCGCCCTAAAGTGTGGCCTTTAGGGCGATTTAGCAGGAGATTATTTTTAATATTTAAAGGTGCGCGTTTGCTTGATGTCGCGCGAGGAAGAGCCGATCTCGATGCGGTAGGTTCCACGGGTGGCTTTCCAGTCGTGAGTTGCTATGTCCCAGTAGGAGAAATCGCGTTCTGTGAGCTGCATTTCGACGGTTTTGGTTTCGCCGGGCTGCAGGAACACTTTGCCGAAATCTTTCAGCTCGCGCACAGGGCGCTCGACTTCGCCTTTTGGCGGCGCAACGTAAAGCTGAACGACTTCCGCTCCGGCGACTTTGCCGGTGTTGGTTACAGAAGCTTTCACTATCACTTTTCCTTTTTCTCGGGAGAGTTTCGGTTTTCCGACCTTGAAGGTGGTGTAGCTCAGTCCGTGTCCGAACGGGAATTGTGGCTCGATGTTTTTGGCATCAAACCAGCGGTAGCCCACGAAGACACCCTCTTTGTATTTCATATACTTGTCATTGTAATCATCCAGTGCATGTGCCGGAGAATCGGACAGCTTTTTCGGCATGGTAAACGTCAGCTTGCCGGACGGATTGACGTTACCGAAGAGCACGTCGGCGATGGCGTTGCCGCCTTCCTGTCCGCTGAAGTAATACTGAACCAGCGCCTTGGCCTCATCGATCCACGGCATCGCGACCGCGACCCCGCTGAGGTTGACGATAACGGCATCCGGTTTGGCTTTCAGCAGCGCGGCAATCGCGCGGTCGTCATGCGGGTAGAGTGCCATGCTTTTGCGGTCGACCGTTTCGCCTTCACAGACCGGCTGGCTCATGTCGTGGTTGTTTCCGGTGAAGTAGATCACGGCATCGGACTGCGTCGCTTCCGCAACCAGCGCGGTAAGACTCTGGGCAGATTCGATCAGCCCAAACTCGCAGAGCGCGTCGCCGGCAATTTCGAGGTATTCCACGCGCAGGGCATACTCCTTGTCTTTTTCCAGCTGAATCGTTCCTTTGGCAATCCGTTTTGCACCGGGCCGCCAGTTGTCAGCGACCAGCTGGCCGTCTACAAAAATGCGCACCCCGTCGTCGATTTTGGCGCCGAGTACGTATTCTCCGCTCTGATCCGGGCTGATGGTTGCGGTCCAGCGGATGGAGATGTTGTTTTGGCGCACCCCTTCCGGGAGCCGTTTTTTGCGCTTGTTGAAATCGATGTGCTTGTCGTATGCGGTATGAACCGGCGCACCCGTGAGTTCGGTGTTGTTGAAATATTCAACTTTAAATGCCGGCTGTCCGAACCCGACGCGCTTGGAGTTCGGATCCTGTGTTAGAATCCAGGTTTCCGGGAGCTGTTTAATTTGATCGCCCGCGCTTTTTACGTTGCGGAATGTCACCTGCACGTTGTCGCCGAGAAGCTCTTTTATTCCTTCGAGCGGGGTGACTTCATGTTTAGGGTTGGCGCGACCGCTGTGCCAGCCGGGGCACTGTTTGCGGATGGCATTGTCGCCGATGACGAGAACGCTTTTTACTGCCTCGCGGTTCAGCGGCAGTACGTCATCCTCGTTCTTGAGTAGGGTGATCGCGTCCTGAGCGATCTTGCGCGCGATGGCGGTGTGTTCCGGTGTTTCATACGCGCCTTTTTCGCGGTCGGTGTGGGTGCCGATAAACTTGGTTTTCGCCATCACATACAGCACGCGCCGGACTTTGTCGTCGAGCACTGCCTGCGGGATGGTTCCGTTCTTCACTGCCTCGAGCAGCGGTTTTTTGAAGTAGCGGATATTAGCGCCCATGTTCATTTCAAGATCCGTGCCGCCGAGTGCCCCTTTCATCGTGCTGTGCAGGCCGTCCCAGTCGGTTACCACTAATCCTTTGAATCCCCACTCTTTTTTGAGAATCTGGTTGTTCAGGTAGTCGCTATGACTGCACCATTCACCGCGTACTTTATTGTAGCCGCTCATCACGGCCAGTACGCCGCCTTCTTTGACGGCGGCCTCGAAGGCGGGGAAGTAGATTTCGCGCAGGGTGCGTTCGTCCGGATCCGAGTCGACTCGATAACGGTTCCATTCCGAGTTGTTCGCCGCAAAGTGCTTCACGGTCGCAGCGACATGGTTTTGCTGTAGCCCTTTAACGTAAGGCACGACCATTTTGGCGGCATGGGCCGGATCTTCGCCGAAGTATTCCCAGTTGCGGCCGCAGAGCGGTGTGCGGTGAATATTCACACCTGGCCCGAGCTGCATATCCTTGCCGCGGAAGCGTGCCTCTTTGCCCAGCGCATCCGCGAATTGCCGAACCAGCTCACGGTCCCAAGTCGCACCTGCAGCGGAGAGGGAAGGGAAGGCGGTGGCGGTCTGCTTTTTGCCTTCCTCGGTGGTCCCCCATTTCATACGCGCCACATCGCCGACCACGGTGCTGGAGTTGTCGACCATCGTGAACTCACGCTCAATCCCGACGCGCGGGATATTAGTGATCGTAAAGGTTCCGCTGCCGTGGCAGAGCGATATCTTTTCTTCCAGTGTCAGTTTGCCGAGCACTTCGTTCGCAAGCTTCATGGCCTGTTCGTCAGACACTTCGCCCGCAACCGTCTGTTCGGCGTGCTCGGTTGCGAAATTGAGTTTTCGGATACTTGGCCAAATGTAGGGGCCTTCGGTGGTTGTTCTAACTCGGTAATAGCGCTTTTCGGCAGAGACGTTATGTTTTGAGCCATGGGTGTCGGCATATCCTTCTGCCAGTGTTTCCCACGATGTAGCGTCGTCAGAACCTTCCACGATATATCCGTATTTTTTATCGCTGTGTTCCCATACGATCTGCACGCCTGAGACTGCGGTCGGTTTTTTATAATCAACTCTCAACCAGTGTCCGGCCTTACGGTCTGTTGCGGCCCAGCGCGTCGCTTCGTTTCCGTCGAATGCGTGCTCAACCGGATTGTGAGATTCTTCCGTTGAGGCAGCATATTCAGGCAGCTCAATGTCGCCAGGAAGCTTACGTATCCGTCCCTCTTTCCGGATGCGCCCAAGCGTGTGACGCATGATTGAGGCCATTTCCGGATATTGCGCGATCACATTGTTGGCTTCGCCGATATCCGATTCAAGATTGTAGAGCTCCTCCTGATGACCGGTCACATATTTCCACGGTCCGCGCCTCAGTCCTAAGGTTCTGAA